>CABSEG010000065.1 GCA_902476645.1 uncultured Lachnospiraceae bacterium | reverse complement strand
GTTGCCAAGGCAGATCTGAATAACGAGAATCTGGAAGCGTTGGAGAAGGGACTTCCAAACCTGCTGAAACACGTAAGTAATATTAAGAATGTATATAAACTGCCCTGCGTAGTTGCCATCAATGCATTCCCCACCGATACCAAGGCCGAATTGGATTTGGTAGAAGAAAAATGTAAAGAACTCGGCGTAAATGTAGCCCTTTCTGAAGTATGGGCTAAGGGTGGAGAAGGCGGAATTGCCTTGGCTGAGAAAGTAATCGAGCTGGTAGAACAGCCCAATGACTTTACCTACTCTTATGAACTGGAGGGCAGTATTGAGGATAAGCTGAATGCCATCGTACAGAAGATCTATGGAGGCAAGAGAGCAGTTCTGACAGCGAATGCTCAGAAGCAGGCAAAACAGTTGGAGGCCCTTGGATTTGGCAACTGCCCGATTTGCGTCGCAAAGACACAGTATAGCCTGACCGATGACCAGAACAAGCTGGGTGCGCCCACAGACTTCGAAGTTACCGTCCGCAACCTGAAAATTTCCGCAGGTGCAGGATTTATCGTAGCCTTGACAGGTGAAATCATGACCATGCCAGGACTTCCGAAGGTACCGGCAGCAGAGAGAATCGATGTAGATGAAAACGGAAAGATTTCCGGATTATTCTAATAATTCGTAACAAATAGTGGAGGTTGCCGGGTTCCTGGGGGGAAAGGCAACCTCCTTATCTTTCGAAACAGAAATGTGTAGCAGTCTTTATAAAGGAGGTAGAGGGGAAATGTTTCAAGAGGAGTTTCAGGCAGTATGTAAGGCAGGGGTGGGTAAGAATAATCTGTTGAAAAAAAATCCTGCCGGATATTTTATTTCGTCCATGGTAGCGGGCATGTTTATTTCCTTTGGATCTTTTATCACGTTTGTGATGGGAACTCCGTTAAAGGAGGCAAACGACCCGATGATGAAGGCCGTGATGGCATTTTGTTTTGCAGCAGCTTTAAGCCTTGTGATTGCAGCAGGAGCGGAGTTGTTTACGGGAAACAATTTTGTGATGGCATCCGCTTCATTGAAAAAAGAAGTTTCCTGGGGAGATACCATTAAACTTTGGATTGTCTGTTATGTGGGTAACTTTGTGGGTTCCATTCTTTGTGTATTGGTTTTCCAACTTACAGGTATTCCAACAGGAGCCGTAGGCGAACATTTTGCAGCTTCTGCAGCCACCAAGATGGGACTGCCTTTAGGACAGATGTTTACCAGAGCCGTCTTTTGTAATATTTTAGTATGTCTGGCTGTTTGGTGCAGCATTAAGCTGAAAAATGAAGTGGCAAGGCTAATCATGGTATTTTGGTGCATCTTTGTCTTTATGATTTGCGGATTTGAGCATAGCGTGGCAAACATGAGCATCATGGGGGTTGGATTATTAAATGCAGGAGACGCAGCTGTCAGCATCGGAGGTTATTTCTATAATTTGCTGGTAGTGACATTGGGAAATATGGTAGGAGCTATTTTGTTTGTATCCGTTCCTTACTATATGATTTCCAAGGAAAAATAAAAACAAATGGCGGGGCTGAAGTCAAATAAGATATTTGGCTTCGGCCTTTTTGTATTTCTTAAGAAAAACTTGCAATTGTAAAGAAAATGTGATATAGTTAAGAACGATAGCACGGAAAATGTAACAAATATGAAATATATTTGAAAAGAAACGTGGAGAGTAGAATCATGAGACGGAGAATTCCTGTTGCAGTCCTGATGTGTTTATTGGTGTTATGTCTGGCAGGCATGGGGCAGACCATGAAAGCTGAGGCATCCGGTAAAAACGTGATTGAGCGGACAGCTGAGGCGAAGGCCGGATATTGGAGAAAGGATGCAAAGGGCTGGTGGTACCAGTTCTACAATGGAAAATATCCAAAGAATAAATGGCTGAGAATTGACGGAGACATTTATTTTTTTAATAAAAAAGGTTATATGGCTACCGGAAAGAAGAGTTACCGGGGTAAGATTTATTTCCTGAAAAAGTCAGGTGCCCTGCATACGGGCTGGAAGAATATTAAAGGAAAACGATATTATTTTTCACCGGAGACCGGAGTTGCCGTGACGGGATGGCAGAACATCGGAGACGAGCGGTATTGTTTCCGAAAAAAAGGCGTAATGTATAAAAATTGTACTGTGGACGGTGTCTTGTTGGATAAAAAGGGAAGACAGGTCATTTCCAGTGCAAGCCAGGCGGCCATCAGCACGGCACCTGCACCAGAACAGAAGGAAGAGTCGGCCTTGATTTTTGCAGGAGATTCCAGAACGGTGGGATTACATCAGAGTATCGGCGGCGAGGCTATCTACATCGGAAAAGTGGGAGAAGGATATCAATGGCTTTCCACAAAGGCGCGAAAGAAACTGGAGAAACAGCTTGCAGCGGCGCCGGCATCTACGGTTATTTTTAACTTTGGGATTAACGATTTGGGAAATCTTGATTTGTACATCGATCTTTATCGGGAACTTATGACTTCTTATCCCCAGGCGAGATTCCTGTATGCCTCCGTCTATCCGGTGGAGCAGAAACTGGCAAAGAAGACCGGATATGCGGTAACGAATCAACAGATACAGGTTTTTAATGCGCAGATGCAGGCTGCCTTTCCGGAAAACTATGTGGATGTATATACGTATTTGATGGAAAGCGGTCAGGTAAAGCCGAAGGGAAACTTGACCACGGATGGAATCCATTATACAGCCGAAGGCTATCAGATGATTTACAATTACATACAGACGCAGATATGAGGATAAAAAAGACCGATGAGTTTCACCGGTCTTTTTTATCTTTATTTCGTATACGGTATATTAAAATATAGCCATATAAAAGTACCGGGATGATGACGGTACAGATCAAAGAAGCCTTTAAAAGATCAGAGGCCACGGCGCTTTTCATCAGGGCGAATACTAAGGTGGAGAGATAGAGAAGGGCCAGCAACAGTGCTCCGATCAGAGCCAGAATCCGTTTAGTTTTCTTCATGGTAAATCCCTTTCTTTGCCAGAGGTCGTTCACTTGATACGTTCCATATTATAATGTGTTTGGCTGGAAAAAGCAACTTAAGAAAATATTTATAATCTGGCGAGAATATATACTTGTATTATTGTGCAAATTCGCATATAATTTATTTGTGAACTGTTCAAAAGTGAATAATCTACAGAGAAGGGCGGTGACCATATGGAAAGCCAGCCGGATGGCGGGGAGAATATCTACCGGCAGCTCAGTGCAGGAGAGGCATTTATTATCTCGTCCCAGAAAGTAAAGAAGATCTATGAAAAGATGTGGGCTGATACCAGAAAAGCCCATGGCTTGACGCAAAATGAGATTGATGTGATGCTTTTTTTGCAGAACCATGAGGAATTGGATACGGCGGCGGATATTGCACGATATCGTTCCATGTCCAGATCTCAGGTTTGTAAATCTGTAGAAGACCTGGTAGATGCCGGGTATGTGGAGTCGGTGCCTGACCGGCAGGACAGAAGGTACCTTCATCTGAAGCTTACCAAAGAAGCCGGACATATTCTTCATGAGCTGCAAGGGCTGAGAACATGGTTCTGGCGGGAGATACAACAGGGGATCTCCTCTGCGGAGATGGAACTGTTTATGAGCGTGCTGGAACGGATGCGCGGAAATTTAGATCACATTTTGCCCCGGGCAAAAGCAACTGCAGTAGCAGAGAAGGGAAAAGGTGTTTGAGATGCAGAAAAAAGAATATATTCAGAAGATTAACGAATTATCAAAGATCTGTGTGGAGAAGGGAAAAATTGATACAGAGCTATATGGAAAATATGATGTACAGAGAGGATTGCGCGATAAAAATGGAAATGGCGTGTTAGCAGGACTTACCAAAGTATCTGAAATTGAGTCCAATAAGATTGTAAACGGAGAGAAAGTACCTTGTGATGGACGGCTGTTTTACAGGGGGTATGACATCCGGGATTTGATTCGGGGAGTGGTGAAGGAAAAACGCTTTGGATTTGAAGAGGTGGCATACTTGCTTCTGTTTAGCGAGCTGCCCAATGAGGCGCAGCTTCGGGAATTCAGCTCCCTTTTGGCTGCCAGCAGAAAGCTTCCCACCAGTTTTGTACGGGATGTGGTGATGAAAGCGCCCAGTAAAGATATGATGAATTCCTTATCAAAGAGTATTTTGACATTGGCTTCCTACGATCCGAAGGCCTCCGATATTTCCATCGAAAATGTACTTCGTCAGAGTCTGCTGCTAATCAGTGTCATGCCTATGTTAGCCGTTTATGGTTATCATGCGTATAACCATTATGAAAGGGACGGCAGCATGTATATTCACAGACCATCCCCACATTTGTCTACGGCCGAGAATCTGTTGCGCCTGTTACGGCCGGATATGAAGTATTCCAGCATGGAAGCCAAGGTCTTAGATATGGCGTTGATCTTGCATATGGAACATGGTGGCGGAAATAACTCTACCTTTACCACCCATGTGGTAACCTCATCAGGTACGGATACTTATGCTGCCGTGGCATCTGCTCTCTCATCCCTGAAGGGCCCCAAACATGGCGGAGCAAATATAAAGGTTGTGGAAATGATGGATGACCTTCGAAAAGAAGTGAAGGACTGGAGAGACGAGGAGGAAGTGGAGGCATACTTAAAGAGGCTGCTCCATAAAGAGGCCTTTGATAAGAAGGGATTTATGGAATGGGTCATGCGGTATATTCCATCTCGGATCCGAGGGCAGAGGTATTTAAGGGCTTTGTAGAGCAATTATCCATGGAAAAAAACAGGGAGGAGGATTTCGCGCTCTATTCTTTGGTGGAGCGGTTAGGACCCAAAGTGATCGCAGAGGAGCGCAGAATCTATAAAGGTGTCAGCGCAAATGTGGATTTTTACAGCGGCTTCGTATACAGTATGTTGGACATCCCCACAGAGCTGTTTACTCCGATTTTCGCCATTGCCAGAATCGTAGGATGGAGCGCTCACCGCATTGAGGAACTGATTAATGTGGATAAGATTATCCGTCCTGCCTATATGAGCGTGATGGAAGAGCATGATTATGTCTATTTAGAGGATAGATAACATGTAGCATGTAGAAGGGTATCGTCTCATCAATGGATTGTATGATGTTGCGGCACCCTTCTTTTTGGCAAATGGACAGAATAAAAAAGAGCGCCGACAAAAACTGCCGGGCTCTTTTTTAAAGGAAAGAGAAAAAATTAAAATATTTTGAGGGAGTACTTCGCAGCGTGTGGGGGCTGCGAAGTGTGAGTTATGAAATATATTAGCTCTTTGCTAATACAAATACAGTATATCGGATAATTGTGTTCAAAGTATGTTTTATCTCTAAAGAAAAAATGAATAGTCAAAAGAAATTGTTATGAATTTCGAAAAAGAAAGATCCTGTCGAAAGAAAAATGGAAAAAGGCCTTTTCATTTAGAGGCAGGGTGTATATAATAAATCTCACAAAAGAAGTTTTTAGAGGGTGGGGCGTATCTCACATGAATCGATAGAAAAGAGGAAAAAAGCATGACGTCAACGGATATAGGAATTGATTTGGGAACAGCCAGTATACTGGTATACGTCAGAGGAAAAGGGGTTGTGTTAAAAGAGCCCTCCGTAGTTGCTTACGACAGAGATACAAATAAGATAAAGGCAATTGGCGAGGAGGCCAGGCTTATGTTGGGCAGAACCCCGGGCAATGTGGTGGCGATCCGCCCCCTTCGCAAAGGCGTGATTTCCGACTATACGGTGACGGAACAGATGTTGAAATATTTTATACAGAAGGCCATTGGGCGTATGTCTTTTCGAAAGCCCAGGATCAGCGTCTGTGTGCCCAGCGGGGTTACAGAGGTGGAAAAAAAGGCTGTGGAGGATGCCACATATCAGGCGGGAGCCAGGGAGGTGACCATTATTGAGGAACCCATAGCTGCAGCTATTGGAGCCGGAATCGATATCTCAAGGCCCTGTGGAAATATGATTGTGGATATCGGGGGAGGAACCTGCGACGTGGCGGTGATCTCTCTGGATGGGATTGTGGTCAGTTCTTCCATCAAAGTGGCAGGAGATGATTTTGATGAGGCAATTATCCGGTACGTGAGAAAAAAACACAATCTACTGATCGGAGAACGGACCGCAGAGGATATTAAGATTAACATTGGTACCGCTGTGGAAAGGCCGGAACAGAAAGTGATGGAAATACGCGGAAGGGATTTGGTAACAGGTCTGCCCAAGACCGTACGGGTCACCTCAGAGGAAACCAGGGATGCTCTAAAAGAGACCACTTCTCAGATTGTGGAGGCTGTGCACGGGGTTCTGGAGCGGACACCGCCCGAACTGGCGGCTGACGTGGTGGATCGGGGAATCGTACTCACCGGAGGCGGGGCTTTGCTTAACGGTCTGGAGGAGCTAATTGAGCTAAAAACAGGAATCAATACTGTGACTGCGGAAGATCCTATGACTGCGGTGGCCATCGGAACCGGAAAGTTTGTGGAACTGACTGCGGGAAATGTAAAACTGGAAAAATAGAAATGGGAGGGGCTGTCGCAGACAGCCTTTTGCTATTCTTGGCGATTACAAGGGAAAAAAGTACCTGTAGATAATAAGGCAGGTTGGGAGGACAGATGGAGAACATAGACGGATATGTAGAGCATATCATATTTCGAAACAGCGAGAATGGATATACTGTGATGCAGGTGGTTTGCGATGGAGAGGAGATTACGTGTGTGGGAACGCTTTCCTATATCGGGGAGGGGGAGGCGATAGAAGCGGAGGGACATTATACGGAACATGCCACATACGGGAGGCAGTTTCAGATTTCCTCCTATGAGATCAAAGCACCTGAGGACGTGGTGGCCATGGAACGCTATCTGGGGTCCGGAGCCATTAAAGGAATCGGAATGGCATTAGCGGCCAGGATTGTGAAAAAGTTTGGCACAGATACCTTCCGCATTATGGAAGAAGAACCAGAACGTCTGGCGGAGGTAAAGGGGATCAGTGAGAAAAAGGCCAGAGAAATATCCAGCCAGGTGGAAGAAAAAAAGGATTTGAGAAAGGCCATGATTTATCTTCAGCAGTATGGTATTTCGACCAGCCTGAGTGTAAAAATATATACTCAGTATGGATCAAATCTGTATCAGATCGTAAAAGAAAATCCATATCGACTGGCAGATGATATTCGCGGTGTGGGCTTTCGCATTGCAGATGAAATCGCAGCCAGAGTGGGGATACATACAGACTCGGATTTTCGTATCCGAAGCGGTATTCAGTACGTACTCTTGCAGGCATCCCAGGAGGGACATGTGTATCTTCCTATGGAGGTTTTGACAAGCAGAGCAGTAGAACTTTTGGGAGTTAGCGCCCAGGCGGTGGAAAAACATGTCATGGACCTGGCTGTGGATCGGAAACTGGTTGTAAAAGAACTTCATGAAGGAGTGAGAGCGGTCTACCATACTTCCTTTTATTACCTGGAGTTGAACACAGCTAGAATGCTCCATGACCTGAATATCTGCGGGGAAGTATCGGAAAGCGCTGTTCTCGCGAAGGTGGCTAAGCTGGAGGAGGGATCCAGTACTCGCCTGGAGGAGATGCAAAAACAGGCAGTGGTGGAAGCAGCCGGCCATGGACTGCTGGTGATCACAGGAGGACCAGGAACCGGAAAGACGACCACCATTAATATGTTGATTGACTATTTTGAGACGGAAGGGATGGTGATCCGTCTAGCAGCCCCCACAGGGAGGGCAGCAAAACGGATGACGGAGGCCACGGGGTATGAGGCGCAGACCATCCATCGCCTTCTGGAAGTGGGAGGACCGGGTGATGAAGATGCCCCGGATCAGTTTGGAAGGAATATGGAAAACCCTCTGGAAGCCGATGTGGTAATTATCGATGAGATGTCCATGGTGGACATCTATCTAATGCATGCGTTGTTGATGGCAATTCCTGTGGGAACCAGGCTGATTATGGTCGGGGATGTCAATCAGCTTCCATCGGTGGGGCCTGGCAGTGTATTAAAGGATATCATTGCCTCCGGCAGCATCCCGGTGGTGCGACTGTCGAAGATTTTCCGGCAGGCGGCTACCAGTGACATTGTACAAAACGCCCATAAAATTAACCGCGGAGAACACGTCACTCTGGACAATAAAAGCAAGGATTTCTTTTTCCTGAAGAGAGAGGACGCTAATGTAATTATTGGTGTGGTGATTACCCTGATGCAAAAGAAGTTGCCGGGTTATGTGAAGGCACATCCCTATGACATTCAGGTTCTGACACCTATGAGGAAAGGGCTGCTGGGGGTAGAGCGCCTGAATGGAATTTTACAGGAGTATTTAAATCCGCCGGATAGGAAAAAAAAGGAACGGGAGACCGGAACCGGAAAATTTCGGGAGGGCGATAAAGTGATGCAGGTGAAGAATAACTACACTCTGGAGTGGGAGGTCCGGGGAAAATACGGAATCCCGGTGGAAAAGGGAACTGGAGTTTTTAACGGCGACATGGGAGTGATCAGAAAGATCGACCATTTTGCTCAGACTGCTACTGTAGAATTTGACGAGAGCCGGTATGTGGAGTATTCTTTTAAGCAAATGGATGAATTGGAGCTGGCCTATGCGGTTACCATACATAAGTCCCAGGGAAGCGAGTATCCTGCCGTGGTTCTTCCACTGCTGGCGGGTCCCAGGATGCTGATGAACCGGAATCTTTTATATACGGCGGTGACCAGGGCAAAGTCCTGTGTGACCGTGGTGGGAAGCCCGGAAGTCTTTCAGCGGATGATTGACAATCAGTTTGAACAGAAGCGTTATACCAGTCTAAAGGAGCGAATCTTAGAGCTGTAAGCCGGGAGAGGGCGCAAAAACAGCTTATGGATAAGAAGAAAGCAGAATATATCATACGAATAATTTATCCCAGAAGATGCCCCATCTGTCACGAACCTGTAAGCGCGCCGGAGGCTTTCGTCCATCCGGAGTGCCTCAAATCTGTGCCCGTACTTACAGAGCCCAGGTGTAAAAAGTGTGGAAAGGGAGTGGAAAGCCGGGAGAGGGAGTACTGTGCTGACTGTACCACTCAAAGACATTGGTTTACCAGGGGTGTGGCTGTCTACGAGTATGGGGGAAGGATCAAACAATCTGTACAAAAATTTAAATTTCAGAACAAAAGGGAATATGCAGACTTTTATGTGGGGCAAATGTGCAAATCGTTAAAGCCCTTTCTCCCTGTCTGGCAACCAGAGGCATTGATTCCCGTTCCCTTACATAAGACCAGGGAAAAGAAAAGAGGCTTTAACCAAGCGCAGCTTCTTGCGGAGGGAATTGGAGAAATTTTTCAAATTCCGGTCCTGCCGGACCTGGTAGTTCGTGTGGTTGCCACTCGTCCTCAGAGGAAGTTAAACAAGAAAAAAAGAAAAAATAATCTGAAAAATGCTTTTAAAATACCCGCATATGATGTAAAATTAAAGAGAGTTTTGGTCATTGACGACATCTATACAACGGGGAGCACCATAGATGCCATTTCAGAACAACTGACAGAAAAGGGAGTAGAACAGGTTTACTTTGCCACGCTTTGCATAGGGAAAACATGGTGAGGAGTAAGTGTTGATAAGGGGGAATCCGAGATGAACAGAAAAAGGATCCGGCTCATGGCACGGCTGGCGATTTTTGAAACAGAGAATGAAGAGATGCTTAGGCAGGCGGGGACCAGCTACCGGAGCGACTATCTTGGAATGCATCTTCTGAAAAATTTTTGCAGAGGTGTTTTGGCTTTTTTGCTGGGGCTGTTGCTGTGGTTTTGCGCTAACAGCGAGATGGTGCTGGAGAAACTGAATCGAATGGACATAGGCAGTTTGACGGTTTCCGTGTGTATAGCCTTCGGCATTATGATTACGCTGTTTTTAGCAGTGACCTATCTGGTATATGCTGTACACTTCTTCCAGGCCGAGAAAAGGCTTTCAAGCTATAAGCTGATGCTGGAACGGCTGGAGTCAGAATATAAGGAAGAGGAAGCGAAGATCAGGCCCAGAAAGAGAAGGGATGCGGGAAGGAGACGGCGTGGAAGCAATACTTAGTTTAAAAGAATGGTTGGAAGACGTTTACGAAAAATATGATACGTATCTGCTGTCCGTGGGAAAATTGCTTTTGGCCTTTTTGCTGTTTTGGCAGATCAATGGGAAAATGGGCTATATGGGAAGTCTGGACAGTGTGTTTCTTATATTGATTTTAGCACTGTTTTGCTCTTTTTTACCCTGGAATGCCATCGTGTTGATTTCAGGCGGTATGATCCTGGCGCATCTTTATGCGCTTTCCTTGCCGGCGCTGATTGTGGGAGGAGCCATGACCGGGATCGTATTGCTGCTTTACTTCGGTATTGCGCCCAGACAAGGCTTGGCCCTGGTACTTACAGGTGTCTCGTTGTCCTTTGGAATTCCATGTCTGGCGCCAATGGCGTTTGGCTTGGTGGGCACACCCTTGGCAGGAATTGGGATTGCAGCGGGGACCATTTTGTATTACGGGCTGCGGGCGGTTTGCGCGGCAGATGTCTCGGCTCTGGCAGGTACCCAAGGAAGGACAGCGGCCCAGGAGACAGAAGATTTGCTGGGACGAATGGAGCAGATGGCGAAGGCAATCGGGCAGGAGAGAGAACTGATTTTGATGTTGATTGCTATGATTGCAGTTTTGGTGTTGGTTTATGTGATACGAAAGATGGCAATGAAATATGCCTGGAGTATCGGGATTGGAGCCGGAGCAGGCGCTTTCCTGATTGTGACCGTGTTCGGAGGATGGACGCTTGGATTGACAGAATTGATTTTTCCTTCCATTGTGGGGACTGTGATTTCCGTAGCTGTGGCAATTATTCTGGAACTGTTGTTTTTTCACTTGGATTATCGCCATACCAGAAAGGTGCAATTTGAGGATGATGAGTATTATTATTATGTAAAGGCAGTACCAAAACGCAAGAAGGGACGTGAGAACCATGGGGAGTATTAAGTCGTTCTTTACAGACTACTTGTCTTGGCTTCAGATGCCTAGCTTTGCGTCTATCCAGTTTGGAGTGATTGATCTGGTGGAGATTTTGATTCTCTCCTTTTTAATTTATCACATCCTGATCTGGATTCGGGAAACCAGGGCATGGACCTTGCTGAAGGGCATGTTATTTTTGCTCTGTTTTATTGCAATGGCATATATTTTTGAAATGGGAACGATTCAGTTTATCATCAGCAAGGGATTGGATCTGTCTTTGACAGCTTTGGTAGTTATATTTCAGCCAGAGCTTCGAAAGGCATTAGAGCAATTAGGGGAAAAGAAGATTATTGAGAGTCTGATTCCCATAGACGCGGTAAGAGAAGTCAAAGAGCTGTTTAGCGATAAGACCATCAATGAGCTGGTGAAGGGTTGCGTGGAGATGGCCAAGGCCAAGACCGGCGCATTGATTGTAATTGAACAAAACGAAACTCTGGCGGAATATGAGCGCACGGGTATCGCGCTGGATTCCATTGTTACAAGCCAGCTTTTGATTAATATTTTTGAACATAATACCCCTCTGCACGATGGCGCGATTATCGTCAGAGGCAACCGAATCGTGTCGGCTACTTGCTATTTACCATTATCTGACAATATGGATTTGAGCAAAGAATTGGGAACCAGGCACAGGGCCGGCGTGGGAATCAGCGAGGTGACGGATTCTCTAACGATCATCGTTTCAGAGGAGACGGGCGCGATTTCCCTGGCAAGCAGGGGAGAGCTTACGAGAAACGTGACTGCGGAGCAGCTGCGGGAGCGGCTCGTACAGCTACAGAATAAGACTGTGGATACCAAGAAGTTTAGTAGGCTTTGGAAAGGAAAAGGCAGGAATGAAAAAAACAGCAGAACAAGGTAAAGGGTTTCGATGGAAGAAACTGCTGATCAATAATTTCGGCCTGAAGATCATTGCCGCTTTAATCGCCTTTTTCATCTGGTTTATGGTGGTAAACGGCGAGGATCCTATTCAGACCGTATATATCGATGATGTTAGTGTGAATATTGTGAACGGTGAGAGTCTGTTAAATACCAATCAGGTGTATCAGGTGCTAAATGACGTAGATGGAAATGAAACCAGCCAGACTACCGTTCGGGTAACGGGCAGACGTTCCGTGGTATCGAAGCTGAGGGCCGATGACTTTGAGGCAAGAGCAGACTTGGAGGAGTTAAATGCTATGAATACGGTGCCTATTCAGGTTCGGCTCAAAGAGGAGACGGCCGGTGTATCCCGGGAAAATATCGCCTGTTCCCCGTCTTCCCTGAAGGTTAGTATAGAGGATGGAACAGAGCAGAGCTTTGTGGTGAATGTGGTTATGGATGGGGAACCGGAGAATGGATATGAAACCAGTGGTACCCCACAGATTGAAGAAGGAGATTCTGTATTGGTATGGGGGGCACCGGAAGTTATAGGGAGGATTGGTAAAGTGAATCTGACCGTGAATGTGTCAGGGATCAATACCAGCACCACCTACACGGCACCTTTTGAGATATTAGACAAAAATGGAGATCCATTGAGTGAGAGCACTATGAGAAATATCCGTATTAAGACCGAGGATGGCAAGGTGATTACAGAAGGTCATGTGCGAATCACGCTCTGGGAGGTTCAGGAAGGAATCCGGCTGGATATTCAGACTACCGGATCTCCGGCATATGGGTATCGGGTAACAGGCATTAAGGTTACACCTGAGACGGTAAATCTGGCAGGCTCCTCCACCGTTCTGAAGGAATTGGATGGGATTTTGACGATTCCGGCCGCAGTCTCTGTGGAAGGTGCCACATCCAATGTAAAGGGATCCCTGGATTTGTCAGAATTTTTGGGCAAGCAACTGATTATGGAGCGAAATTCCTCTACAACAATTAACTATGAAGTACAGATAGAAAAGATCGGAACCACCACGATTCAATATCCGGTAAAGAATCTGGTGATCCAGGGGGAACCGGAGGGTATGGATATTTCCCTGACCCCGGCCGAACAGCTTCCGATAGAGATCCAGGCAGAGAGCGCAGACATGGAGACGATCACTGCAGATAAGATTACCGCAGTACTGGATTTGAGTGAGTGTAAAGAAGAAGATACGTATACTGTTCCGGTTCAGATAAAGCTTCCGGAGGGGTATGAGTTGGTAAATGAGGTAACAATAGCAGTCAATGTGAAAAAAGCAGAAGAGATAACAAGCGGGGAGGAATAGCTATGGTAAGTCAGAAAGTAGTGATCAAAAATCCGACAGGGCTTCATTTAAGGCCTGCAGGAGTGCTGTGTAAAGAGGCAATGAAGTATAAGTCTCTGATTACGTTTACCTTTCATGAAGTAAGCGCGAATGCCAAAAGTGTTCTGAGTGTGCTGGGGGCCTGTGTCAAGGAAGGTGACGAGGTGGAATTTGTCTGTGAAGGTGAAGATGAGGAGGAAGCCCTGAAAAATATCATTGCTGCCATTGAGAGCGGGCTGGGGGAATAGTCGAAAGAAAAGCTGCTTGACAAATTTCATTTCAGGTATTACACTGAAACAAACAAAAGGCAAAACCGACGAGAAAGAGAAGTAGGCGTCAACAGGAAATAACAGAGAGCCGTGGCGGTGAGATGCGGTATGGAATGAGACGTTGAATGGACTTTTGAGGGCGGCCCGAACTTTGCAAAGACAGTAGGCGCCGTCGGGAACCGAACCCGTTATCAATCAGGAGTGTATGGATGTACATGCGAGAGAGAACATGATGTTAAGTTGAGTGGTACCGCGATAATAAGTATTTATTACCGTCTCAAGCGTAAGCTTGAGACGGTTTTTTCATTGCCGGAAAATGAGATCCTTCGGTTCAGCCTGCTTTGTTTCGAAAACAAAAATCCATGTTGATCCTTATGGACAACGACAAAAAGAAAAGGAGAGGATTCAAATGAAAAAGAGATTACTGGTTGGGATGACAGGTATCCTGTTGGCAATGGGAATGTTGGCCGGCTGTGCCTCTTCCATTGCAAAAGAGAAAGAGGAAAAAAGCAGCCAGGAGGGGCAAAGTTATACGGTTGGAATCTCCCAGTTTGCGGAACATGGCTCTTTGGATAACTGCCGGAAAGGATTTTTAGAGGGGTTAAAGGAGGCCGGTATTGAGGAGGGAGTAAACTTGGAGGTACTCTTTGAGAACGCCCAGGCAGACACGGGTACTGCGTCTACGATTGCAGACAACTTTGTGTCAAAAAAGGTGGATCTGATCTGCGCGATCGCCACTCCGGCTGCCATGAGCGCTTACAATAGCTGTATGGAGAAAGATATCCCAGTGGTTTATACGGCTATATCCGATCCGGTGGCCGCAGGGTTGGCAGATGAGGAAGGAAACTCTGTGGGAAATATTACGGGAACCTCAGATGCACTTCCCGTAAAAGAGCAGTTGGAGATGATCCGGGCTATGCTGCCGGAGGCCAAAAAGATCGGAATACTCTATACCACCAGCGAGACCAATTCGGAGAGTACCATAGCAGAGTACAAAACGTATGCTCCCGACTATGGATTTGAGATTGTGGATACGGGTATCAACACGATTGCGGATGTGGAGATGGCAGCCAAAGATTTGACCGCTAAGGTAGATTGTCTTACCAACCTGACGGACAACACCGTGGTTTCCGCTTTGCAGACTGTACTGTCAGCGGCTAATGACCGGGGAATTCCGGTTTTCGGATCCGAAGTGGAGCAGGTTCGGAATGGTTGCATGGCTTCTATGGGGATTGACTATGTACAATTGGGCAAACAGACAGGAGCTATGGCAGCTAAGGTGCTAAAAGGGGAAGCAGAGGCCAGTGAGATGAAGTATGAGGTGATCAGCCAGCCCAGTTTCTACGGGAATACGAAAGTTGCCGAGGACCTGGGAATCACCATGGATGAAAGCTATGTTTCCCAGGCGGCGGAACTATTTGATGAGATTGTGGTGGAATAACAGGAGGAACCTATGGAATTACTGTTAAGCGTTTTTGAACAGGGAATGATTTATGCCATCATGGCTCTGGGCGTTTATATTACTTATAAGATTCTGGATTTTCCGGATTTGACAGTGGATGGAAGCTTTCCTATGGGGGCTGCCATAACGGCCATTTTGATCAGCAGGGGCGTTAATCCCTTACTGACGCTTCCAGTTTGCCTTTTGGCAGGAGGATTTGTGGGGATTCTGACGGGGTTGATTCATGTAAAGCTAAAGGTTCGGGATCTGCTTTCAGGAATTATCATGATGACTGCTTTGTATACCGTGAATCTGCGCGTTGCCGGAAAGGCCAATCTTCCCATTTACAATAAGACTACAATTTTTGAAAACGATTTGATAAATAATCTGTTTTCGGGAGCATTAAGCTCTGTAAAAGTGCTGGTGATCGTACTGGTGATTACCCTGGCTGCAAAGTATCTGCTGGACTGGTATTTAAGTACAAAGTCCGGAATGCTTCTGAGAGCTGTTGGGGATAACGAACGGATCGTTACCTCCCTGGGGGTGGATAAGGGACTGGTAAAGATTGTGGGGCTTGCCATCGCAAATGGCCTTGTAGCCCTAAGCGGCTGTATTTTTGCACAGCAGCAAAGGTATTTTGACATTTCCATGGGGACGGGAACCGTGGTAATTGGTCTGGCCAGTGGGATCATCGGGACCAGCCTGTTTAAAAAGGTGACACTGATAAAAGTGACCAGCAGCGTGATCATTGGTTCTGTTCTCTATAAAGGTTGCGTAGCTCTGGCAATCCAGCTTGGCTTTGAGTCTTCAGATCTAAAGCTGATCACAGCTGCTTTATTCCTGGTGATTTTGGTGGTGGGAATGGAGAGAAAAAGGAAGGTGAAGATCCATGCTTGAGTTAAAACATATTTATAAGTGCTATCACCCGGGAACTATAAATGAACTGTGTCTGTTTCAGGACTTCAACGTTTCTGTGGATGAGGGGGAGTTTGTCTCAGTGGTTGGCAGTAATGGTTCCGGAAAAACCTCCCTTTTAAATATTATTTGCGGAAGTATTGATGTGGATGAGGGGCACATTGTGATGAACGGGAGGGATATCACGAACCTTAAAGAGTATAAGCGGTTGGACAAGATTGGCAGAGTCTTTCAGAATCCTGCCATGGGTACCTGCCCTTCCATGACCATTATGGAAAATATGGCTCTTGCGGATCACAAGGGCACTTCCTACAATCTGGGGCGATGTGTGCAAAAAAAACGCAGAGAGGTATACCGGGAACTGCTTCGTCCGTTGAATCTGGGGCTGGAGGATAAAATGGATGTGAAGGTGGGAGCTCTTTCAGGAGGACAGCGTCAGGCCATGGCCCTTTTGATGTCTACGATGACGCCCATTGAGTTTTTGATTCTGGATGAACATACGGCGGCTTTGGATCCTAAGACAGCCCAGATCAATATGGAGCTGACCGATCAGGTTGTGAGGGAGAAAAAACTCACCTCTATTATGGTGACTCATAATTTAAGACATGCCGTCGCATATGGAGACCGGTTGATCATGATGCACCAGGGGAAGATCATATTGGACAAGAAGGGGAAAGAAAAAGAGAACATGGATGTGGATCAGGTGTTGGATTTGTTTAACGAAATCAGCATTGAGTGTGGAAATTAAGACGAAAAGGCGACAGAGAGGAGATCTTATGAAGAGAATCGCAAAATTTTACAAAGTCAGCTTTGAGCAGTTTCAAAAAAGCTGGAGCCAAATGGATGGGACTGCAGGGGAAGATAAAATACGTAAACTATATGAAGACTTAAAACTGCCAAAAAGAGCTACTACCGGCTCCGCAGGCTACGATTTTTTCGCGCCAGATACCATCACGCTGGGTCCGGGAGAAAGCATCAAAATGCCTACAGGAATCCGTGTGCAGATGGAAGAAGGCTGGGTGCTTCAGTGTTATCCCAGAAGCGGATTGGGCTTTAAGTATCGGCTGCAAATGGACAATACTGTGGGTATTATAGACAGCGACTATTTTTATTCCGACAACGAGGGGCATATGTTTGTAAAGATGACTAATGACAGCCGGGAGAAGAAGACTGTTACCATAGAGCAAGGAACCGGTTTTATGCAGGGTATCTTCATGGAATACGGGATTACAGTGGACGATGAGGTCAGCGAAATCCGAAATGGAGGACTTGGAAGTACCACCGGAGCATGAAAATAACAAAGGGGCTGTTGCAAAAGTAGATAGATAATCTACTGGAGCAACAGCTCCACTTT
>CABSEG010000064.1 GCA_902476645.1 uncultured Lachnospiraceae bacterium | reverse complement strand
TTCCTGCCTGGGATAAGACAGACTTCCCGGATTTAACACGGTCAGGTCATCCTCGATTTCCAAATGAGGCCTGTGCGTATGACCAAACATGACAATATCCGCGCCACGGCTTCTGGCCTGACGTCGTATTTCCTGCAGGTCTAAAGACACGTAATAGTAATGTCCATGGGTTATCAAGACTCTGTATTTCCCCAGCATAAACTCTTCTTCTCTCGGCAGATCACTGAAGAAATCATTGTTTCCACTGACGATATGAACCGGCGCATTGGCAATCTGTCTGATATAGTCTTCACTTCCCTCAGCGTCTCCCAGATGAATCAGCATATCAATGGGGCTTACTTTGCGCAGTACCTCGACCAGATTTTTGTCATGTCGGTGGGTATCACTGACAATCAAAATCTTCACTGGTTTTCCTCCTTCCTTTTTCTCCACACATTATACCAGCTTTCTTAGCTGCTCTTTCATGGCTCTAAGGGCCTTTCCCCTGTGGCTTAATTCATTCTTTTTCTCCGCCGTCAGTTCTGCTGTACTACAGCCGTATTCTGGAAGATAAAAAATAGGATCGTATCCAAACCCTCCGTTACCACGGCTTTCATATCCGATGATTCCCTCGATGGTTCCCCGGCTGGTAAGTACTCTGCCATCTGGAAGCGCCGCAGCAATGGCGCAGACAAATCTGGCTGTCCTTTTTTCATCCGGGACGCCCTGTAAACGATCGATCAAATTCTGATTTTTGATTTCATAAGAGGTATCCTCCCCCATATAGCGGGCAGAATAGATACCGGGTTCTTTGTTTAAATAATCGATCTCCAGCCCAGAATCATCTGCTAATACAATAGCATCCGTCTTTTCGGCCACAGCTTTTGCCTTAATCTTGGCATTTTCTTCAAAAGTCGTACCATTCTCCACAATATCCAGGTCGATTCCGGCTTCCTTCATAGATAATACAGGCAGATTCAGATCCCCTAAAATCATTCGGATTTCTTCCATTTTGCCCGGGTTCTTTGTTGCAAAAATGATTTTCTTTTCCAAGTGTCTTCCTTCTTTCTCTATACTACTTTCTGTCCTAATCTCTGCTTCGGCTCATTATAGCATGTTGTCTGCTATTCTGCAAACCATCTCATTTGCTGTCGGTAAACACCTTCAGACAAAGGTTACACTGGTAAGTTTCCTCCGTGTTTGTCCATCTGCGTCCGTCCAGGCTGATGTACCCTGTGCCGTCAGAGATATCTACAAACTTGGTATTTTCATCCGCCTGATATTCCGTAGCCACCGGATAGGGTTCCCCCGGGGTCTTAATTTTGACCAGAATCGCAAAGTCCTGTTCTTTAGAGATTTCCATCGAATTCTTTAGGTCTACCGTATAATATCCCGCATTCTCAAAGCTTCCCGCCTGAATGATTTGAGCCTCCTTTAAAGAGCCGGTCCCTGTAAACGCGCTTACGCCCCAAATTTCGTATTCCGTGTTGGGTCCGGTTGCGTAGAATGCCACCGCCTTTACCAGCTCCGCCTTTTCACCAGTTCGATACACATTTGCAAACCAGCAGGTCTCCGAATCGTATCCCACCTGGCCAACCCAGCCGCACAGGTCTGTCTGATATATTTTCTCATAATTATCTGCGGCATCAATCCTGGTATAAGCCACACAGTTCTCTCCTATATGGACATCCTCGTAGGAAATATAGAAAACTCCCTGTTCTCCAAAGGAAGTTCCCCAGCTGTTTTGGCAGATAAATGCTCCATCCTCTTTTACTCCTGAGGAAAAGTTTTCCGCCGGGTAATCGTCATCCCACCCAATCAACAACACATCATGATTGGGTTCCTCCTGTCCCGTATAACAATAGGCATTCGTTTCTTCCTTATAATAGACGGAGGTAGACTGGTTTCCCTGCATATCCATGTAAATAGAGGCCTGTACTGCACCGTACTCATAGATCGCTCTCTTCATCTGCTCAAATTCTTTTCCCATAAACATCTGCATCTCCTGCACATGTTTTACAGGAGACAGGTCTGTAGGAGAAACTCCATCTCCGTACGGATCCTGCTTTTCCAGTACCGGTCCTGTCCAGGAAGCTAAATATGCCATTGCCATCGTATAGGCTCCGCCATCCTTCTGAGACTTGGCATAGCCATTTTGCATGGAGATATGATCCGGCGAAAAATTTCTCCGTTCCTCCGGAAGCAGGGCTGCTTCAAGGGCAGAAGAAGTGGTCATAGCCCAACAGGTTCCCAGGTTTAATTGATCCTTCACCCTTGGGGCACGCCCCGCATTTCTTCCATCGTAAGCAGATGGCAGCTGCTCTTCCCTTATCTGGTCCACCCTCTTTTCCGTTTCAGACAAGGGAATTTCCTCCTGAATAAAATCTGCCTGACCAGATAATATCAGCGTATCCCCCCATTTATTTTTATCGTTGTGTGCCTGTGGCTGATAGACATCATAAATCAGATATCCACAAAGACACAGGATCACCAAAATCAGCAACTTTTCTGCTTTTTTCAAAATCATCGCTCCTGTTTTTGCGCTTTTTGAGGCCTTGGTCCAATATATTGATAATAATAAGTACGAATCATACCATTATAAATCTTACGATTTTTATCTGCTTTCTTCCCGATATCCCTCTGAGCATCTTCGTAACTGGTAATCAGATATTTGGACCAGGTAGGCAGGCGCTCAAAGCACTGTCCGATCTCCTGATACAGTGAGGCCAGCGTCTCTTTCTCCTCAAGACGTTCTCCGTAGGGAGGATTCGTAATCAGAAATCCGTACTCTCCTGGATGCTGAACCTGGTGGACCGGCTGCTGCTCAAAACGGATCATAGATCCCACTCCCGCAAGTCTTGCATTTTCCCTAGCCATTTTCACGGATCTCCAGCTAATATCTGAGCCCTGAATATCCGTCTGGACTTTTGTATTCACCAGATCCCTGGCCTCGTCCATGGCTCCATACCAAAGCTTTCTGGGCACCAGATTTGTCCACTCTTCTGCAAGAAAGCTTCGGTTCATCCCCGGCGCCATATTCGCCGCTATCATGGCAGCCTCAATGGGGATAGTCCCACTCCCACAAAAAGGATCCAACAGAATGCGCTCCCCTCTCCATGGCGTCAGCATGATCAGGGCGGCTGCCAATGTCTCTGAAAGCGGAGCTTTCGCAGTCAACTGGCGGTAGCCTCTCTTATGCAGAGGGACGCCGGTAGTATCCAGGCCAATGGTAGCTTCATCTTTCATAAAAAACACACGAACAGGATAGGAACTGCCATCCTCTGGAAACCATTCCCGGTGATAGCGGCTTTTCATACGCTCCACCATGGCTTTTTTCATGATAGATTGAATATCCGGCGCACTAAAAAGCTTACTTTTTATTGTAGTCGCCTTTGTCACCCAGAATTTCCCGTTTTCAGGTATGTAATCTTCCCATGGAAGGCCCTTCGTCTTTTCGAACAGTTCCTCGTAAGATTCCGCATGGATTTTTCCTACCTGTAACAGAATCCGGTCTGCGGTCCGCAAAAAAATGTTTCCATAGCAGATGGCCTCCATATCCCCCAAAAAGGTCACTTTTCCATCTTCCACTCTGCTGATCTCATAACCGAGATCCTGAATTTCCCGTTTCAGTACCGCCTCCATTCCAAAATGGCAGGGCGCAATCAACTCCACTGTCTTCATGATATCCCTTTCTTCTATTAATCTATTCGCATCTCAACTGCCTGATTGTCTCCCCTTCCAGAGTACGGATCTCAAACAGTCCTTCTTGCCAGATTCCATAAGATGGGGGATTTCCTTCCTTCGGTATGGAAACAGAACCCGGATTCAGGATATAGCAGTCCCCAGCTTTTTTTGCCTGCAATACATGGGTATGTCCGTGAATTAAAATATCTCCCTTTTTCAGCGGAGGCAGATGATGCTCATGGTAAATGTGCCCATGGGTTGCATAGATCGCCCGCCCTCCATCCAGCAAAACTCCGTAGTCTGCCATCACAGGAAAGTCCAGTACCATCTGATCCACCTCTGCCTCACAGTTTCCCCGCACCGCATAGATCTCATGCTTCCTTGCGTTGAGCATGGCGATGACTTCCTTGGGTGCGTATTCCCTTGGCAGATCATTTCTGGGGCCATGGTACAGCAGATCTCCCAAAAGCATCAGCCGCTCCGCCTTTTCTCTTTCGTATGCCTCCAGCATTTCTTTGCAGTAGTATGCGGATCCGTGGATATCGGATGCAAACATAATCTTCATCCTCTTTCCTCCTTTGCCGTCGTATCTTCAAATCTTTTCTTTCTGTCTGACAGCCAGCCGCGCCCGAACCGGGCTAGCGCATCTTTGGCTGCTCATCTCCCTCTATATTAATGCCCTTATCATTGGGTGTCAATTAAAAGATTCCAGATAGTTCCCCCTATAGGCGTGTATTCCTCCTATGACAGTCTTGACTCTGTATCCCCTGGCTGCCAGTTCCTTGGCTGCAACCATACTGACAGAACCACGCTCACAGTAAAGGATCAAAATCATATCCCGGGGGAGTACATGGCATTCTTTCAGCCTCTCATAAGGTATGTTGACAGAACCCCGAATATGCCGCTGTACATATTCATCCGCAGTTCGAAGGTCTATGATAAAGGCCGACCGGTCTGTCACATACCGGTCCAGTTCCCTGGGGGAGACCATACCAAAATTCATTACGCATACACTCCTTCCCCTGACCGGAAAATTTTCTGATACCGGCCTAATACAATATATGCGAAGGAAAAGAATATGCCCAACCAGAGTCTTTGCCCAAACCGGAAAAAAGGGGATACGCCCTGTTTTCTGGCGCATCCCCTTCCGTTCTGATTAATACTCGTCTGAACTGCTATTGTAGCTGTTCTTAGAAGTTGCCTCATTTTGTGCTTTATTCTTGGACGTAGCGTTTGTAGTATTCTGAGCCTTGTTGTTGGAGTTCATTCCATTGGTATTTACATTGCTGCTGTTGGTGCTGTTAGAATTTGCATTGTTCGCATTATTCGCATTGTTTGCATTTCTTGCCATTTGAGTTTCCTCCTGTAATATGATTTTGGATTACAGTCAGTAGTATGGCCAAAAGATTCATTTTTATACATCTTACTTTAATTGCATGGAGAATACGAAAAATGAAAAAAATATGTGTTGCAATTTTTACCAATCTATATTATAATTCTTTTGTAAAAAGAATTTACCCTTCAAAAATTTTTTTTACAACCCCTTATTAATTATTTATACTCCCCTCGAAAAGACCGATAGCTCCCCTATCGGTCTTTTCATTTTGTGACAATGAATTCTGTTTCATTACGACGATTGTTCGTTTTATCTATGCCGTACTTTTTTATCTATACTATTTTGCCATTTTGGCTATGATGGATAATAGAGAGTTTTTTTGCGACATTCATAATGGACTTAACAGATACAGCAGTGAGGTATACATGAACGAAATTAATCCAATCGAACGAATTCAAACACTATGTAAAGAACGTAATTGGTCTTATTATCAACTATCTAAGGCTTCCGGTATTGCCTATTCCACTTTAAATACTATGTTAAATAAAGAAAATATGCCTACCCTGCCCACTCTTTTAAAGCTCTGCCAGGGCTTTGGAATATCCCTGACGGACTTCTTTGAACCGGACAGGAGCAGGAAGGGATTGACAGAAGAACAAAACGAATGTCTTTCTTTGTTTACCACCCTGTCCCCGGATGACCGAAAACTGGCGATCACATATATGAAGGGACTTCTAAAGGTATTATAATCACGGTTTCGCTTTTTCCGTCTCTTTGCACAAAGATTCCTTTCTTTGAGCGCTTTTTTTCATCTTGCAACTTTGTTCGACATCGT
The DNA here is from genome assembly GCA_902476645.1 of uncultured Lachnospiraceae bacterium. Classification (GTDB taxonomy): domain Bacteria; phylum Bacillota; class Clostridia; order Lachnospirales; family Lachnospiraceae; genus CABSEG01. Next base: position 11,388 of record CABSEG010000064.1, on the reverse strand, counting down.
ATATAGTAAAGAATGTATCAAATATACGTTTTATTACTGATGTATCATTGGAGTAGGATGTTTTATGTATCGAGGTTTCTATCTGTGCAAGGAGCTGGAAAATTCTATGCTGCTTCGCACCTTTCCGGAGTTTCTTTCACTGGATCCCCAGGTTTCCCTTTCTTGTCGCTCTTTTTCCGATTTTCGGGATGAGCTGAACCAAGAATATCTTCCTATCCATCTGCTTCTCATCGAGGTTCCGGATAAAGAAGCAGAGTATTCTTCCTTTTCTTTTCTTCGGGAATTGCCTTTACGTATTCCCTATTGTAAAATCATTTTTCTGGTAAGCGACAGCCCGGAAAGTCAATCTCACCATGTAACTCAAATTCCCCATACGTATCTTTTGCCTGTCGGTCAGGCCAATCAGTTGTTAAAGGCCGCGGTACATAAAGCCATATCGGAACTGGATGTAACAGACTTTACTACACACACGGAAGCTCCAGGACCAGTCTCCAGATATGCCTGCGCCCTGTTCCTCTCCACAGATGGTATTTTACATAAGGGAAAGCGCGGATGCAATCTTCATTTTCCAGGTTCCCGCATTGAGTACACCAGAATTTCCCTGAAGGCATTGCTTCCTCAGCTACCTGATAATTTTATCCAAATCCATAAAAGTTATGTGGTCAATATGCACTGCTGTGAAAAGATCATCTCCAAACGCCGTCCTTCCGGCAGTAAGCTGGATAAATATCTTCTTCTGCACAAAAAGTATCATTCAGATATCCCTGCGCTGCCTATCGGTCCCAAATTTGAAAAGCTGGTTCTGGAGTATTTAAAAAACAGGCCCTGCCCCTTTTAAAAGGAGCAGGGTCTGTTACTTTCTTTTAGTAAAAGAACTTCTCTAACCCTGAGAAAGGATCCTGTCCCTGATCATTTCCTCTCTGATCATTCTGGCTCTGCTGATTGGTTCCACTCTCTTCCTCTGAAGAGGTTTGTGCCGCATCCAGGGTAATGGTTACTGTTTTTTCCTGATAGGTACCTGCATCGGCCACCTTTAAAGTCACGTCCACCGTCTCTCCTGCCTCGTAATACTGCAACAGATCCTTCAGAGCGCTGATGCCGCTTACGCTGGTTCCATCAAACTTGGTGATAATGTTTCCCACCTGGATGCCAGCCTTTTCCGCTGCGCTTCCCTTATTCACTTCTGATACATATACACCTTCCGGCATTCCATACTGCTCCTGCACGTCACTGCTTACATCCGTACCGCTGATTCCAATGGAAGAGGCCTTACTCTCATCTACCTTTTCCCTTGTGGTACGATTCATCAAATCCGTCACGATAGGTGACGCGGTATTGATCGGAATTGCGTAGCACATACCCTCTACCTCTGTGGATGCAAATTTAGAGGAGTTAATACCAATCACCTCTCCCTTCATATTGATCAGCGCGCCGCCGCTGTTACCGGGATTAATCGCCGCGTCTGTCTGAATCAGCTTGGTGGAATCCTCAGTATCGTCAATCTGACGATCCAATGCGCTGACAATACCGGTTGTCACAGACTGTCCATAGCCCAGTGCGTTGCCGATAGCTACCACCTGTTCCCCTACTTTCAATTCCGAAGAATCACCCACTGTGGCTACCTTGATGGCCTTCATGGTTTCATCGGATATATCATCCAGGGCTACGGCTACCACGGCCAGATCATTGTCCGCATCTGTTCCCTTGATTTGGGCTTCCGCAGCGTTTCCATCTGTAAAACCTACGGTCAAAGTATCTGCTCCCTCCACCACATGATTGTTGGTGACAATCAAAAGCTCGGTGTCACTCTGTCCTATGATGATTCCGGAACCGGCGCTTTCCATCTCCTGCTCTGTCACGTATCCGCCCCATCCAAACATTCCGTAGTAATCCTGTACTTCCTGTACCGACTTATTGGTAATCGATACCACAGAGGGCATCACTGCCTCCACAATCTCGGTTACACTCATACCGCTTTCCGATGTTTCTGTAGCCTCTGCCCCTGAATTTCCTGATGCAGAGGCCTTTACCAAATCCACTTTATTTTCACTGACTCCTGCGCTGCCTGCCTGACTGTTCTGCCCTTTCAGGCTGGTAACTCCCTCAAAGGTCAGTCCCGCTGCTCCTCCGAACAAAACGGCGCTCAGAGCAATCACTCCTGCACGTTTTGCAATGCTGCGCATCTTTTTGTTGGTCTTGTTGTTTCTGTTCTTGCTATCGCTATTTTCAAAATTACTTCCATTGTATTCCGGATATTCTAACATGATTCATTCCTCCTCTATTCTCTAACCTTTATCTGTTGTTTTGTTTTCTTTTTCTTTATGTTATAGAGTATAAGAGGAAAATATGTTCTTCCTGTTATGGATTTATGGTTTCTTTGTTATGAAATTGTGGGCAAATTGTGTTCGCCTATCGCCTCCGGATCTTCGCTTGAAAGATAGAGAAAAAGGAATCCACCAGGAAAATGGCCAGCGCAATCGCTCCCGCAATCTGAATGGTCTCCAGCAGATAGGCGGACGCCATCGCCCTGGCGCCCAGCAAGAACTGATATACCGCCCGATAGAGAGCGGCTCCCGGTACAATGGTTAAAATTCCGGGAATTAAAAATACGGTCACAGGAGCCTTGAATATACGCGCAAACACATGGGAAATTATGGCTATGACCAATGCGCCAAAAAAATTAGCGGTGACAATACCAAACGCTCTCACTGTGGTCAGATAAACAAACCATCCGGCGGCCCCCACCAACCCACAATATGGCAGATAGCGTTTAGGAGCCTCCATGACGACTGAAAAAGCAAATATGGCCAAAAACGCTCCGCAAATCTGTAATATCACAACCGATTCCCTCCCATCACGGATATTCCGAATCCCACTCCGATTACAATGGCGGCTACTTTTACCATAGCCTCTAAAGCCTTGGCTCCCCCCGCCACATAATCGCCCTGAAGCGTGTCCCGAACAGCGGTAGTCAGGGCAGCTCCAGGCAGCATGGGCATGATCGCCCCGATAATCATCATATCCATATTCAAACCTGCCCCCGGGATTTTGGCAAGACCTGACGCTCCCAAAGCCACCACTACAGAAGAAATCAACGTCTGCAAAAACAGATTCCAGCCCATTTTTCTTCCAACCCGCAGGGTAAGCACCAAAAGGATACCGGCCACGACAGCTCCCAGGGCATCCGGCAGACTGCTTCCCAGCAACAGGGGAAAGGCGGAAATCACCAACAACATACCAAGTTCCTTTTGCAGTCGACTATAGAGGCTGCCATCCATGTGCTTCAGACACCGAAACGCTTCCTCCAGGGAAATTTCCCCGGAACAGAAGCGTCTGGATGTGGTATTCACCATTGCAATTTTATTCAGATTCACATCTCTTTCTGGCACCCTGCGCACTACGGTCATGGAATCCACCTTGGGATCATCCAATGTCACAATAAATCCTGTACTGGTCACATAGGCTTGTCTCGTTTTCAGCCCGGACCTGGAAAGAATCCGGCTGATGGTATCTTCTACCCTGTAAATCTCAGCACCGTTTTTTAACATCAGCTCTCCTGCCAGAACAGCCGTATCCACCAGCAGCTTATAATCTGTGATCTGTTTCATGGCATCGTCCTCAAAAAATCAGTCTGCAAACAAGTCTGTGGACAGATACCGCTCTCCCGTATCCGGCAGAAGAACCACGATCTGTTTTCCCGCATTTTCGGACTTCTTTGCCTGTTCTATTGCAGCCCTCAGCGCGGCTCCAGATGAAATTCCTACCAGAATTCCTTCTTCCCTGGCCAGTTTCTTAGCCGTATCAATGGCTTCCTGATTTCCCACGGTCACCACTTCATCGTAAATCTCCCGGTTTAAGGTCTGGGGAACAAAGCCGGCTCCGATTCCCTGAATCTTATGGGGGCCCGCCTTTCCCTGGGAAAGCACCGGAGAGTCCTCCGGCTCCACGGCGATCACCAGGACACCCGGATTCTGTGACTTCAGGTAGGCTCCGGTACCGCTCAACGTGCCGCCTGTTCCAACACCGGCCACAAACAAGTCTACCTTTCCTTCCGTATCCTGCCAGATCTCTGGCCCTGTAGTGGCCTCATGCATAGCCGGATTGGCCGGGTTTTCAAACTGTCCTGGGATAAAGGAAGAAGGGATTTCTTCTGCAAGCTCTTTGGCCTTCTGGATAGCCCCCGACATTCCTTTCTTTCCCTCTGTCAGCACGATCTCGGCTCCATAAGCCTTCAAAAGCTTTCTGCGCTCCACGCTCATGGTCTCCGGCATGGTAAAGATTGTGTGATATCCCTTAGCCGCCGCAATGGAGGCCAGACCAATTCCCGTATTCCCGCTGGTGGGCTCAATAATAGTGGAACCAGGCTTTATAGCTCCCCTCTTTTCCGCATCCTCGATCATTGCTTTGGCAATCCGGTCCTTTACGCTTCCGGCAGGGTTAAAATATTCCAGCTTTGCTAAAATTTTTGCCTTCAACCCTTCCTTTTCTTCCAGTTTCTTTAGCTCCACCAGAGGTGTTTTTCCAATCAGCTCCGTAATGCTCTGATAAATCTTTGCCATGTCTTTTTCCTCCTAATTTCTGTTAAACAGCAGCCAGCGCCTGCTCTAAATCCCAGATGATATCCTCAATGTGTTCCGTTCCCACAGACAGACGTACCGTATTTTTCCTGATCCCAGCCTCCCCAAGCTCCCATTCGTTCATCTGTGAATGCGTGGTACTGGCCGGATGAATCACCAGGGATTTCACGTCTGCCACGTTGGCCAAAAGAGAAAAAATCTGCAGATGGTCAATAAACTTCATCGCTTCTTTTTCTCCACCTTTTATCTCAAAGGTAAAGATTGACACCCCGCCCCGTTTGAAGTACTTCTGATATAACTGGTGGTAAGGGCTATCCGGTAATGCAGGATGGTTGACCTTCTCTACCTTTGGATGGTGATTCAGGTATTCCGCCACTCTCAGGGCATTCTCCACATGGCGCTCCATGCGAAGGGAAAGGGTCTCCAGACCCTGCAGAAAAATAAAGGCGTGGATAGGCGATAAGGTAGCTCCCATATCCCGCAGTAAAATGGCCCTGATTTTGGTTACAAAGGCGGCCCTTCCGGCCGCTTCCACAAACCGCACGCCATGGTAGCTGGGATTGGGCTCGGTAAGGGATGGGAATTTTCCGGATGCCTCCCAATCAAAGGTTCCTCCATCCACAATCACACCTCCCAGGGTGGTTCCGTGACCTCCGATAAATTTCGTGGCCGAATGCACTACAATGTCTGCTCCCAGATCAATTGGCCGCACCAGATACGGTGTCGCAAATGTACTGTCTACCACCAGTGGAATCTTGTGGCTGTGGGCGATCCTGGCCACCTTAGGAATATCGATCAGATTGGCGTTGGGATTTCCGATGGTCTCTATGAAAATAGCCCTGGTATTTTCCTGTATAGCTGCCTCAAAGGCGCCCTCCTGATCCGGGTCCACAAAAGTGGTTGAAATCCCATACTCCGGCAGCGTATTGGCCAAAAGGTTATAGGTACCTCCGTAGATGGTCTTGGCAGCTACCATATGCTCTCCCGCTTTGGCCAGATTCTGGATGGTGTAGGTCACGGCAGCCGCTCCGCTGGCCACTGCAAGAGCCGCCACCCCTCCCTCCAGGGCGGCAATCCGTTGTTCGAAGATATCTTGAGTAGTATTTGTCAAACGCCCGTAAATATTCCCGCCTTCTTCCAGCCGAAATCTGGCTGCCGCATCCGCGCAGTTTTTAAATACGTACGATGTGGTCTGGTAAATGGGAACCGCCCGGGCGTCCGAAACCGGATCCGCCTGCTCCTGTCCCACATGAAGCTGCATGGTCTCAAATTTCCATTCTCTTTTGTCTGTCATGGCTGGCCTCCTTTTGTCTTATCTGCCATCTGTTCTGATCCATAAGAAGGGATCATCTTACATCCCGCTGTTTCCGGTTCCTCCTCCATGAGCTGAGCCAGCGTTGTGGTATCTAAATATGCATTTACAGCATCATTGATAGGAGCCCATACCAATTCCTGAATGGATTGCCATACCGCATCCCTCTCCGCTTTTCTGCCCGCCTCATCGGTGATACAAAATCTTCCCTCCAGAACAGTCAGGATCTCTCCAATTGTCAGCTCTTTCGGATCCCTGCCCAGCATATATCCTCCCCGGAATCCCTTCACGCTTCTTACAATACCTGCTCTTCGCAGAAGCGCGAAGACCTGTTCCAGATAATTGAGTGAAATGCCTTGTCTCTCAGACACGCTTACCAGGGAAACCGCCCCCTCCCCGGCATGGGAAGCTAAATCCGCCAAAGCTCTTAATCCGTATCTCCCTTTTGTGGAAACTTTCATTCTTCTTCCCTTTTCCTACTAATTTGATAAGTTTTGTATGCATTTGTTATACTATAGAGCGCTCTCTTTGTCAACAACAGATTTTACAATACTTTCTATCGTGGTATCCTTCACGGCGCCCTTCAATATTTCCCACATTCGCTTCCAATACTTTCTCGTGGGGCAGGTATCGCAGTTCCTTTTGCAATCCGCTTTCCGGACCAGGCACTCCACCGGAGCCAGGTCTCCCTCTGCCGCCTCAAGTACCTGAAGTACCGTAATATCGCAGGCCTTTCTGGTCAGGCAGTATCCTCCAAGCGCCCCTCTGGCACTGTTTACGATACCTCCTCTTTTTAAGAGGCTTACGATTCTCTCCAGATACTTTTCCGATATTCCTCTTCTCTTTGCAATATCCCGAATCGTGGCCCTTTTCTCCTCACTTCCATAGCAGGCCAGATCCACAGTCACCTCTAAAGCATAAATACCCTTTGTCGATATTTTCATCTTTCCCCCTCTGTCTGTTTTCTCTCTTATCACATCTGTTTGCGTACAATTCGATAATCATCATTCAGACGATATCTGGAACAGGTCTGATTTGTCCCTCTCAGGAAATGAACCATTTCGTCCTCATCCAGATCTGCCTCGCACACATAGTATCCATATTCTTCCTCATACACATAAAAAATACAGCTTTCACAATTGGATCCGCTCTTCAATGTCTTCCCTCCCCCCTGTACGGCTACTTAAGTCTTGACTCTCCTCTTTTAAAAACATCAAAAAAAATACCACCAGTAAAAGTCCACAGCTTACCCAGATCGCCTTTTCCTCCCACATCCCAGTCAGGATTCCCCCTGCTGAGGCTCCCAGGATAAAAATTCCGATAAATCCGTAATACCAAAGGCTTTTGTGCAACAGATGCCTCTCTCCCGTGGAACAATACCCGCAGAATAAATCTGTGGCAGTCCTTAAATTCCCAATACACATAGTGGTGGCATAGGCGTTCCCATTCAACTTTCGAAAACTCTGCACCTGCATGGCGCACACAAAGGAGACCAGCACATTGGCCCATACATTGGCCCGCTGTCCCATCCATCCCACCAGAAACAGCAAAATTGCCTCCGCCAGAATGACGGTCTGCCGCCAATGAAACCGTTCCATTTTCCAAAACCTTCTATGTATCTTTTCCGCCGCGAAAATCCCCGCCGCAAAAGCCAGAACCGGCAGCAGATAGCGCACCCCTGCCTCCCAGTGTCCCCCCGCAAAATTCTGCCCAAGCAACACCATATTTCCCGTTTGGGCATTGGCAAACACCTTGCCTCTGCAATTATAAGTGTAGGCGTCCTGGAAACCTCCGCTGACGCACAAAAGTCCCATCACAATGGCAGACTCGGACATCTGCCCTCTTACCCGATGCTTCATGCTCATTCCTCTTTTTTTCAACCTGATATGCTTCAATCGCTGATACTTTAGTTCATTTCGCCTTTGCTGTCAAGTGCAAATGCCTGCCCTCTTTCTTTCCACAGAATTTTCCACTCCCGCCGCTCCGGATAGAATAAAAGCCGAAAGGGGATTCTTCTGCCCTCTTCCAAAATCTCACATTCATACTCCACAGAAGGAATCCCGCAGTAATGCTTTTCCTCCCAGGACAGCACCTGAATCTCCCTTCGCATGTGCAGTTGCCCGTTACCGTCCTGAAACTTCACCGCCTTCGGAATCGCCCTGCCCGTACTGGTAAACCAGACGCCACAGGCCACAGGTTCCTGTATGCCTCTTAGCTTTCCTGCATCCGGTTTTTGCTCATAAATACCGACTTCCATGTCTTTCCCCCCTTACTTGATCAGCCCCAGTTTCCGGTAATCCACCGTCCTCTTTTCTCTGGAAATGCCCCCTTCCATATGGTCGATGGGATTAGACAAAAAGACGGCTCTCCGAATCGCGTCGGTGCCGTACTTTATGCGTATTTTATCCACAGCGCGATCCAGTTTTCCAAGCTTTTCATAGTCTGTCCCGTCAAACAGCTCCAGCTGTCTGCCCTCTGCTTCATCCTCTACCTGACTGGTATGGATACCCAAGTGACGAATCGGCGTCTTCCCATCCCAGAGTTCATCAAACAAAAGACTGGCGTACCGGTAAAGCTCCTGGGTCAGATTTGTGGCATTGGCAAACACTCTCTGGTGACTGGCATATTGAAAATCAAAGCTTTTTATCCCCACGGATATGGTTTTCGCCTTTATCCTCTGTTTTCTAAGCCTCGTGCCAATCGTCTCAGACAGGGCCAACAGCACGTTTTTTGCCGTTCCGGTATCCCTTACGTCAAAGCAGACCGTAGTAGAATTTCCATATCCTTTCTGAACGGGAGGCTCAGACTCCACTTCTCCTTTTCCGTAACCATTGGCAAAGGCCCATACCGTCTCTCCCTGCTTTTTTAGATGCGTCTTAAGCAGGGCCGGATTAGCTCCTGCCAATTCCCCGATCGTATGAATCCCCAGAAGCTTCAACTTCCTTTCTGTGGCTCTGCCCACAAAAAACAGGCTGGATACAGGAAGGGGCCACATCTTTTGAGAAATCTCATCCGGATACAGAGTATGCACCTGATCCGGCTTTTTTAGGTCTCCTGCCATTTTTGCCAGTATCTTGTTGGTGGAAATCCCCACATTTACGGTAAATCCCAATTCTTTGGAAATCCGGCTGCGAATCTCCTGTGCCGCTTTTAAAGGTCCCCCAAACAAATTTACAGTTTCTGTCATGTCCATAAAAGCTTCATCAATACTGTAGGGTTCCACCTGAGGAGTATACTCCCGCAGCAAAGCCATAAAGGCCCCGGAACAGGTCTGATACAAAAAATAATTGGGTGGCGCCAGATACAGCTCCGGACAGCGGCACAAAGCCTCCCGAATTGTCATGCCCGTTTGAATACCATACCTTTTAGCTGGCATACTTTTTGCCAAAATAATGCCGTGCCTGAGTGCCTCGTCCCCTCCGATCGCAGACGGGATCTTCCGGATATCCAATTCGGCTCCCAGATGATGGACCCGATAGGCCGCCTCCCAGGAAAGAAATGCGGAATTAACATCAATATGAAATATTGTTTTTCCAAACATACATTCGCCTCCTCTTCTACAGAATAGGCGAACATTCGTTCTTTGTAAAGTGGGAATGTCTGGGTATCCGCCCGGTTCCTTCCCCTGTCAGCTCCTCATAGAGGAAGCACCTGCTGCTCATACTCCGTTCTTTTTTGAAGTCTCGGCGGCCTTTGCCGCAACAATGTCAGGGTCTGATCTCCATCCAGAATCCAGTCCCAAAGCTGTTCTCTCCTGAAAATCAAAGGCATTCTGTCGTGCACGGGACTCATCTGTTCATCTGCCTGCATGGTCAGAATCACAAACCTTCTCTCCCCCGGATACTGCTTACAGATCCCTGCCAGATAAAGTGTATCTTCCTCCGGAAGCGTAAACGTAAACCTTTCCTTTTTCCGGTTCCACTCATAAAAACCTTTAGCTGGAATGACACAGCGGCCTGCACGGACACACTCCCGGAACATGGGCTTTTCCATCACACTCTCAGATCTGGCATTAAAGATAACTCCCTTTTTCTGCCCATAGGGAAATCCCCAAACCTGGCACTCTCCCACCAGATTCCCATGATCTCCCATAATCACTCCGGCCTGACCGGACGGATAACGATCCCCACAGGCCTGGGTGCGTATCCTTTCATCCAGACTTTGAACCACCCCTTCCATATCCCTGAGCGTTTCCTCGTCCATATAGTATCTCCCGCACATGGCAATATCCCTCCTGTCGTCTCTTTTTCTCTATCATAGCCTTTTCCTTTCCATGCATCAAGGCCTCTTTTTATACGGAAAACAGGACGCCCCGCCGGAACGCATCTCCGGTCAGGCCGCCCTGTTAACCATATACCATATTTATCTTATGAAGGAATCATTCTAGTAAGTAACATACACTGACATTTTCTGCTGCCAGCAATTATTTCTCCTGGGTATGCCACTCCCAGTTACGGATCTCTTCCAGATCCTGTCCATACTCTGCAATATACTGTTTATGCTCAATCAGCTTATCATTCATCTTCTGAATCAGATGAGAAGCCTTATTGCCCAGCTGAGGAAGATGCATCAGGGCATCCTTTACCAGATTGAAACGGTCAATCTGGTTCTGAACACGCATGTCAAAGGGAGTTGTGATCGTACCCTCTTCTACGTATCCATGTACGGACAGATTGCGGTTGTGGCGCTCATAGGTCAACTCATGAATCAGAGTGGGGTATCCGTGGAACGCGAAGATGATAGGCTTATCCTTGGTAAAGATTGCGTCATACTCGCGGTCACTCAGTCCGTGTGGATGCTCTCTGTCAGACTCCAGCTTAAACAAGTCTACCACGTTTACCACGCGGATTTTCAAATCCGGCATCTCGTCTCGTAAGATGGTTACTGCTGCCATAATCTCCAGGGTAGGCGTATCGCCGCAGCTTGCCATTACCAGATCCGGCTCCTCGCCCTGATCGTTGCTTGCCCACTCCCAGATGCCGATACCCTGGGTACAATGCTTCACAGCCTGCTCCATGGACAGCCACTGACAGCTTGGATGCTTAGACGCTACGATTGCGTTTACATAGTTCTTGCTCTTGATACAGTGATCAAAGCAGGAAAGCAGACAGTTAGTGTCTGGCGGCAGATACATGCGTACCACATCAGCCTTCTTATTTGCAATATGATCCAGGAATCCGGGATCCTGATGCGTAAATCCATTGTGGTCCTGCTGCCATACGTTGGAAGTCAGGATGAAGTTCAGGGACGCAATAGGCTGCCTCCAGGAAAGCTGATTGCATACCTTCAGCCATTTCGCATGCTGCGCGGCCATAGAATCCACGATACGGATAAAGGCCTCATAACTTGCAAAGAAGCCGTGACGTCCTGTCAGCAGATAGCCTTCCAACCATCCCTCGCACATATGCTCGCTGAGCATACCGTCCATGATACGCCCGTCTCTTGCCAGACAGTCATCCGTATCCAGAAGCTCAGCATTCCAGTCACGATTGGTAGCCT
>CABSEG010000063.1 GCA_902476645.1 uncultured Lachnospiraceae bacterium | reverse complement strand
GACGAGCTGAGCGTGAATCCCTATTGGGTCCTTAAGTCAGTGGAGGACCACAAGTTGAAATATCATGGAGACCTGTGCTATAATCAAATACAACGGTGACGTATCGTCACGCATATGGAACGGAGGGCGAGGTGACAGGGTATGGAAATACAATTATGGAGAGAAATCCTGAATCCCTATGAATTGGCGGTTAAGGAATTAACCGTCAAATTCGAACATTTAATTCACGAACAAAGAGACAGAGGCTTGTACTCGCCGATCGAACAGGTAACGGGCCGGGTGAAAGCGATTTCAAGCATCTTGGACAAAGCACAAAAGAAGAATATTCCCATAGAGCATATCACGGAGAAGCTGGAGGACATTGCAGGAATCCGTTTGATTTGTCAATTTGTGGAGGATATAGAGCGTGTTGCAGACATCATAAAGAAACGCACAGACATGGAGGTAAAGAGTGAGAAAGATTATATTACCCACATGAAGGAGAGCGGATATCGAAGCTATCATATGATTGTCTATTATGAGGTGCAGACTCTGCAGGGAAGTAAGCGGATCCAGGTGGAAATCCAGATACGCACATTGGCGATGAATTTTTGGTCCACCATTGAGCATTCCCTCCAGTACAAATATAAGAAGAATATTCCGGAGCATATCCGAAAAAAGCTAAGCAACGCGGCGGATGCCATCATCGTTTTGGATAATGAGATGTCTTCTGTGAGAAGCGAGATTATGGATGCCCAGAATTCCTTCCAGATTCAGGCGAATTTGGTGTCTGACATTTTAAATAACATTCAGAATTTGTATTATTTGGCAAATAAGCGTGAGATTGTAAAAATTCAGGATGAGTTTTATCGGATTTATAAACTGGGGGATATCGAACAACTCCAAAGATTTCACAGACAGTTGGATATTATATCAGAGGGTTATCGCGCCCAGTCTTCCTAGAGGGAGCGGGCCTGACAGGAACATAAGAAACGAGGAATATACATGAATCTTCCGGAACAATTTAAGACGCAGATGAGGCAGCTGCTGGGAAGTGAATACGAGGCATATGAAAAGAGCTTTGAGCAGCCGAGGGTGTGCGGGCTTCGGGTGAACACCATGAAGATTTCCGTGGAGGAATTTCAAAGACGGGCCCCATTTTTACTGGAGCCGGTACCTTGGGCGGAGGATGGTTTTTACTATGATCCTTCCCATGAGGTGACGAGGCATCCTTATTATTATGCAGGACTATACTACATCCAGGAGCCCAGCGCCATGATTCCCGCAAGCCGCCTTCCCGTGTCGCCTGGGGAGCGGGTGTTGGATCTGTGTGCGGCTCCCGGCGGTAAGGCTACCCGGCTGGGGGCAAAGCTGGAGGGACAGGGACTGCTTGTGGCCAATGACGTAAGCAATTCCAGAGCCAAAGGGCTGCTTAAGAATCTGGAGCAATTTGGGATTGGCAATGTGTTGGTAACAAGCGAATCTCCCAGGCGTCTGGCGGAGGTATTTCCCGCCTACTTCGATAAGATTCTCGTCGACGCCCCCTGCTCCGGGGAAGGAATGTTTCGCAGAGATCCGGCCATGGTGAAAAATTGGCAGGAACAGGGCCCGGAATATTACAGCAGGCTGCAAAAGGAGATTTTACAGGAAGCGGTAAAGATGTTAAAACCAGGTGGAATGATGCTTTATTCCACCTGTACCTTTGCCAGGGAGGAAAATGAAGACAACGTCCGTTTCCTATTGGAACGCAATCCTGGGATGCGAACGGTACCCATGCAGGGGGCAAATGGATTTCAGGAAGATACAGACTTGCACACCTTGCGCTTGTTTCCCCACAGAGTGAGAGGGGAAGGACATTTCGCAGCTCTCCTGCAGTGGGGGGATAACCATGCCGGTGATACTATGGAAAAGAGGAGAAGGCAGCATAAACCCGGAAAGATTGTGCTACCGGAAGTACTTTTGGATTTTCTGCACGGGCTGAGGGAATTTGACTGGGAGACAGGGAGAATTTATATACGCGAAAGGAGGGCGTATCTGCTTCCCAAAGAGGTGGAAAGCCTGGAGAATTTACGGTTTTTAAGGACTGGTCTGTATCTTGGGGAGGTAAAAAAGAACAGATTTGAGCCAAGCCAGGCGCTGGCTATGAACCTTCGGTTGAATCAGGCCCCATCCTTTCTGACACTCTCTTCCGAAGATCCCAGGGTGATTCGTTACTTAAAAGGAGAAACACTGGAGTTAAGCCATCAGGAGGCCGCCGGGCTTACCGAATGGGTGCTGTTTGGAACAGACGGGTATCCTCTTGGATGGGGAAAGCTCGTAAATGGGACACTTCGAAACAAATACTATCCGGGATGGAGAATACAGTAAATGGAACAGATGCGGTTAGATAAATATCTGTCAAATGGAGGATGGGGAACCAGGACAGAGGTCAAGAAGTATATCAGACAGGGGAGGGTGACCGTAAACGGCACTCTTAAGAAGGACCCGGGAAGCAAGGTTGAGCCAGGCCGAGATCAGATCTGCCTGGACGGGAAAGAATTGATTTTGGAACAGCAGATCTATTATATGCTGCATAAGCCGGCAGGCTACGTCTCCGCCACCTTAGATTCCAGGGAGACTACGGTGATGGAGCTTTTGCCGGAAAAATGCCGGAGAAATTGTTTTCCGGTGGGAAGGCTGGATAAGGATACGGAAGGGCTTTTGCTGATCACCAATGACGGAGATCTTTCTCACAGGTTACTCGCGCCGAGACATCATGTGGATAAGGTTTATGAAGCCTGCATACAGGGAAGCGTGACACAAAAAGAGAAGATGTTGTTTGCCCGGGGAGTGGATATTGGAGACGAGCGCCCGACACTCCCGGCAGACTTAAAGATTCTGGAGAGCGGAGAATACTCCAGGGTAAGGCTGACCATCCGGGAAGGCCGCTTTCATCAGATTAAGCGCATGTTTGAGGCAGTGGGAATGCGGGTGACTTATTTAAAGCGACTTTCGATGGGAAGTCTGAAGCTGGATGAGAATCTTGGAAGAGGACAGTGCAGACCCCTGACCATGGAGGAGATAGAGGAGCTTAGAAGAACATGATGTTAGACAATAAAAGGGCAGCTATTTTTGACCTGGACGGTACGCTGGTAGATTCCATGTGGATGTGGAAGGATATTGATATCGAATATCTGGGCAGATACGGTTATGGGCTGCCAGAGAATCTGCAAAGGGAAATTGAGGGGATGAGCTATACGGAGACGGCCGTATATTTTAAGGAGACTTTTCAGATTCCGGAGAGCCTGGAGCAGATTAAACGCACATGGTATGAGATGGCCCGTGAAAAGTATGCGAAAGAGGTTCCCTTTAAGCCGGGAGCTCCAGCATTTTTGGAGCGCATGGCTTCCCGGGGAGTGCCTATGGGAATTGCAACCAGCAATGGAAGAGAACTGGTAGATGCGGTGAGTGCTTCCCTGGGTCTTAAGAACTATATTTCCGTGATCTCGACAGCCTGTGATGTGAATAAGGGAAAGCCGGCCCCAGATATCTATTTGCACGTGGCCAGACAGCTTCAGGTACCGCCATGTGACTGTCTGGTGTTTGAAGACGTACCCATGGGGATTCTGGCAGGAAAAAATGCCGGCATGGAGGTATGTGCTGTGGAAGACGCAGCTTCTTACAAGCAGGATATCCAAAAAAGAAAGTTGGCGGATTATTATATCCGGGACTATCAGGAAATTTTAAACAATACATATGAGGTACTACATCATGAAGACTAATTTTCTGCCTATTAGCAGAGAGGAGATGTTGGAGAGGGGAATCCGGCAGTTGGATTTTGTCTATGTCATCGGGGATGCCTACGTGGATCATCCTTCCTTTGGCCACGCCATAATCAGCCGCCTTTTGGAGGCCAATGGTTTTACTGTGGGCATCATATCCCAGCCGGATTGGAGGGTAAAAGAAAGCATTGCCATTTTAGGAGAACCCAGGCTTGGATTTTTGGTCTCTGCTGGAAATATGGACTCCATGGTCAACCACTATTCTGTCTCTAAAAAAAGGAGACAAACAGATGCCTTTACACCGGGAGGGGTGATGGGCAAACGGCCGGACCATGCCGTAGTGGTCTATAGCAATCTGATTCGTCAAGTCTATAAGCACACGCCCATCATTATTGGGGGGATTGAAGCCAGCCTGCGCAGGCTGGCCCATTATGATTACTGGGATAATGGTTTGAAAAGATCGGTATTACTGGATGCCGGGGCAGATCTGATTTCTTATGGAATGGGAGAAAGATCCATCCTGGAGATCGCTCAGGCCCTGGATGCGGGAATTTGTATTTCAGATTTAACCTTTGTGGCCGGAACCGTTTATAAGACAAAGAGTCTGGAGAGCGTCTATGATTACCAGATGCTTCCTACTTTTGGAGAACTGAAACAAGATAAGCGAAATTACGCCAAAAGCTTTTATACTCAATACATCAATACGGATCCTTTTTCCGGAAAGCGCTTGGTGGAGCCTTACTCCGAACATCTCTATGTGGTACAGAATCCACCAGCTATGCCCTTGACCCAGAGCGAGATGGACCGGGTATATGCCCTGCCTTACATGTGCGCCTATCACCCTTCTTATGAAAAATTAGGGGGAGTCCCTGCCATCGAAGAGGTAAGGTACAGCCTGGTCAGCAACCGTGGCTGCTTTGGAGGTTGCAATTTTTGCGCTCTGACCTTTCACCAGGGAAGAATCATACAGACCAGAAGCCATGAATCCATTTTAGCAGAGGCCGAAAAGTTTGTGTGGGATAAGGACTTTAAGGGATACATCCACGATGTGGGAGGACCTACGGCCAACTTCCGGCAACCTTCCTGTGAGCGGCAAAAAGAGCGGGGAGTCTGCCCCGGAAAGCAGTGTCTCTTTCCACAGCCATGTAAGAACCTGAAGGTGGATCACAGTGATTATTTGCGGTTGCTTAGAAAGCTTAGGAGCCTTCCAAATGTAAAGAAGGTTTTCATCCGGTCAGGAATAAGATTTGATTATTTGATTTATGATAAGGATGAGACCTTTTTTAAGGAATTGGTGGAACATCATGTGAGCGGCCAGCTGAAAGTGGCGCCAGAGCATGTATCTGACCGGGTATTGCAAAACATGGGGAAACCTGCTCATGCTGTGTATCTGAAATTTGCCAAGCGGTATGAAGAGTTAAACAGGGAGCTTCATAAAAACCAGTACTTGGTTCCCTATTTAATGTCCTCGCATCCGGGAGCTACCATGAAGGATGCGGTGGCTCTGGCAGAATATCTGAGGAATCTGGGCTATATGCCACAGCAGGTACAGGATTTCTATCCGACTCCCTCCACCATTTCCACGTGCATGTACTATACGGGGGTGGATCCAAGAACCATGGAGCCTGTCTATGTTCCGAAAAATCCTCATGAAAAGGCTATGCAAAGGGCGCTAATTCAGTATCGGAACCCGAAGAACTATGAGCTTGTGGAGGAAGCTTTGCAGGCTGCGCACAGAAGAGATCTGATCGGATATGGGAAGGAGTGTCTGATTCGCCCAAGAAAAGGCGCTTTTGCGGAAAAGCAACGGGAGATGAAAAAACCACCGAAGAAGAAAAAGACTATTCGAAACGTGCACAAAAAGGCATTAAAATGAAAGGAACAGGTGAACAGGTTGAAAATAGCAATCGTAACGGGCGCATCCTCCGGGATGGGCAGGGAGTTTGTACGGCAATTATCGGCAGATTACCGCTGTCTGGATGAGATCTGGGTAATTTCCAGAAGCAGAAGGAAGCTGGAGGCTTTAAGAAGCCAGTCAGCAAAGCCACTGGTGGTACTGCCTTTGGATCTGAGAAAACGGGCGGACCTTCAGCGCCTGGAGGAGCGCCTTTTTATGGAGCGCCCCTCCATTAAGGTATTGGTAAATGGAGCAGGGGTGGGAAGAATCGGTTATCTGGAGGAGCTGTCTCCTGGTTCAGCCCGCTCTACAGTGCGGCTAAACTGCGAGGGATTAACTCAGGTCACCTGTCTGTGTCTGCCTTTTTTGCGGAGAGGAAGCAGAGTTCTGATGATGGCCTCAGCAGCAGCTTTTTTGCCCCAGCCGGGGTTTGCGGTCTATGCGGCGTCAAAGGCCTATGTGCTCAGTTTCGCCAGGGCCCTTCGGGCAGAGTTAAAGAAGAAGGGGATTACGGTAACAGCAGTATGCCCGGGCCCTGTAGATACGCCGTTTTTCGATAAAGCGGAAAAGCTGCACAAGATGGCCGCTTTTAAGAAATCGTCTATGGCGGATCCACAGGAGGTGGTAAAAAAGGCCATTCGGGACGGGGCCTGTGGCCGTGCGCTC
Source organism: uncultured Lachnospiraceae bacterium (assembly GCA_902476645.1). GTDB lineage: Bacteria > Bacillota > Clostridia > Lachnospirales > Lachnospiraceae > CABSEG01. Next base: position 11,941 of record CABSEG010000063.1, on the reverse strand, counting down.
TCTGTCTATGGGAGCAGCATTCAGGCGCTGCGGATGGCAGCCAAGATTTTGCCTCACGGTTTTCTGGCAGAGCTTACGGAGCGTTTAAATCGTCTGGATTGACGGATGGGGAAAGGATAAGAGGATGAAAATACGAAAAGGAAATTTTGGATATATTCGGGCACAGAAGAAAAAGCGGGTGTTGGTCACCCTCGTGTTATTTGCCATTCCGCTTTTGATTTTTTTTACGGGCCTGGCCATTACCAAAACCCGTTTGAATTTATTTACCTTTGTAGCAATTATGGGATGTCTTCCTGCGTCGAAAAGCGCGGTGGGGATGATTTTAATGCTGATGCAAAAGCCCATGGAGGAAACAGCATACCGGCAGATTGAGGCTCACAAAGGGTCGCTGGAGGTGGCGTATGAGCTGACCGTAACCGCCTATGAGAAGAGTACCCAGATTGATAGCATCGCCGTCTGCGCCAACACGGTGATCGGATATACACAAAGTCTTAAGGCAGACCTTTCCTTTGCGGAACAGCATATGGAAAAGATCTTAAAAGGAAACGGATACAAGGTAAATGTAAAGATCTTCAGGGAGTTAAAGCCTTATCTGGAGCGGCTGGACTCCCTGAATGAACATCAGGAAAAGCTTCGGGAGGGCATTTCCTTTACTCCGGATGAGCGGTATCCGGATCTGACCAGAGAAGCGCTAATCAAACATACCATTTTGGCTATTTCTCTGTAGAGAGGAAAGACATGAAACGGATTACTGTAACACAAAAGGAAGCAGGCCAGAGGCTGGATAAACTGCTGGCAAAATTTTTAAACCAGGCGCCGAAAAGTTTTCTTTATAAAATGCTGAGGAAAAAAAATATTACTCTGAATGGCAAGAAAGCTGCCGGAAACGAGAAGCTGGTCTGCGGAGACGTGATACGTTTGTTTTTGGCAGATGAGACCATAGAAAAGTTTTCCAGGGAAGTACATATTGAGGTTACCGGGACCAATCCGCTGGAGATTCTCTATGAAGATGATCATATCCTTCTGATAAATAAGCCCTGCGGCATGCTTTCCCAGAAGGACGGGAGCGGAGAGGCTTCTTTGGTGGAGGAGATCACCGCTTATCTTCTGGGAAACGGAGCCCTGACCAGAGAGGAGCTAAAGAGCTTTCGGCCCTCTGTTTGCAATCGTCTGGACCGAAATACCAGTGGGATTGTGGTGGCAGGAAAAACCATAGAAGGATTGCAGACCATGGGAGCTGTTTTCCGGGATCGGAGCCTGCACAAGTTTTATCGCTGCCTGGTGGCAGGAAGCATCAAAGAGCCAGATCGCATACGGGGATACCTGAGAAAGGACGAAAGCAGGAATCAGGTCCGCATTTTGAAAGAGCCTGCTACCCGGGAGGATCGTCCAATCTGTACGGTCTATCGCCCCAAGGCGTGGGGAAAGGACGCAACCTTGCTGGAAGTGGAATTAATCACCGGACGTTCCCATCAGATCAGGGCCCATTTAGCCAGCATCGGGCATCCCATTTTGGGAGATCCCAAGTACGGGGATACAGAACAGAACAGGAGATATGGGGAAATATTTGGATTAAAGTATCAGCTTTTGCATGCGTACCGTCTGGAATTTCCGAAACTGGAGGGAACTTTATCCTATCTGAGCGGAAGAGTCTTTACAGCTCCTTTGCCCGGGTTATTTGCGGAGATCGTGAGAAAAAAAGGATTAGACCGAAGAGGGGGGGAGGCAGATGGCAACGTGGAATTCCAGAGGCCTTAGAGGGTCCACATTGGAGGATCTGATCAATCGTTCCAATGAACAGTACCGGGAGAAGGGACTCGCCCTGATTCAAAAGATCCCAACCCCCATTACTCCCATCCGTATAGATAAGGAGAGCCGCCATATTACACTGGCGTATTTTGATCAGAAGTCCACGGTGGACTATATCGGGGCGGTACAGGGAATCCCCGTTTGCTTTGATGCCAAGGAGTGTGCGGGGGATACCTTTGCCCTGCAAAATATTCATGAACATCAGGTGGCGTTTATGGAGGCTTTTGAGCGGCAGGGTGGCGTAGCCTTTCTGATTCTTTTTTATACGGCGAGAAATGAGATCTTTTATCTTCCCTATGCCAGAATGCGAGCCTTTTGGGATAGGGGAAAACAAGGGGGAAGAAAGAGCTTTACCTATGAAGAACTGGATCAGGCGTATTTGCTGCACAGCCAGGGAGGAATTTTAGTGCCCTATCTGGAGGCCCTGGCCAGGGATCTGGATATGAGGGATTGACATTTTCTGGTGGAGTGCGTATAATGAAAACTGTCAATTTCGCATGGTAGCAAATTAGCACATTAAAGCGATAAAGCGATTGAGGAGAATCAGATGAAAGAAAAATTACTGCATACGCCGGAAGGCGTAAGAGACGTATACAATGAAGAATGTGCCGGGAAGCTGGCTTTGTTAGAACGATTGCTGGGGGTGATTCGCTCCTACGGATACCGGGATATAGAAACGCCTACCTTTGAGTTCTTTGATGTCTTCAGCAGAGAGGTGGGGACAGTTCCTTCAAAGGATTTGTTTAAATTTTTTGACCGGGAGGGAAATACCCTGGTGCTTCGGCCGGACATTACCCCTTCTATTGCCAGGGCCGCAGCCAAGTATTTTACCCAGGAGGATATGCCGGTCCGGCTCTGCTATCAGGGACATACGTTTATCAATAATTCCAGCTATCAGGGAAGGTTAAAGGAATCAACTCAACTGGGGGCGGAGCTGATCGGAGACGGCAGTGCTGAGGCAGATGCGGAAATGGCCGCTATGGCGGCAGACGTACTTTTGAAAGCCGGTCTGACCGATTTTCAGGTGAGCATCGGCCAGGTGGAGTTTTTTAAGTGTCTGGTGGAGGAAGCTGGAATTGACGAGGACACGGAAGAGACCCTTAAGCAGTTGATCTCCAATAAGAATAATTTTGGCGTGGAGGAGCTGCTTACAGAGCTGTCAATCAGTCAGAAGCAAAAGAAGCTCTTTGTGAGTTTGCCAAAGCTGTTTGGTTCCGTGGAGATTCTGGATCAGGCGGCTGCCATGGAGCCGGGGGAGAGAGCCCTGAAGGTTCTGGAACGCCTCAGGAATTTGTATCAGATACTGGAAGAATATGGATTTGCTAAATACATCTCTTTTGATCTTGGGATGCTTAGCAACTATATGTATTACACAGGGGTAACTTTCCGGGCATATACCTTTGGGACTGGGGATGCCATTATGAAGGGAGGCCGATATGATCACTTACTGGGTCATTTTGGAAAACCCGCGTCCTCCATCGGATTTGTAGTGGAATTAAACCAGCTGCAAAATGCCCTGCGCAGGCAGAACATTGAAATTCCAAGAAAAGAAGAGCGGCTCATGCTGCTGTATCAAAGGGAAATGCGCAGAGAAGCTATTTTAGAAGCTGGGAATCTGAGAAGAGAAGGGGTGGAGGTGGAACTGATCTGCAGGGAGTATGGCAGATCAGATGAAAGCTATCAAAAGCTGGCTAAGAGAAAACAGATTCCTATGGTATACGAGTATCGGAGAGACGAGGGCATGGCCCTTTTGACAAAAGATGAGCAGGAGGTAGGAGAATTATGAGATATCTTACATTTGCGCTGGGCAAGGGGAGGCTGGCCAAGACTACCCTGGCTTTGTTTGAAAAGATCGGAATCACCTGTGAGGAAATGAAAGATCCCACCTCCAGAAAGCTGATTTTTGTCAACGAAGAGCTGATGCTGAAATTTTTCCTTGCCAAGGGACCGGATGTGCCCACCTATGTGGAGTATGGAGCAGCAGACATCGGGGTTGTGGGAAAGGACACGATCATGGAAGAACAGAGAAAACTCTACGAGGTGCTGGATTTGGGGTTTGGAAAGTGCCGGATGTGTGTGTGTGGTCCTGCCTCGGCCAGGGAGCTTTTAAAGCACCAGGAGCAGATCCGGGTGGCCACCAAGTATCCCAACATTGCCAAGGACTATTTTCATAATCAGAAGCATCAGACCGTGGAAATTATCAAGCTGAACGGTTCCATCGAGCTGGCGCCCATCGTGGGCTTGTCTGAAGTGATCGTGGATATTGTAGAGACCGGTTCTACGCTTCGGGAAAATGGTCTGGAGGTATTGGAGGAGATCTGCCCTCTGTCTGCCAGAGTGGTGGTAAACCAGGTAAGCATGAAGATGGAAAATGAGAGGATTACGAAGATTCTGACGGATCTCAGATCCGCTTTATAGAGGAGGAGCATCATGAGGATTGTAACGTTGACAGAAGAAACCAGAAAAAACATTCTGGAACATCTGCTAAGGAGAAGTCCTAACAACTATGGAGAGTATGAAGGTCGAGTGGCAGAAATTGTAGACCAGGTGAAAAAAAGAGGAGACGAGGCAGTTTTTTCTTATACAAAACAGTTTGACCGGGCCAAGATCAATCAGGATAATATAAGAGTAACGGAGGAAGAAATCGCGCAAGCCTATGAGGAAGCGGATCCTGCGCTGATACAGGTGATCAAAAAGGCTTTGGTTAATATCCGAAGTTATCATGAAAAGCAAAAGCAGTACAGTTGGTTTGACAGTCAGCCCAATGGAACCATGCTGGGACAGAAGGTGATGCCGCTGGCCAAAGTGGGCGTCTATGTGCCGGGAGGAAAGGCGGTGTACCCATCCTCTGTGCTGATGAACATTGTACCGGCCAAGGTGGCCGGGGTGGAGCGGGTCATCATGACTACTCCCTGTAACAGCCAGGGGAAGGTGAACCCCAACACTCTGGTAGCAGCCAGAGAGGCCGGAGCGGATGAAATTTACAAGGTGGGAGGGGCCCAGGCTATTGCCGCCATGGCATTTGGCACTGAGAGCATTCCCAAGGTGGACAAGATTGTGGGGCCCGGTAATATCTATGTGGCGTTAGCAAAGAAGGCCGTGTACGGCTATGTGAACATCGATTCCATCGCAGGACCCAGTGAGATTCTGGTGCTGGCCGACGAAGGAGCGAATCCCCGTTTTGCGGCGGCGGACTTGCTCTCCCAGGCAGAGCACGATGAGCTGGCATCTGCCATCATGATTACCACCAGTGAAAAGCTGGCTGGAGAGGTGTCACAAGAGATTGACCGGTTTTTGGAAACTCTTTCCAGAAGGGAAATCATACAGAAGTCTCTGGATCAGTATGGGTATATTCTGGTAGCTTCCAATCTGGAGGAAGCCATTGAGACGGCAAATGAGATTGCCTCCGAGCACCTGGAAATTATGACAAGGGATCCCTTCTATGTGATGACGAAGATCCGAAACGCTGGAGCCATCTTCATCGGAGAATACAGCAGCGAGCCCTTGGGAGATTATTTTGCAGGCCCTAACCATGTGCTGCCAACCAACGGTACGGCGAAATTTTTCTCTCCTCTGAGCGTGGATGATTTTGTAAAGAAGTCCAGCATTGTCTATTATTCCAGGGAGGCCCTGGAACCGGTTCACGAGGACATTATTCAGTTTGCCACTTGTGAGCAGCTGACGGCCCATGCCAATTCCATTCGGGTCCGGTTTGAAAAACAGGAGGGACGGGATGAATAGGACGGCTACGCTTACCAGGAATACAAAAGAAACAAAAATCCATCTGACGCTTTCTTTGGATGGCAGTGGAACATATGAGGTGTGTACTGGCGTTGGCTTTTTTGATCATATGTTGGAAGGATTTGCCAGACACGGGCTGTTTGATCTGAAGGTTCAGGTGGATGGAGACCTTCGTGTGGATTGCCATCACACCATCGAAGATACGGGAATTGTTCTGGGAAACGCCATTTCGGAGGCTGTTGGGGATAAAAAAGGAATCCGGCGCTACGGCAGCTGTATTCTTCCCATGGATGAGGTACTGGTGCTCTGCGCCGTGGATCTTTGCGGAAGACCTTATCTGTCTTTTGAAGGAAACTTTAGCGCACAGCGGTGCGGGGATATGGACACAGAGATGGCCAGGGAATTTTTTTATGCCGTATCCTACAGCGCGGGAATGAACCTGCATTTGAAGGTGTTGACCCCGGGGAACAGTCACCATATGATGGAAGCAATGTTTAAAGCCTTTGCCAAGGCTTTGGACGCGGCTTTAGAAATGGACGAGAGAATTACAGACGTGCTGTCTACGAAAGGAAGTTTATAATATGCAGAAAAAAATCGTACCCTATTTGCTTCTGAAGAATGGAAAGGCGGTAAAAGAGGTCTCCAACCCTGTTCCCTTTGAGAGCGGCAACGCAGTAGAGCTGGCGACTTTTTACAGTAACAGCGGAGCCGACGAACTGGTGATCTTTGATCTTTCCCAGAGTGACGAGGAACATGAACAGTCTCTGGGACTGATCCGCAAAATGGCCAGAAACATGGACATTCCCATGATCGGAGGGGGAAATGTAAAACGGCAGGAGGATGTAAAAAAATTGCTCTATGCCGGATGCAGGAAGGCCTTTTTGAATCTTTCCAAAGAAAGCAATGTTCAGATGGTGGAAGAGGTTTCCAAAAGATTTGGCAAGGACAAGATTGCTGTGTACACAGACAGTTACGCGGTGCTGAGCCGCTATAAGGAAGAGGTGGAAGCCTATGCAGGAGAAGTACTGTTGATGGCGGACGAGATCAATGTGGAGATGGCGGCGAAGGCAGTAGCGGTTCCGGTACTTCCGGTGATGACCAGAACGGATATCCACGGGGTAGTGAATCTTTTGGGAACGGAAAATGTATCCGGTGTCTGCGCCACAGTTTTGTCTGAGACCTCCACAAATCTGATGGAAGTAAAGTATCAGGCAAAGGAGCATGGCATCCAGGTCAATACCTTTGAAAGTCCTATGAAGTGGACGGAATTTAAGTTAAATGAAGACGGTATGGTGCCTGTGGTGGTGCAGGATTACAAGACGCTGGAAGTATTGATGCTGGCTTATATGAATCGGGAGGCTTTTGAGGAGACCGTGCGTACGGGGCGTATGACCTACTGGAGCAGAAGCAGGAAAGAACTCTGGATTAAGGGAATGACAAGCGGACATTTTCAGTATGTGAAGGAGTTAGCCATTGATTGCGACAATGACACGATCTTGGCTAAGGTGGCCCAGGTGGGCGCGGCCTGTCATACGGGTCATAAGAGCTGTTTTTACCGTGATCTGGTAAAGAAGGACTATGACGCGGCCAACCCCATGAAGGTTTTTGAAGAGGTTTATGGGGTTATTGAAGACAGAAAGGCCAATCCCAAGGAGGGGTCCTACACCAATTATCTGTTTGATAAAGGAATTGACAAGATCTTAAAGAAAGTGGGCGAGGAGGCCACGGAGATTGTCATTGCGGCGAAAAATCCGGATCCGGAAGAGATCAAATACGAGATTTCAGATTTTCTTTATCATGTGATGGTTCTGATGTGCGAAAAGGGCGTGCGCTGGGAGGATATTACCAGGGAGCTTGCCCGCAGATAGAAAAGAGACAGGAGGCAAACGCTTATGAAGAGTCAGGTGACCAGAGAAGAAGCGCTGAAGCTTTTGAAAGAATACAATAAAGAGTCTTTTCACATTCAGCATGGTTTGACGGTGGAGGGAGTAATGCGCTGGTTTGCGAAGGAATTGGGATATGAGGAGGAAGAGGAATATTGGGGGATAACCGGCCTGCTCCATGACATCGACTTTGAGCTCTATCCCCAGGAGCATTGCCAGAAAGCACCGCAGCTTTTGCGGGAAGGAGGCGTGGGGGAGGATATGATACGCTCCATTTGTTCGCACGGTTATGGTCTTTGCAGCGATGTGGAGCCTGTTCACCAGATGGAAAAAGTACTCTTTGCCACGGACGAGCTGACGGGTCTGATCGGAGCCGCAGCCTTGATGCGTCCATCCAAGAGTGTGATGGATATGGAAGTTTCCAGCGTTAAGAAAAAATTTAAGGATAAACGGTTCGCAGCAGGCTGTTCCAGGGATGTGATTCGGCAGGGGGCTGAGAACCTGGGATGGGAGCTGGGAGAGCTATTTGAGCGGACTCTGAAGGCCATGCAGTCCTGTGAAGCGCAAGTTCGCAGGGAATTAGAAGCAGAATGACAAAAAGTTGTCAATTTTTCATGGGGAATCCGGAATTTTGTGCGTATTGAATACAAAAATGCGGTAAAAAATACGAATTTTTTGCACAAAATTATAGAAAAATCTTTCAGAAAATTGTATAATATATAGCAATAAAATGAAAGAGAGGACTCACTATGAAGCAAAACAACATGTTAGCTATGATTTTGGCTGGTGGCCGGGGATCTCGTCTGCATGAGTTGACCAATAAAGTGGCGAAGCCTGCCGTTTCATATGGAGGAAAGTACCGCATCATCGATTTTCCTCTGAGTAACTGTGCAAACAGTGGAATTGATGTGGTAGGAGTTTTGACACAGTATGAATCAATCCTTTTGAACAGTTATGTTGCCGCGGGCCGCAGATGGGGCCTGGATGCCAAAGACAGCGGCGTATATGTGTTGCCGCCTCGTGAGAAAGCTGACAGTGATTTAGATGTTTATCGGGGGACGGCAGATGCCATTTCTCAGAACATTGATTTTATAGACACTTTTTCGCCTGATTATGTACTGATCCTTTCTGGAGATCATATCTATAAAATGAATTATGCCAAAATGCTTGCATATCACAAGGAGTGCAAGGCGGACGCTACAATTGCTGTCATCGAGGTTCCCATGAAGGAAGCCAGCAGATTCGGTATCATGAATACAGATGAGAACGGGCGGATTGTGGAGTTTGAGGAAAAGCCGGAGCATCCAAAGAGCAACCTTGCATCTATGGGAATTTATATTTTCAATTGGAAGCTGCTTCGCAGGATGTTGCTTGCTGATATGAAAGAAGTGGATTCCAACCACGATTTTGGAAAGGACATTATACCGAATCTCTTACACGAGGGAAAAGATCTGTATGCATATAAATTTAAAGGCTACTGGAAAGATGTGGGAACCATCGACTCTCTCTGGGAAGCCAATATGGATCTGCTGGATAAACACAATGAACTGGATTTAAATGATTCTACCTGGAAGATTTACACAGAGGATGTGACCACTCTGCCCCACTATATCGGTCCGGATGCAAACATCAAAGGCGCCTTTATTACCCAGGGTTGCCGCATTGAAGGGGAAGTGAAAAATTCCGTATTGTTTACCGGTGCCAAGGTGGGCGCCGGCGCAAAGATTATAGACAGCGTACTGATGCCAGGAGTAGAAGTGGAGGAGGGCGCTGTGGTGACAAGGGCTTTGGTGGCCGACGGAATCAAGATCGGAAAACAGGCAGTTGTGGGAAGCGCTGACAGCGAGCACATCGAGCTGGTTGCAAAACGTGTAAAGGGGGTAGAATAAATATGTATAATGCATTTGGAATTGTAAATCCTTCCGCGAGACATATCTGGGTGGAGGGACTACAGGATTATCGTACCATCGGTGCTTTCTCCTTTCTGGGAAGATACCGTGTCATTGACTTTCCGATCTCTAACATGAGCAACAGTGGGATTGATCGGATTCAGGTATATATCCGAAGAAAACCCCGTTCCCTGACAGAGCATCTGGGAACAGGGCGACATTATAACATCAATTCGAAGAGGGGAAAATTGCAGATTTTATTCTCGGAGAATGGATTGGAGCACGATATTTACAATACAGATATCGCCACCTATGCGGAAAATATTGAGTGTATTGAGGCCATGCATCACCCCTATGTGGTGATTGCCCCCAGTTATATGGTTTATTCTATGGATTATGCGTCCCTGCTACAGGCACACGTGGATTCTGAGGCGGACATCACGCTTCTGTATCATTCTGTGGACAATGCCAGAGAGGCATTTTTGAACTGCAATATTCTGGATTTGAACAAGCAGAAGGGTGTTTTATCCATTGAACAGAACCATGGAAACGCCAAGAACAGAAATATTTTCATGGATACCTATGTGATGAAAAAGGAGCTGTTCCTGGAGCTGATACATAAGGCAAGGAAGTTGTCTTCCATGTATACGCTGGCGGATGTGGTCAATTATGAGTGCAGCGAGTTAGATATCCGTGGCGTGGCCCATCGGGGTTATTTCGCCAGCATCACAGATTTTAAGAGCTACTATGATGCCAATATTGCGCTGATTGATTTTAAGACCGCCAGCAGTCTGTTTGACGATGAATGGCCCATTTATACAAGAACCAACGATTCTTGCCCCACCAGGTATTTCGAAACAGCCAATGTGAAGAATTCTGTGGTTTCCAATGGCTGTCTGATTGAAGGAAATGTGGAACATTCTGTGATCGGGCGCGGATGCGTCATCAAAAAAGACGCAGTGGTGAAAAATTGTATCGTCCTGTCCGGAGCCGTGATCGGAGAGGGTGTCCATGTGGAAAATCTGGTTATCGATAAGCGAGCAAAGGTGATCCGCACCAAAGAGGTGATCGCAGACGCGGAAAATCCCGGCTACATCAAGCGGCAAGATACGTTGTAACAGTAGCCCTCACAGAAGGAAAAACAAAAGAAAGAGATTGGCTGTATCAGCCAGGATTTTGGCTTTTTGAAAAAGCCGGATCCTGGCTGCTTTTCTGATCGTCAGATTTACGTATTTTTGATCTGGATCAGAGGTATGATTTACGTTTTTGAGGTATACTTTTAACAAGGAAAGACAGACAATGAAAACAGAAAGTGGAGTGAGAATATGCCTGCGTATTACGCACATGACCGTTTTGGGAAAAAGGTACTAAAGAAGCTGAATAAAAAACAAAGGGAGACGATCATACAGCACAGATGGCAGTATGACATTGGTCTGCAGGGGCCGGATTTGTTTTTCTTTTATAAGCCCTATACCAAAAACAAGATAGTCCGATATGGGAACGACCTTCATAAAGTCTCTGCCTATCCATTCTTTGAACACGCCCTGGAGGTGATTAGAAGGAAAGGAGAAGACAGCAGGGAGTATGCCTATCTGATGGGATTTATCTGCCATTTTGCGCTGGATAGCCAGTGTCATCCTTATGTGAGTCATATGATGAAAAAAACAGGAGTTGCCCATCTGGAAATAGAAGAGGAGTTTGAAAAAAAGCTGTTGCGCATGGATGGACAGGATCCCTTTTCTTTTCCCATGTCAGAGCTGGTGCCCACGGACCGGGAGACAGCCCAGGCCATTGTACCTTTCTACAGGGGAATGGATTTCGGGACGGTCCGGAAATCTCTTCAGGATCTGAAAAGGGTAAAGAAACTTTTTACCGCGCCGGGAAATCTCAAATACAACCTGATAAATGGGGTCATGAGACTGACCTTCCGATACGGAGAGGTGAAGGGGTTAATGCATCAGAGGAAGGATAATCTGAGATGCAGTCAGAGCAACCAGGGCCTGCAAAAGCGCTTTGATGAGGCTGTGGAGGTTGCGGCGCGTCTGATTCAGGATTTTGAAGAAAGTCTTCATACCGGGAAGAAATTAGATAAGCGGTTTGACCGCACGTTTGAGTGAGAGGAGCGTTATGGAGCGATTAAAGTTATCAAAACTGGAAAAGTGCTGGATTCTCTATGATGTGGGAAATTCAGCGTTTATCATGCTGGTATCCACAATAATACCCATTTATTTTAATTATTTGGCAGACAGAGCCGGAATTTCCGAGGTGGACTATCTGGCCTATTGGGGATATGCGGCCTCTGTGGCTACGGTACTGGTGGCGATCATCGGGCCGGCCCTGGGTACCATAGCGGATACCAGAAATTTTAAGAAACCCTTGTTTACCATCAGCATGATGGTGGGAGTTCTGGGATGTGCGGCATTGTCCTTTCCCACCTCCTGGGTAATCTTTCTGGCTGTCTTTGTGATTGCCAAAGTGGGGTATAATACCAGTCTGATTTTTTATGATTCCATGCTGGTGGATGTTACCGCGCCGGAGCGGATGGATACGGTATCTTCCCACGGCTATGCCTGGGGTTATATTGGAAGTTGTATTCCCTTTGTGATCTCCCTTGTTTTT
>CABSEG010000062.1 GCA_902476645.1 uncultured Lachnospiraceae bacterium | reverse complement strand
TGCGCTGGATGAATGAGGGGGTGCGCATGAACGAACCATTGGAGCGACTGTTGCTTTCGTTTGCGGCGCGAAGCGGGTGTGAGGAGATCGAGAGTTTTGCGGAGGTGTTCGCGTTTGCAAAGCGGAGCGGCGGAGACTTTGTCCACATTATGCAGACGACGGTACAAAAACTCGCGGGGCGGATTGAAGTCGAAAGGGAAGTGGCAACCGTGCTTGCAGGAAAGCGTCTGGAGGGGCGGATTATGGAAATAATGCCGCTTGCAATTCTGGCATATCTTCAGGTGGCATCGGGAGAATTTCTGGACGCTTTGTATGGCAGCGCATTCGGAGTGGCTGTCATGAGCATCGCTTTTTGCTGCTATCTTGCCGCCATCAAATGGTCAGAGCATATATTGGATATTCAGATCTGACGAAAGGTTTGTGGATAAAGAGGGGGAAAATGTGATTGTATGTGGAATAGCGCTTGGACTGGCGGTGCTCGGATGGGCAGTCAGCCGGAAATGGGGCAGGAAAGACTGGCAGAAAGGGGCGGCAGTCATTGCGGCAGCGGCATGTCTCGGGCTGCTGTCCGGATATATGGAACTGCAGACAGATGAGGATCTGGAGAAGGGGCTGCTTCGGAGAGAAAATGGAGAAGGTGACTACGAGGCAGACCTGCGTATGTATGTGGATGGGGCGAAAAAGGCGGAAGCTTACATGGTGCATGTGCCGGAGCAGGAGCTGACAAAGCAGGAGGAGCAGGCATATCTTCGAGCGGCAGAGGAAGAACTCATTAAGGAATTCCCGGGAGACAATGAATCTGTGAATTGTATACGGGATGCTGTTGTCATTCGTGAGGAATATCAGGAAGGGCATGTTGAGGCGGAATGGAGCTTTGACAATTACCGGCTGATAGAGAGCCGCACTGGAAGAATTGTGGGAGAACCGGACGAGGAGGGGGAGCTGGTGAATGTGCAGGTCACTCTGACATGTGGAAAATCCAGATGTGTACAGGAGTTTTATATCTGCGTGTATCCCAGACTGTTAGACGAGGAAGAGCGCTTCCGGAAGGGGATTTCAGAAAAGATTGCGCGACAGCAGCCGGAGGCGGGAGCAGACAGACTTTTTCTGCCGGATGAGGTGGAGGGACAAACCATACACTGGGAGCAAAGGCGCGATCAGAGACCGGAAAAGATCCTTATACTGGGCGTGATTCTCGCCTGCTTTGTACCGGTGGTATCCATGAGCAGAAAGCAAGAGGAGCAAAAGAAGCGCAAAATGCTTCTGGAACTCGAGTATCCGGATCTGGTGAGCAAGCTGGCCTTGCTTCTGGGGGCGGGAATGACGCTTCAGGGAGCGTTCAGAAAAATTGCCGGAGCTTATGGACAGAAGCGGACACAGAATAAAACGGCGGAAATGCCCGCCTATGAGGAGATGCTGGTTGCCTGTCGACAGATGGAGAGCGGTGTGGGGGAACAGCGGGCGTATGAGCATTTCGGAGAACGGTGCGGTGTGGCATCCTACCGGAAGCTTGCCGGCATACTGACGCAGAATCTGCAAAAAGGAACCCGCGGTATTACGGTACTGTTGGAGCAGGAAGCGCAGAATGCGTTTGAGGAGCGGAAGCATGCCGCAAAACGTTACGGTGAGGAAGCCGGAACAAAATTGCTGTTTCCGATGATGCTGATGCTCGGAATTGTGATGGTGATACTGTTGGTGCCGGCGGTGCTGGCATTTCAAATTTAGAAAGGGAGGGATTCTATGAGAGGGATCAGAGAGTTTATCAGAGAAGAAGACGGTGTGGGAGTTGTGGAATTGATTCTGATTCTGGTCGGAATATTTACCCCCTAATTCACGCTATATATTATGTAGATACAGTGGAAATAGTGGAAATAGAGAAACAGTATAAACAGGAGTGTGTATGAAGTACAGTGATGATTGCAAGGTGTATAGAATCAGATATTATAATGTATGGTTCTATTTATTTGCGAAAACAGAGATGGATGAGTATAAGATTAATATATTAGGCGAGCGTATAGGTATGGGAGATTCGATGATGATGAAGGATATTCATTGCTGGTGCACCAGACAAAATATAAGGTATAGAACAAAGTTCAAGTATCGAAAAGATTATCCAATATTAGCCAACATCTGGAATCTGTACTCGTATTGTCGCTTTAGGTGTGATCTTAAAAGGTAAGTCTGGACAACCTTGTGGATAAATCATAAGGAGAAAAAGATTTAAGGGGATAACTGGTATTTATATATTTAGAAGCAGATGAGCCAATCATGTTTTATTTACTAGAACATGGTTGGCTTTTTGGCGTTAAAAAGTTCAAAGAAAAGGGGAGTGTGGTAATTGAAGAAAATGGATGAAAAAAAGCTAAAAGAAGATTCGGGCTTTCCTTATGGATGGAATAAGGGAGATACCTGTGTGATGATCACAAACAAAACAAAAAAAAGTACCTGCGAATATACGGTAGAGAGTTATGACGGGAGGTATTTTGGAGTACGAAGTCATACTGGACTTTATCATCGAGTTTCACCGTGGAGAATGTTTCGTACAAGGGAGGAGGCGGTTGAAACATTATTAGAATCAAAAGAACAAGGATATGGAGGAATGACATTAGGGTAGAAGAAATTGAGATATTGAGGAGGTAGGAGACAATGATTCGATTTATGAGTGATACACGTTATGCTGGGCTGGAAAAGGAAATGCAGCATATACCAGGATTTCGTCCAAGAAGGAGCGGAATGGTTATCAGTCACCTTTCTGGTTGTCTGGAAAATCAGAGAAGCCCGTGTGAACGCCGTGTTACCGATTGTGTCCCGTTTTATGAGCTTCTGGAGGTGTTGGCAGAGGAAGTGGCTGTCAGCACCTTTGTAAGCCGCGTGTGCCGTCTGACAGGGAGAAGAAATCCGTGCTTTTTTCAAAGTGGTCATAGAGAACGGTTTTTGGCTATGGGAGAGAAGTGTAACAGAGCCATTGAAGAAGCAGCGACCTGTTCTGCGGTCTATCTTCTTTCCGCAGATCGATTTTTGTGTAGCAGAGCTTTAGCGGCAATTGACCAGGAGGGGATTCATTTTTCCAAAATTCATATCCACGGTGTTGATTTGGATGGCTACGTTTTGTTTCATATGGCAAGGGATCTGTATCAGGGAAGCAGTCATATTCGTTTATCAGAACTTACAGATCCAGAGTTGGTGAGCGACCGAGTATTTGAATGGATTATGACGGCCTGTGTGATTCGCAGGCATGGAAGCAGAGTTTTACGAGAGGAGGAAAGAAGTATTGACAGGAGTAAAATCGGACAGCATCAGTGAAAAAACAACGGAGCGTTCTGTACTTCGGTTTTTCAGTCCTTTGATAGCTACCATGTATACAAAAGATGACTGGGGAAATTTGGAGGAATACGGAGAGGAGGTATTTCCAGCTGAGTTGTGCAGCTATGAGACGGAGATCCTGAAACGGATTGCAGAGGAAAATCTTGAGGAAGAAGGAGATAGGGGGCTGGCGGTCTATCTGGATGATCCAAAGTTAGAAGAAAAAATTTACAGTATGAAGCCTACCGTGGAAGTCTGGCGGGGGGAACTATGGGGAGTTCTGGAAGTAGAAAGTCATAACCAGCTTTCTGAAAGGGAGATTGAAGCAGTAAAGGAGTACTGGGAAGGTCAGGAAAGTGATGGGTGGGGAGAAGGATTTGAACAGCGGGGAATCAAAATTCCAGAGGGAGAACTGTATGTCAGCTTTTGGAACAGTGGAGATGAATTCTTTCTGACCACAGAAGAAGGTTTGAAAGGAGAAGAGCAGGAACCAGCCGTTCAGAAAGGAGGGATTGTTTTTGGAGCATTATGATGGAGAATTTTATACCCTTCGATTGTTCAGCCCCATAGAAGGAGAGATATATTCTCTGAATAGTACAGAGGAAGGTATTCATCTGACCGCTTATGAGATGGAAAACTATTCGTCTTTTATACGCGACCATATGGAAGGTGTAGGATTGTTGGGAAAAAGAAATCAGAAATTGATGACATACTTTAATAATGCAAAGAGGCTGCATAAGCCGGTTAGCCTATCACTGGATCTGGAAGCTTATGAGGGAAGATTATGGAGTGTACTGCAGGCAGACTCACAGGATAAACTGACACATGAGGAGGTTCAGAGTTTAGCAGAAACATGGGGAATGATTGCTGCTGGAGGCTTTATCAGAGAAATGCAAGAGACAAGGATCCTGGTACCAGATGGAGAACTTATGGTTTTTCTTGGAAATGAGGGACTGGATTACTTTGTATGTCCGGAAGAGGTTTTGAAAGGGACGGCACATACATTAAAACCAGCCCTGGATGTTGCCATTTATTCAGAAGCATATTTCCCAGAGCGGAGTTATCAAGGGGCGAAGCTGAGGCTTCCAGCAGAACCCGCTTTTTTGAAGGATGCAAAGATGAGAGCCTTTATTCATGAAAATGAGCCTTACCGGATTGAACTTCTGGGGAACTGGCCATCTTTTCTTAAGAATATATTGGAAAAGGCAGCGTCTGTTACCTTAGAAGAAGTCAATGTATTAGCTTGTCTGGTTACTCATATGGGCTCCAGTCAGATAGAAACTTATGAAGCCGCCATTCAGATGCGTCAGGAAGAAAATATAGATGTTCTAGTTGGGATAAAAGAGTTACTCAATCTTTGTTATAACCTGGAGTGCTTTAAATTCCTCCGAGGCATTATAGATGACAGGAAACTGGGAGAATTCTACCTAGAGGAAGACAGATTAGAGTGGATCCATATGCTTGAAGTGGATATAAGAGAATTATTGGATCCGCAAAGAGTGGGGATGGATCAGCGTAAGGAGGAAATGGGCATATTTACCTCAAAAGGTTATGTATTTGAGAATGCTCTTTCGTATCAAGATATTTATGATGGAATTCACCTTCCCGATATTGACGGAGTGGCCGGAGGGATTTTTTCTCTTCGCCTGGTCGGATCTCAATATCCAGAAGAACAGGGAACCTGGTTGGAACTTCCAACTACAGATTTGGGGTTTCAGTGGGCGCTGAACAGATTAAACGAGAGAACTTTTGATGACTGTATCATTACGGAGAGCATCAGCACAGTGCATGGATTATCCGTTAAGCAGACAGATGACATTGAGACATTGAATGAACTGGCAAGACAGCTTCAGGAATTTCCTGATGATAGAACGCTTTGCAAATTCAAGGCAGCTTTGGAACTAGAGCAATGCGATAGCTTGGAACAGGCTCTTCGGATTGCGGAAAACCTGGATTGTTATTCCTATGATCCACAGATGTATTCCATGGCTTCGTATGCAAGGTATCTGTTTCGGGAATTGGAGTTCAATATTGATGATCCAGCATTTGCTACATTTGATTTTCAAGGATATGGGGAACGTCAGCTTGGGCTGTTGGAAAGTGTGCAGACAACCTACGGAATGATTACCCGTAATGAAGATTTTCCAATACAGACACAGCAGAACACAGAACAGGGAATGAAAATGCAGTAAGGGAAGCGTTGAACGTGCTTGATGATCAAATGGAGGAAACTAATAAGAATGAGGTGTGAAGGAGAATAGAAAATGACATATGAAGAATTTTTGAAATTAACAAAAAAGAATTTAAAACGATTTTTTCCGGAATCTTTTCAGGAAAGAAAAGTGGAAATCATGGAGGTGTTAAAAAATAACAACATCAAATTGCAGGGAGTATACCTTCCAGGCACTAAAAGCTATACATCCGTTCCGCTTTTATATCTGGAATCCTATTATCAGGAACTTGAGGATGGAAAGAAACTGGAGGATGTGTGGCAGAAAATTGCTCAGGATTATCAGAAGTGCCAGGAAGCAGAGATAAGCATAGATGGCATTTCAAGCAGGGAATGGGATTATGAAACGATAAAGAAGAGTCTGACCGTCTATGTCCGCAACGCACAGGAAAATATAGATTTTCTGGCAAGCTGTCCTCATGAAATACGAGAGGATCTGGCACTGGTTTATGGATTTCATGTGTTGGTGGATGGAGAAAAGGCCGGAAGTGCCATTATTAATTATGACAGGCTGAGGTGGTTGGGAGTCAGTGAGGAGCAGTTAAAGCAGGATGCCTGGGAAAACATGAAGCAGAGCAATCCTCCTTGTTTTTTGGATTTACAGGATATGCTGGCAAAAATGTATTCTGATGAACTGGGAGATGTAAAAGCAGGTAGTTTGGAATATTTAGAGGATGTGGATCCCAATGCAATGATGTATGTTCTGACGAATTCAAATTAGGTCAATGGGGCGGTTTATATGTGTGACGAAGAAGTGATGTCTCTTATTGCAGAAAAGCTGGGATCAGATTTGATCGTGATTCCGTCATCGATTCATGAAACGATTATTCTAAAAGAAACAGAGAATGTAAGCGTAACTGAACTGAATGCGATGGTTGAAGCTGTAAATGAGGAAGCCGTGACCCCACAGGAGAAGTTGGGGAATTCAGTTTATCGATTTGATAGGGAAGCCCAAAGACTGGAAAAGGCAGTAGAACAGGCAGAGAAGCTGGACTTTGAACCTGGGATGTCACCGGTATTTTCGTAGGACTCAGTTATATGTTTCATGAGTATTGTGGATGTTAGGAGGGATGCAGAATCAACAGTTTTATTTCATGGGTTGGCGGAAAGAAAGCACTCCGCAGCCTGATTTACACGATGTTTCCTGCAAGTTATGACCGGTACATTGAGGTGTTTGGCGGAGGTGGTTGGGTACTATTTGGAAAACCACCAGATGACCGGTGTATGGAGATTTATAATGATTATAACTCTAACTTGGCAAATCTGTTTTATTGCGTCAAGAACCGCACGGGGGCATTCCTTAAGGAACTCGGATTTCTTCCGTTAAACAGCAGGGATGAATTTACAGTAATCCGTAATTTTATTGAAAAGCAGGAACCGGATACCCGATTTTTAATTGAGGAGCTGGAGCTGGCAGAGAAGCATCTGATGCCGCCGGATTATGAGGAAGTGAAAAAAATCCTGCTGGAAAATGCAGAGGTAACCGATGTAAAACGGGCGGCTGCATTTTTTAAACTAATTCGGTACAGCTATGGAAGTGGCTGCACGTCCTTTGGCTGCCGTCCGTTTGATGTGAGAAACTGCTTTGACACCATTTGGCAGGCATCCCGCAGGCTGGCAGATACCGTAATAGAAAATAAAGACTTTGAGGCACTGATTCGGCAGTATGACCGGGATAGTGCCTTTTTTTATTGCGATCCGCCCTATTATGAGACGGAAGGTCATTATGCAGTGGTATTCCGAAAAGAGGATCACAAACGGCTCCGAGACACTCTGACAGGGAGCAGGGGGAAGTGGATGGTCAGTTACAATGACTGCGATTTCATCCGGGAACTGTATGCAGGATATTTTATTACAGCTGTTACCCGCATCAATAACCTGGCTCAGAGGTATGAGGGCGGTTGTGAGTTTCCAGAGGTCATTATTACCAATTATGATCCTGGTGAGAGGGAGCGGTCAAAACCAAGACAGCTGGATCTATTTGGAATGTGGGGAGATGGAGAAACGGATCATTATGAGATCCGGGAAGAAATCTGTCCGGAAAGAGAGGTGCTATGAGAACAGAAAACAAGAGAAAAACAATGGTGCAAAAAAAGGAAAACGGTGTCCTTTCTGTGCCTAGTGAACTGTTACTGACGGCTGGGATTCCGCTTGATTGTGATTTGATGATAGAAACAGTCCCCGGAGTGATTCTGATTGGTATTGAGGCTCCGGTACAGACGGTTTGCAAACCTTATCTGAAGGTGTTCGATGAACTGGGGATTGAACCCAATGAAGTGGAGGCATTGATGGGAAAGGAGAAAAGGACCAGATGAGTAAACCGATGTATCGTTTAGTGGATGGAAAGGGACGTGTCCTGATTCCAAAATCTATGAGGGAAGCGGCAAAGCTGGAGTATGGGGATATTGTTTGTCTGGGAATGGCGGGTGGAAAAATTACAGTTCGGAAGGTAGAGGTTATCGAGGTGGGAGATCAGTCTCCGGAGGCAGTGGAGGCATATGTCCGTACTGCATTTCAGTTTATGCCGGACAGCCTCCGACTGGATCTAATCGGAGAACTGAGCAGACTGCTGCAGAAAAAGGAGGGGTAAGATCATGCAGGAATTCACAGAAAAGGATTGTATGCAGACAGAAAAGGAGGCATCTATCCAGAACCGGGTGGTGGTTCTTCCCTCAAAGGTATTACCAGAGCATTACACAGGGCAGCTTTTTTTCTGTACGAATATCCAGAAAACAGAAAATCCCAGACACTCCATTGCCCATCTGGTTTCCCTATCTACTGGGGAGGCATGGCACTGCTGGAACAGGGATGTGGTTGGTGTGCTGCGGCCAGAACTGTTGGGGGAAAAGGAACGACTCCAGCTCTCCCAGATCCGTCCATTTGGGGCGCTGGATTTACATGGACATTCCCCTGAATATTCTGGATACAGTTTTCTGCCGGATGGACGCTATGCGTCAGGGGTATGGCTGGTAAATCCAGAGGAAGTATGGAGCTATGTAATGATGCAGAAGGACTACCAGTATCGGATTTTGATCTGCGACAGGGATGATTTTGCCGTACTGGAAATGTTAGAGGGAAGGATGATCTTTCCCGATGTGCAGAGTCTGGAACAGTTTCAACAGGTACAGAAGGACGGGGGGATGGAGATGATTTAGAAATGAGGGAAGGGAAATGAAGCAGATTCAGATTGAAAATGGAGTGATCCGGTATTATGGGAACCGGGTAGGTCGTGTGACGGAAGGATGTGCAGTAGTGGATCCCATGTTTCAGAATGAAGCATTAGAAAGCTTCCTGCGTAAGCAGAGGAATATCCAAAAAATTCAGTGGCAGGACGGGATCTATGACCGGTTGGCAAATAGCCAGCAAGATATGGAATCGGCAAAGGGGCTAAAAGATGTACGCATCTGGCAACTGAGAGGAGATGTGGATGTGCATATGAAGTTCCTTGCACTTTTCCAGATGGAGCAGCAATATGGCTCCCCCAAGCCGGATTTTTATATCAAAGTCTATGAAGGGGCATCTGACACCAATGACCTGGAAGAACTCTATGATAAATTCCGGTATCATCCGCCGTCCGGTTATACAGGTCATGGGCTATCCATTAGTGATGTGCTGGAACTCTATGATGAAACAGGGAGTTCCTTTTTTTATGTGGATCGTTATGACTTTAAGAGAATTGATTTTACAGAGTCGCAACTGGCGGAGGAATTCATACACACCATGCAGTTTTAGCATGCAGTTTTGTCTGTCTGCTTGACTGAAATAGATCCAGAAAGGAACGGTTTATGAGCAGAAAAAAACAAAGGAGGAAGAATCAGTATGCCAGATTTAGACGTTCGGATTACATCTATGTATCCACCAGGAGTACAGGGCGGGATCAGAGCCTATGCATCCGCCACAATCGCCGGATGTTTTGCCGTCCGGGGAATCAAAATCGTCGAGGGAGGTAAGGATGGGCTCTTTATGTCTATGCCCAGCCGGAAAACACAGGATGGATACAAGGATATCTGTTTTCCTGTGACGGAGGAATTCCGCAACGAGCTGAAACAGGCGGTATTGGGAGCTTATGGAGAGGCACTGTCCATGGCACAGGCATCTACCTTACAGACAGCACCCCCTCAAAATCCAGGGCAGAACATGGTCTGATTTAAGGGGTACAGAGAACAAAAACAGAAAATCAATGGAGGAGATCAAATGAAGAATATTAAAAGACAGCTGGTAAATTATCGAAATGCAATGGTTATGCATATGTGGAATGTAAAAAACAAGCTTCAGGATACATCCGGTGAGGGATATGTGGACACAGCCATTAAGATCCTGATCGCAGTTGTGCTGGGAGCACTGCTTCTGGCAGGTCTTTATGCACTGTTTAATGATACCGTACTTCCTACACTGGTACGCAGGGTGCAGGAAATGTTTGACTATAGCGGTTGATATGGAGATCAGGATATCGCTGCTTCAGGCGGTACAGGCAGTGCTTTTTTTCTCGCTGCTTATTGCGGTTTCTGCCTGGGATCTTCGGTACCGGATTATTCCGGACCGATTCCAGGCAGGGATTGCCCTGCTTTCCTTTCTGAACTTTGCCCCCGGACAGCTGCTTGGAGCTTTAGGGGCAGTGCCATACCTCATAGTTGCATTATTTTGCAAGAGGGAAGGTGGAATGGGCGGCGGTGATATCAAGCTGGCAGGAGCAACCGGCTTGGTACTGGGACTTCCGGCAAGCCTGACTGCTTCCTGTTTAGGACTGACAGGATTTGTGATGTATGGTTGTATGGTCTGCCTGTGGAATCGGTTCAAGGGAAAACGAGATAAAGAAGCATTTCCTGTGGGACCGTTTCTGGCAGGAGGAGCGGCAGCTGTTTATTGTATGAGATTAGGAGGATGGATGATATGAAGAAGAAATTATGGATCATGGTTTGTGTTGCAGTGCCGCTTACAATGGTTGCGGCCATCGTATACCACAACAGAAAATAGGAAGACAGCAGTCAGTGGAACACTGGTTAAAAAGGAATCAAAATAAGGAAAAGAGTTGGAGGAGATGAAATGCGATTTTTGAAAAACAGGACTGTACTTGGTGTGCTTTGCATCGTGCTGTCTTTGATCATCTGCTTTGCAGTTACACCATTGTTTAATAAGGCTATGAGTGAAAAGACGGAAATTGTCCGTGTAGTAAAACCAATTTCAGTGGGAGAAGAAATTACTTCTGACATGGTAAAGACCATAGAGGTTGGCAGTTATAACCTGCCGGATGATGTAGTAAAGCATTCGGATACTGTAGTTGGGGCATTTGCATCTGCAGATTTGGCGCCAGGAGATTACATCCTGACATCCAAGATTGCAGAAGAGCCGGCGGCAGAAAATGCCTATCTCTATCATCTGACAGGAGAAAAGCAGGCAATCTCTGTTACGGTTAAGGCATTTGCCAATGGATTGTCCGGAAAGCTAAAGAGCGGCGATATTGTGTCAGTCATAGCTCCAGATTATAGAAAGCAGGGAAAAACAGTAATTCCTGCGGAACTTCAGTATGTGGAGGTCATTGCTGTGACTGCAAACAGTGGATATGACGCAAATACGGGAGAAGAACTGGAAGATGGAGCGGATCGTGAGCTGCCTGGAACCGTTACCTTGCTGGTAACACCAGAGCAGTCAATGGTTTTGGCAGAACTGGAGGCAGATGGAAAACTGCATTTATCTCTGGTGTATCGCGGGGATGAAAAGAGTGCAGGGCAGTTTTTGGAAGCGCAAAACCAGATGTTAACGGAACTGTATCCTCCAGAAGATATGGAAGGAGAAGCGGAAGAAAACGAGGCACTGGATCATTCTGATAAGGAGCCAGAGGAAACCAAAGCAGAGGAGCAGGAGGAAACCAGACAGGGCGAAACAGAGGAAAGCGGGGTGGAGTAAGCCTTGAATTTTCTAAAAAACAGTATTTTCAGCAGGGGAGCCGGGGACAGCTCTCCTGACTGGGAACCGGAAAATGAGAATCAAATGCTGGCAGTCTGGGGAAGTCCTGGATCTGGTAAAACCACGACAGCAGTGAAGCTGGCGGCGCGTCTTGCCATGCAGAAGAAGGATGTAGCTCTCCTTCTGTGTGATATGAATACACCGATGCTTCCCTGTATCTGTCCTCCTGGAGACCTGGAAGAGGAGCATTCTCTGGGGAGTGTTCTGGCAGCAACCCATGTGTCGGAATCGTTGGTACGCCATAACTGTATTACTCATAAAAAAATACGCCATCTAACAATCCTTGGAATGAGGAAGGGGGAAAATGAATACACATACCCACCTTACGAGCGGCCACAGGCAGAGGAATTACTGCAGTGTTTGAGAAAGATCGCTCCCTATATCATCGTTGATTGTGGAAGCTGTATTGCCAATGACATTCTTTCGGCCATTGCCTTGATGGAGGCAGATGCAGTGCTGCGGCTGGTAAACTGTGATCTGAAATCCATCAGTTATCTTTCCAGCCAGCTTCCGCTTCTTAAGGACAGTCAGTGGGATGCAGAAAAGCAGTATAAAGTGGCGAGCAATGT
Source organism: uncultured Lachnospiraceae bacterium (assembly GCA_902476645.1). Classification (GTDB taxonomy): domain Bacteria; phylum Bacillota; class Clostridia; order Lachnospirales; family Lachnospiraceae; genus CABSEG01. Next base: position 6,245 of record CABSEG010000062.1, on the reverse strand, counting down.
ATATCCCAATGAGGCCAGCGAACACATTGAACGGGTGCTCGGCAATGTGGCATTCCAGATCCCTCATTCCGAGGAAGTAAAGGCACAGGTTCTGGAAGGGAACCTTCTGAAAGAACTGGTACTAAAGGACAGTAAAGGGTTTAGAAAAACCATGGAAGCAATCACAAAGGAGGTGTTCGGATGTTAGGGGAAAGACGCAGCAAAGCCGCGTTTTCTGCGGGTTTTCCCGAAGCTGTTCGGGAAGAAACACGACAGGATTCTGGACATCTTCCGGAGGAGATCATGGAAACGGAGGCTTCTTTGGATGGCTTGGATGGAGGGGAGGAGACAGAAGAAAACCTCCAAAATGATAGCCTGTCGGAACAGACTTGTGAAGGACAGATGCATGGAAAGGAGGATATCTGGTCAGAAGAGGAGGACATAGAGGATCCTCTGCGCACTCAAAAAACGGGAGGTCGTTCTCTCCGTACCCATGACCTGTTTTTTGCATCGGAGGATGAAGGGCGTGACTTTCAGTCCGTGCTGCAGGAGATACAGGCGTATCTTTCCAAAGAATATAGTAATCTGGTAACCGGAGATGGAAACGAAGAAATAAAAGCACAGATCCGCCGATTTGCCGGGAAGTATATTCAGGATAACCGTATACAAGTACCGGGAAAAACCACGGATGAGCTGATTGATGCGATTTATTCAGAAATGGCAGAGTTCGGTTTTCTCACAAAGTACATCTACGGGGAAGGAATCGAGGAGATCGATGTAAATGCCTGGGATGATGTGGAGGTCCAGTATTCTGGTGGAGTGACAGAAAAATTGAAAGAGCATTTTGAAAGCCCCGAACATGCCATCAATGTCATTCGGCGTATGTTGCATGTGTCTGGAATGGTGCTGGATGATGCGAGTCCAAGCGTTCTGGGACATTTAAGTAAAAATATCCGTATTGCTGTACTGAAGACACCTCTTGTTGATGAGGATGTCGGGGTGGCAGCTTCGATCCGAATTGTGAATCCCCAGAGCATGAAGAAACAGGACTTTATAAAGGGAGGAACGGCAACCAGTCAGATGCTGGATTTTTTATCGGAGTGCATCCGGTATGGAATCTCTGTGTGTGTGGCGGGAGCCACAAGCTCCGGAAAAACCACACTGTTAGGCTGGCTTCTGACCACAATTCCGGACGGTAAGCGTATTTACAGTATTGAGAATGGTTCAAGGGAGCTGGCGTTGGTACGCAGAAAGGATGGGAGGGTAGTCAATTCCGTGATTCATACCTTGACCCGTGACAGCGAGAATGAGAGGCAGAGAGTAGATCAGATTGCACTTCTTGATATGGCGCTACGCTTTAATCCGGATATTATTGTGGTAGGAGAAATGCGTGGACCAGAAGCGAATGCGGCACAGGAGGCAGCCAGAACCGGTGTTGCGGTTGTGACAACCATCCATTCCATGAGCTGTGAGGCAACCTACCGCCGCATGGTTTCCCTGTGTAAACGTGCTGTGGATATGAGCGATGAGACTTTGATGGGATTTGTAACGGAAGCCTATCCGATCATCGCATTTTGCAAACAGCTGGAAAACAAGGAACGCCGTTTAATGGAAATCATGGAGTGTGAGATTCTGGCAGATGGAACCAGACGATACCGTCCGCTGTTTCAATATCAGATTACGGAAAACAGAGTGGAGGATGGAAAGTTTGTAATTGTGGGGCATCATAGACAAATCAACCCAATTTCGGACAGTCTGGCAAGACGGCTGATGGAGAATGGAATGCCGCAGGAAACGCTGGCAGGACTTTTGAATGTAAAAAAGGATAGAGAGGGGGAGAACGGATGACGGCGATTCAGCTATTGGCGTGTGCAGGAATGATCGTGGGTGTATTTTTACTGCTGGAAATGAAGCCAGTGGAGTTTACGGACAGCCTGTTTGGATTTTTATTGAATCCCAAACGAAGTCTGCGGGAAGACATCAGGGAATCATCAGGAAGAAAAAAATCAGGGATTTTGCGCAGGGAACTGAAGGAAGCACAGAACATTCTTCAAATGACGGGCAGGGGGAACCGGTTTTCCTTCATCTGCGCAGTTGCTCTGGCACTGTTTTGCGCTGGGGGATCCATTGCCATTTTGTTAGGGAATTTTTTCCTGGCTCCGGTGATGGCAGTGGGTTTTTTATTTCTGCCATTCTGGTATGTGAAACTGACTGCCAATCATTATAAAAGGGATGTGTCTGCAGAACTGGAAACGGCGCTTTCGGTCATTACCACAGCATATCTGAGGACAGAAGATATTGTGACGGCGGTGGAGGAGAATACAGCATATTTAAATCCTCCAGTGTCCAGAGTATTTCAGGATTTTCTCATCCAGATTAAAATGGTAAATCCGGATGTTCAGGCCGCCCTTCGGATTTTGCGGGGAAGGATTGATAATGAGGTGTTTCGGGAGTGGTGCGATGCGGTCAGTGACTGCCAGCATGACCGGAGCTTAAAGACTACACTGCCGCCCATCGTATCAAAGCTGTCGGATATGCGGAACGTGAACGCAGAACTGGAATACATGATCGCAGAACCAAGAAAAGAGTTTATGATCATGGTTGTGTTTGTAGTAGGCAATATTCCTCTTATGTATCTGCTGAATCAGGATTGGTATGATGTACTGATGCATACGGTACTGGGACAGTGTATTCTGGCTGCTACTGCAGCGGCTATTTTTATATCCGCTGGCTTTGTAGTGAAATTGACCCGTCCCATTGAATACAGGAGGTAGCTATGGAAGGCTTGTTGTTTTTATTCGGGCTGTTTTTAGCTCTGGGACTTTTCTTTTTAACTGCGTCTGTTCTAAAGTTACCTACCATGGGTGCGGCGAAGGCCATGCTGGGTACGGTAAAACAGGAGCGGAAAGCGGCAAAGACATTGGAAACTTATTTTATGATCCTAGCAGTGCGACTGTCTGGTTTCATCCGGATGGATGCATATAAGAGAAGCAGGATGCAGAATGTGTTAAAAGCCAGTGGAATGAATATGACCCCGGAAGTGTATCAGGCGTATGCTCTGGTAAAATCAGGCGCAGTTCTTTTGGGAGCGATTCCCTGCATATTTCTTTTTCCACTTCTAGTTCCTGTCGTGGTTGTGCTGGCCTTACTTCTTTACTTTAAGGAAAATCAGAAAGCGGATGAAACCTTAAAGGCAAAGCGGGAAGAGATAGAGGGGGAGCTTCCGAGAATGGTGGCGACTATGGAACAGGAACTGAAAGCAAGCCGTAATGTGATCGGTATGTTGGAGCGGTTCAAGGGGAATGCGGGACCAGCGCTGACTGGAGAGTTAGATATTCTTCTGGCGGATATGCGTTCCTCCAATTATGAAGCGGCGCTGACACGATTCGAGGCAAGACTGAACTCGCCCATGCTGTCCGATGTGGTACGTGGATTGATTGGTGTCCTTCGAGGGGATGACAGCACAGTGTATTTTCAGATGCTGGCTCATGATTTTAAGCAGATCGAACTGCAGAGATTAAAAGCACAGGCACAGAAAATCCCTCCTAAGATCCGTGTTTTTTCCTTTGTCATGCTGGTATGTTTTCTGCTGACTTACCTGGCGATTATCTGCTATGTGGCATTGGAGAGCCTCGGAGGAATGTTTTAGACAGGAAGGAGGAGAGGATGAGGAGTCATCGTTTATGGAGAGCACTGTCAGAAAGACGGGGCGAAGGATATGTGGATGTGATCGTGTTGGTTTTGTGTGCGGTCATGGTGCTTGCCCTTGCCATGCGTGTGCTTCCGATTTTTATTCAGAAACAGCAGTTGGATACCTTCGCTACAGAACTGGTGCGTGAAGCAGAGGTAAGCGGGCGCGTAGGTACAGAGACAAGCCGCCGTGCCGCTGTGCTGTCAGAAAAAACAGGGCTTTATCCGGACATTTTATGGTCCAGTCATGGAAGAATCCAGTTAAATGAAGAGGTTACCGTTACCCTGACGATGGATACAAATATCGGTCTGTTTGGCGAGTTTGCTTCTTTTCCGGTTACGCTTCGCGCACAGGCAGCTGGAAAATCAGAAGTTTACTGGAAATGAGGTGGAGGGATTGCGGAAACGGATGAAAGAGATACTGAGAGACAGGCGAGCCTCCTCATTTCCCATGACCATCGGGATTGTTCTTTCGTTGATTATTCTGATGTGTGGGATTAGTGAGTATTTCCGGCTTCAAATTATTGCGGCAGGTGTGCGGGAAGCCGTGGAGGATGCTGTCATCTCCACAGTCAATGATAATTATGCAGGTGTGTATCATGGAGTCAGGGAGGGATATTCTGGCAGTTATGTTCCTTTTGGAGAGGGAAGTTGGGAAGAAGATCTGAATGAAGGGGACATTTATGATTATCTGGATGAAACCATAGGGACCCGATTGTCTGGCGGCAGGCATATAAAGTATGCGGATACTGGAACTGCAATGGAGTTTGCCATAGACAGCCTGCAAGTGACGCTTCGGAATGCACCTCTGGCCCCATCAGATCCAGCCCATGCGCAGCGGTTTGAGGCAGATGCTATTGTTAGACTGGAGGTTCCGGTTCGGTTTGGCGGCCGGATTCTTCCATCCATGTGGATCACATTGAAGGTACAGGCTGGATATACAGAGGTGTTCTAGGGAATGACCTGGACTTTGAGAGGATTGTATAGTATGTTGTGCATAACAAAACAGGATAAAGGAGGAGCAGAATTATGAAACTGACAGAGAAGATGAAAAAGAATCTGGCAATTTTGGGTGGCGTGCTCATAGGAATCGGCCTGATCGCTGCCATAGGAATGCAGTTTGGTTCGAAACCGTCAGGTAAAGATGTTCTGCCAGGAACAGGGGAAACGGAAACAGAATTGATTGTAGATCCTGGAGATTTTGAAAAGAAGGAAGAGGAAAGTAAAGTAGTGTCCAGAGAAGAAGAGAGCCTTGTGATTCATCAGGGAATCGGAGAAAATCAGGAAACAGACACTCAGGCGGTGGACAGTCGGGCGCCACAGACTGATCAGACAACGCAGAGTATCCAACCGAAACCAACCAAACCAGAACCGCCAAGCAAGGAGATCCTGACAGATCCAACACAAAAACCGGATGGTACAAAGCAGGATACCCCTCCGGTTCCGGTGGATCATGAAGCGGTAGAAAAACCGTCCGAACCGGTAGCAGATCCGGAACAGCCGCAGGCAGGAGATACTTCCGGGAACCAGATCTATGTTCCAGGATTCGGCTGGGTAGAAAATCATGGAGGAGGAGGCTCTGGAACTGCAGCAGAAGATATGTATGAAAACGGGAATAAGATTGGCATTATGGATTAAGACAGAAAGAGGAAGCACCGCATCAATGTGGTGTTTTTTCTTTTCCCAGAAACCAGGGAAGGAAACAAGGCTTCCCGTGGTTGGAAAGGAGGATACTTGAAACAGAAGAAATATGTGTTTTTTACAGTCTCAATCTTACTGTCTTTGATACTCTCCATCCAGGTTTATGCGGTAGGGGACGGGAACCTGGATGGAGGTGGCGGAAGTATGGGACAGGGGACCATCCAGAATTCCTGGTCACCGGGAAATGAAGGAGTGCGGGTTACCGTAATCCGGGCAGAGAGCCATGATCCGGTAACAAGACCGATTGACTTAACAAATAAGCATCCCAATATTACCTACTCCTTTGGGAAAGTCAGTAAAATGTCATATACCAAAGGAAGTGCCCTGATGATCGACACCAATCCGTATGAGTATGTGAATCCGGCACAGCCCCTACCAAGGATCATCAGCTCGAAAAGCTTGGGGCAAGCTAATATTGAGCAGATAAAAAGCTATTTTACAGATGAACAGGTGGTGCGTAGCATTGCCGGACTAACCGGAATGGACTTTGACACACTGGTGGGAGGGGAGTATAGGCTCTTATTGGAGCCGATCAGTTTCCTTAAATTTCAGGGAACCCTGATTGCGGTTACAGCAACAGAGGCAGCGCTCTATGATGAGATGTTAAGTGGTGGGCTTCGTACTGTCCTTCCAACAGTGGCATTTCAGAACCTGCCGCTTTCCATGTTTTTGGAAACACCAGATCTGGGATATCCGGCCTGGGGCGGTCCGACATCGGGAGTCCGTTCCAACAGTGAAATAAAGAGTTCCTTGGGTCTTGGTATTGTACGGTTCCGGGATGTGCCTCCAGAAGAACCGGAAATCACGACTTATGATTATGAATATCGGACGAATACGGAAGTGATTACGGCAGTAGAGGTAAGCGGCGGGCAGAG
>CABSEG010000061.1 GCA_902476645.1 uncultured Lachnospiraceae bacterium | reverse complement strand
CAAAAAATTTCTGATTTACTACCAGCACCGCTGCGGTAAGCAATAGCTGCGTCAGCCCGACGGCAAGATGGTTTTGGGCCAGCTGCGCAGGAAGGGGCCAGTTCCACATCATATGTCCCATAGACAGATACATCAGTGGAATCAAAAAGCAAAGGGAGACTATCAGTCTGCGTTTTAAGATCGGTGTCTCTTTATCTTTTAAAAATTCCTCCTCCGAAGCCTTTGTGGCAGAAGCGCGGGCTTTCTGCCCGGGAGCCTCTTTTTCCGCGGCTCCGTATCCCGCCTGTTCCACAGCGGCAATGACATCAGCGGCTGAAGCTGTTCCTTCCACCCCCATAGAGTTTGTCAGAAGGCTGACAGAGCAGGAGTCCACGCCAGGAACCTTAGATACCGCTTTTTCAACTCTTGCGCTGCACGCCGCGCAGCTCATGCCGGTTACCGTATACTGTTTCATTTTGCATCCCTCATTTCTGTATGAATTACCCTTAGAGCTTTTATTCTCTTATTTCATTAGCTTTTGCAATGTGAGCACCAGCTCGTCTATGGTCTCTTCCTTTCCCTGGCGAATATCCTGGGCCACGCAGGTTCGGATGTGGTTGGCTAACAGCACCTTATTAAAGCTGTTCAGCGCCGCGTTGACCGCGGAAACCTGAATTAAAATATCGGTGCAGTAAGCATCCGTTTCCACCATTTTACGAATCCCCCTTACCTGCCCTTCGATTCTGCTAAGGCGGTTCATCAGATCCCGATACTCTTTATCTGAACGCTCTTTGGTCTTATGAGTACAACAGCACTCTTTCTCCTGATCCATGTTATCATTCCTCCTCTCGTAGAGCATTATATACCCCCATGGGGTATTTTGCAACTATTTTTTTGGCGATGACGGAATCTGGCATTGAACCGATCCGATCATCGCCAAACTTATTTCTAAGAAAGTTCTCTGGCAAAGGGAATGGAGTCTGCGGCTCCTTTTCTGGAAACTGCAATCGCAGATGCCCTGGCACTTCGTTTCATAATCTCATCCACCGGCATCCCCTGCAACAAGCCCGCGATAAAATACCCGGTAAACGTATCGCCAGCAGCTGTGGTATCCACGGCATGTACCTGATAGCTTTCCTGTTGATAGACCGTCCTGGAATCCTGATAAACAGATCCTTCTTTTCCCAGGGTCAACACGACCCGCGCCTGTGGATACCGGCTTCGCATCTCATGCAAAACATCCTGTGGGTGTCCGGTTCCGGCTATCTGCGCTCCCTCAATTTCGTTCATCAAAAAAATAGAAATTTTATTCAGATCCACCTGGCTTAGCGTTTCATCATACGGAGAAGGATTTAAAACAATCGTCATTTCTTTTTCATAGGCACGTTCTACAATATAAGGGATCTCATTGATTTCATTTTGCAAAAGTAGGAAATCTCCCTTAACAAAATGGCTTAGCACCTCATCAATATAGGCCCTGGTAAATTGGCGGTTGCTCCCCCCGTAAAGCAGTATGCAATTCTGAGCCTGGCTATCCACCTGTATAATGGTATGGCCGCTTTTCCCCGGAATTTTTCGTATCAATTCGGTATTGACCCCGTATTGCTCGCAGGACTTTCGCAGACTCTCCCCATCCTCTCCCACCAGCCCTGCATGGTAAACCGGTACGCCTGCTTTGGCAAGGGCAATCGACTGATTTAGTCCCTTCCCGCCACAGAACATTTCCATTCCCGTACTAGCCAAAGTTTCGCCTTCCACTACAATGTGATCCACCCTGTAGACATAGTCGTAATTTAAAGATCCCATATTTAATACCTTCATCTTGCCCCTCTCTTTCTCTTCGCTATGCAATGCACTATCTACATTCTGCTCCATTATCTGCTTTTATCACCTGATCCTGCTTCCTTTTCCTGCCAGAAAAAGGCCCATGACTTGTTCCGCAGTGTCAGCAATATTTTTCTTTGCCTGCTCCGGCTCCATAGCTTCCTCCAAAGTCAAAACCTCCCGTAAAACAGGAAAGCTGGCATCCATTCCCATTTTTCTTCCCTGGGCTGAACTTACCGAGACGCTTCCTGCCAAAGCTACCACCGGCTTTTGGTGCTGCTTTGCCAACCTAGCCACCCCTGCGGGTACTTTTCCCATAGCTGTCTGTCCATCCAGTCTTCCCTCCCCGGTAATCACAAGATCCGCATCTCTGAGATGTTCTTCCAACCCGGTCTCTTCCAAAACAAGCTCCCGGCTCCAGACTGGCCTTTAAAAAGGAAAGAAAAGCAAACCCAAGACCACCTGCGGCCCCGGCCCCGGATTGATTCGGATCTGCTCCGGGATAAAGCCTTTGCACCAGCCCTGCGTAACGCTTCAGCCAGAGATCCATCTGCTCTGCCATCTGCCTGGTAGCCCCTTTCTGTGGGCCATACACGGCGCTGGCTCCCTGAGGTCCGCACAGAACATTCGTCACGTCACAGGCAATCCGAAATTCACACTCAGAAAGCACGTCCGGAACCTCATCCTCTGTGATGGTGGTAAGCTTTTCTAATCCCCGGGCCCCAAAAGGAACCGGCTTTCCCTCCTGATCCAGACACCCAAAGCCCAGAGCCTGCAGCATTCCCACACCTCCGTCATTGGTAGCGCTTCCCCCAATGCCGATGATGAATTTGCGACAGCCTTTGAAAACTGCATCCCGGATCATTTCTCCTACCCCATAGGTAGTGGCAAACATGGGATTTCTTTTCTGCTGTTCTACCAGCGTGATACCGGCGGCAGAGGACATCTCCATTACTGCCGTCGCGCCATCCTTCCATATTCCATAGGTACAGGAAATCTTCTCTCCCATAGGGCCTGTCACAGATACGCGCTCCATTCGTCCTCCCATGGCTTTCATCAGGGTTTCAGCCGTTCCCTCTCCTCCATCTGCCATCGGACACACAAACACCTCAGCATTCCGATCCGCCCTGAGAACCCCCACTTTCACTGCATCTCCCGCTTCCATAGAAGTAAGACTTCCTTTCCAGGAATCCATGGCCACTGTTACTTTCATCTGCTCTCCTTTTCAAAATACTTTTTACTTAACAGACCATATATTTCATACAAATCCAACATATCCCGATACATAGCCTTTCTCCCCATCAATTGTCGGTAGGTGACAGACTTCACCCGACCATCCTTTTTTAACTGTTCCATTTTAGACAGGATAGCATCATACTCCCGCTCCACAGCCTCTAGCATGGCCTCAAAGGCTTCTAATCGTTTTTGTTCTTCCATTCCTTGCCTTTCTCCTCTATCGGTTATTGATCAAATTCTCATCCATGCTTCCTGAGCGGAATCCCTGTAAATCCAGCGTTATATAAGAGTATCCAATTTCTTTTAGCCGTTTCACCACTCTCTGACGCTGCTCCAGCAATATGGGGAACTCCTTCTCGGCCACCTCGATTCTGGCGATATCCTCGTGGACTCTCAGCCGAACTTCCTTCATGCCCAGTGTATGGAGAAAATTCTCCCCCCTTGCCACCATATCCAGCTTTTCCTTTGTCAGCCTGGTCCCGTAAGGGAATCTGGTGGCCAGACAGGGAGCGGAAGGTTTGTGGGCAGTTGAAATATGATACTCCTCTGCCATTTCTCTTACTAAACTCTTCGTCACTCCCGCATCGGCCAGAGGGCTTATAATCCCCAACTCCCGTATAGCCTTCCGTCCCGGACGATATACATCCAGATCATCCCGGTTCGTACCCTCCAGAACCGTAGTAATTCCCATCCTGTTCACATGCTCCTTTAACCTCTGAAACATATATTTTTTGCACAGATAACAGCGCTGGGGAGGATTGTCCAAAATCCCGGCCTTCTCCCAGTCATCTGCGAAAAGCACCCAGGGCACCGCCCCTATTTTCTCCGCAGTCTGCCTGGCATCTTCCATTTCCTCCTCTGTCTGCAACACGGTCTTTAAAATCACCGCATGTACCAGAACGCCTTCTTGCCGATAGCGGCAGGCCAGATATAAAAGCAGGCTGCTGTCCACACCACCGGAAAATGCCACGGCCAGGTTCTGACTAGCATAAATCTGAATGCTCTTCTTTAGTTTCTCTTTCGTCTCCTCCTTATTCAAATCCCTTCTTCCTCCGTCTTTTCTCTGATGTTGGGCATCTCCTTGGCTGCCTGACACACCTCCTCGTACACCTGACGAAAGGTCATTTTGTGCTTCGCCGCCAGTCCAGAGACACTTTCATATTCCGGATAAAACCATGTTTCATTCCCATAGGAACATACTTTTACCTCTGCAAGTCCAAGTTTTGTCTGCAATCTCTCCTGCCTTCTTTCCAGCACGGATCTTTCCACACTCATCCTTCGAATCCCAATCGTAGTGGTCTCCCGAAAGATAATCCTCTCCATTTTCGGAACATCCAGGCGATTGCAAATCACATTCAACTGATAACCAGGCCTGTTTTTCTTCATAAAAACAGGAGTATAGTGAACATCCTTAGCTCCCGCATCAAACAAAAGTTTCAATACATATCCTAATGTTTCCCCGCTACAGTCATCGATGTTTGTTTCCAGCTTGCAAATCTCCACCCTATGATTGCTTTTTGTCTCCAGCCACATGGCGCGCAGAAAACCACTGCTGTCATATTCCCGCTTTCCTGCTCCCAGTCCAATCCTTCTGATATAAAATTCTCCCGGCAAATCCTCTCCAGTCCGAACTGCTGCCACAATCGCTGCCCCCGTGGGAGTCACCAGTTCTCCTTTCACCCCGGTTATCCGAAGGGAAAGGCCATGCTGCTGTACGATATTGGCCACTGCCGGTACGGGTACCGGAATGATGCCGTGCTGACACCGGATCGTTCCATGTCCGTCACATAGAAACGGGACAATCACCTGGTCCGGTTTTAAATTGTCCAGACATACCGCCGCAGCCACAATATCCACAATAGAATCCACAGCGCCCACCTCATGAAAATGCACCTGTTCCGGCGTCACCCCGTGGGCCTTTGCCTCCGCTTGAGCCAAGATCCGAAAAATGCGCTTAGCCGTCTCTTTTGCCCCAAAACTCATGTTCGCGTTTTCAATGATTTCCAGGATTTCCAAAAGTCCCCGGTGCGCGTGTAAATGCCCGTCTTTCATATATGTTTTGGATCCGTGCAGATATTCCATGTCATGGTCGTGTCCATCATGTGCCCGGTCCAGAATTACATCAAAATCGCAGGCGTCCAGATTTTGCTTCTTCACCCTGGAAACGCGCGTCCGAAACCCCTCCAGAGAAAGACTGTCCAAAGCCTTCTCAAGCGTCCCCTGATCTGCTCCCAAGTCCAGAAGCGCAGCCACCATCATATCTCCACTGATACCACCTGCACATTCCAGATATAAGATTTTATCCATCCTTTTTCCTCCAAATGCGTTCTTCTATTCTCCGATTCCCAGCCGGTTTATCTGAGTGGCCAGATATCCAGCTCCAAATCCATTGTCAATATTTACCACTGCGATGCCATTGGCGCAGGAATTGATCATAGTTAAAAGTGCTGACAGCCCATGGAAATTAGCGCCATACCCCACCGAAGTGGGGACTGCTATCACCGGTCGGCTTACCAGTCCTCCAAGGACACTGGCCAGAGCCCCCTCCATTCCCGCCACTGCCACCACACAGTTGGCCCCCCGGATTACATCCAGCCTGGAAATCAACCGGTGAATACCACTTACACCCACATCATAAATCCGCTCTACCTTTGTTCCGAAAAATTCCGCCGTGAGGGCAGCTTCTTCCGCTACGGGAATATCTGCTGTACCCGCCGTACAGACAGCCACCTTTCCCCTGTGAACTTTCGAAGTTTTCTCAATTTTTATAATTCTGGAAATGGAGTCGTATTGTGTCTCAGGATAATGCTTTAGAATCCACTCGTATTGTTCCCGGGAAGCTCTGGTTCCCAGCACCTCGCCCTCCTCCTGGTAAAGCCTTTCAAAAATCTGAAGCAAATGTTCCCTGGTTTTTCCCTGACAGTAAACCACCTCGGCAAATCCGGTTCGTTCCTTTCTTCCCGTATCCAGCTTAGCATACCCCATCTCTTCATATGTATGTACTCCCAGCCATCTTTTTGCCTCTTCCACAGACAGGCTGCCATCTTTGACTCCATTTAAAAGCTCTTCAATTTTCACTCTCTGTCACCCCTTACTTCTGATCCGTGTCTTCATTTCTATCGTGAAAAGCCCCGGAAAAATCTCCTAAGATCATAATACCTGAAGCAAGGTTCAAGTCAAGTTCTTTTTGCAATCTTATGGCTTCCTCCATGTAAATCTCCTGAACCGGAATGAGAAAACGCAGCATGAACAGACTTACATCTATCATACTGCGTTCTTTCTTTACTTTTCGAAAATGACTGTTAAAACTTATTTACAATGCCCTTCGTCACAATTACAGGGCCGCACTGTGATGGATACGATCTTCTGATTTTTCAGATAGCCACAGGCACTTAATCCAGCCTGTACAACCAAATTCCATTTCTTCGCTGACAAATGGTAGGTGGTCGAATCATCTAGGACCACAGTACAGGCATCCTCCATAGAACAAGTTTCCGAATAAGCAACTTTATACATATTTTTACGGCTGATGGCACCAATCTCTTCCAGAGCATTCACCATCCGATATACGGTGGCCGCGCCGATTCTGCCGTCTTTTTTGCTGGCTTTATAGTAAATCTCCTTGCAGCTTGAACACTCATTCTCCAGGATAATGTCCAGCAACATCAGGCGCTGTTTTGTAATCCGATTGCCTCTCTCTTTCAGCCTTTGAATCACCATTTCTTTCTGCATTTGTGCCATATCTGATTCCCCATTTCTCTAGTGTGAGCAATGGCCGCCGCAATGGCTGCAATCTCCGCCGCACTGAATGGATTTCCCCTGCTTTTTACTTTTTATCATACTCCTGACAATAAAAACCACAAGTAAAAGTATCACGGCTCCAACGATTATCGTTCCCATAATGCGCCTCCTTACATCCAGGATCTGCACATCAGCTGTACAGACCCTGACTAAAACATGTTCTATTTTGCCTTCGCTACTTTGAGGTTTATCTGCAGAGTCTTACTCTCTTTGTAAGGTCTTACCAACAGATAAATAAATCCGATTACCAGTAAAAATGCAACAACCGTTCCGATTCCAAAAGCTCCTGCGGTGATCAGGGTTCCGATCTGGTAAACACACAAGGATACCACATATGCCAGTAAGGTCTGATAACCGATGGCAAACCAAAACCACTTAGCGCTGTTCATCTCCCTCTTGATGGCTCCCATTGCGGCAAAACAGGGCGCACACAATAGATTAAAGGTCAGGAAAGAATATGCAGCCACGGCCGTCATGCTTCCGGCCAGAGAACCCCAGATTTCTTCTCCTTCCTCTGCCACTTCCGCAAAACCAAAGAGGATTCCAAAGGTTCCTACCACATTTTCCTTGGCCACAAGGCCGGTAATCGCAGCCACGGCGGATTTCCAGTCACCCCATCCCAGAGGAGCAAAGATCCAGCAGATCGCATTTCCGATGGCTGCCAGAATACTGTGATCTAATTCCATGTCTTCTAACATCCTGAACTGTCCGTCCACCCATCCAAAATAGGAGGTAAACCAAATCAGAATCGTAGATAGAAGAATGATGGTACCGGCCTTTTTGATAAAGGACCAGCCTCTCTCCCACATACTGCGCAATACATTACCTACAGTGGGCAGATGGTAGGCTGGAAGTTCCATAACAAAGGGAGCAGGCTCCCCCGCGAACATCTTCGTCTTTTTTAAAATAATACCCGAACAAACGATAGCCGCAATCCCCACAAAGTAGGCGCTGGGAGCCACCCACCATGCACCGTGAAACAGTGCTCCCGCAATCAGACCAATGATTGGCAGCTTTGCTCCACAAGGAATAAAGGTGGTGGTCATAATGGTCATCTTGCGGTCTCTGTCATTTTCAATGGTTCTGGATGCCATAACTCCCGGCACGCCGCATCCGCTTCCGATCAGCATAGGAATAAAGGACTTTCCGGACAAGCCAAACTTGCGAAAGATTCTGTCCATGATAAAAGCAACTCTTGCCATATATCCGCAGGACTCTAAAAAAGCCAGGAAGATAAAAAGCACCAGCATCTGAGGCACAAAGCCTAAAACAGCCCCCACACCGGCTACGATGCCATCCAGGATCAATCCCTGAAGCCATCCGGCACAACCCACAGCGCTCAGCGCGGATTCAATCAGAACTGGAATACCAGGTATTTGCAAGCCAAAAAGACTCCATCCTTCGCCAAATACACCATCGTTCGCCCAGTCTGTAGCCCAAGTTCCCACTGTAGTGACGGAAACATAGTATACCACGACCATGATTGCAGCAAAAATAGGAAGTGCCAAAAACCGGTTGGTGACAATCCGGTCGATCTGATCTGATACGGTCATCTTCTCTTTTCTGCTCTTAGTATAACATTTATTGATAATAGAAGAAATATAAACATACCTTTCATTGGTAATGATACTTTCTGTATCATCGTCCATTTCCTTCTCGATCTGCGCAATCTCTGCTTTCACATCTGGCACATGCTGAAGCTGACTCTGGATTTTGTCATCCTTCTCCAATAGCTTGATTGCAAAGAATCTCCGTTGCTCCTGTGGAACCTCTCCACCCAGCTTCTGTTCGATGGATTCAATCACGCTCTCCACTTCCGGTGCAAACTCATGAACTGGCATGGTCTTTTGTCCCTTTTGCGCCAAAGCGACTGCTTTTTCCGCTGCCTTCTGAATTCCCGTACCCTTCAATGCGGAAATCTCCACCACGTCACAGCCAAGCTTCTGGCTCCGTTTTCCAATATGTATCTGATCCCCATTCTTTTCCACCAGATCCATCATGTTTACCGCCATGATCACGGGAATGCCAAGCTCCATCAGCTGAGTGGACAAATACAAGTTTCTCTCCAGGTTTGTGCCGTCCACTATATTAAGAATTGCATCCGGCCTTTCATTGATCAAGTAGTTTCTGGCCACCACTTCCTCCAGGGTATAGGGAGAAAGGGAATAAATTCCGGGCAGATCCATGATAACTACATCTTTATGACCTTTTAGTTTTCCTTCCTTCTTTTCTACGGTAACTCCCGGCCAGTTTCCCACAAACTGGTTGGAACCCGTAAGCGCGTTAAACAATGTGGTTTTACCGCTGTTTGGGTTTCCCGCTAATGCTATTTTCACAGACATCTCATACCTCTTTCCGCCAAATGGCTTTTTACATTTTCCATTGCAAATTTGTCTAAACTATTTATAATAAGTTAAAACTAACTCATGGTCCGAATTTACTCTACCTGAATCATTTCCGCATCTGCTTTTCTGACAGACAGCTCATAACCCCTCACCGTAATCTCAATGGGATCTCCCAGAGGCGCTACCTTACGCACAAAGATATCCACGCCCTTTGTTATCCCCATATCCATAATTCTTCTTTTCACAGGACCATCCCCAGTCAGTTTGGAGACTTTGACCGTCTTTCCGCACGGAACTTCTTTTAATGTTTTCATCTCTATCCTTTCTATCCTACCAATATTTTATTTGCCATGTCTTTGCCGATGGCGACTCTGGAATCCTTCACGTTCACAATCATATTCCCATCGATCTCCGACACCACTGTAACGACTCCTCCGGTTACAAATCCAAGATTCTCAAGAAATCTCCTTGTCTCTTCCTTCCCCCCTATTTTTCGAATTACATTCGGCTCCCCTGCTTTTACCATTGTTAAGGGCATCATACATCATCTTCTTTCTGTTAAATGATTCGTTCATGATAATGACTTTCATTTCATCAATAGTTAGTATATTCTAACGTTTATTAGCTGTCAAGAACACTTATTGATTTTTTTTCTCATTTACAATTTCATTGCCCTGATGCATAAAGTATGTTATACTAATTAAAATAAAGATATTAGAGCAAAGATCTTGAAATCTTTGCATCCTGCAACAAGGAGTATTGGAATTTGGGGTGAACGCTATGCATACGAATGAATCTGCAGAAAATTATTTAGAAACCATCTTAATCCTGAGTAAAACAAAGCCGGTTGTCCGTTCTGTGGATGTAGCGGAAGAACTGGGATTTAAAAAGTCCAGCGTTAGTGTGGCCATGAAAAATCTTCGCCAGAAGGAACATATCACCGTAACAAAAGAAGGTTACATTTATCTGACAGATGCGGGACGGGCCATTGCA
This sequence comes from uncultured Lachnospiraceae bacterium, assembly GCA_902476645.1. Lineage (GTDB taxonomy): Bacteria > Bacillota > Clostridia > Lachnospirales > Lachnospiraceae > CABSEG01. Next base: position 8,156 of record CABSEG010000061.1, on the reverse strand, counting down.
GAAATGATTTTCGAGCGCCATGAGCTTCTCACCTCCTGGCTGATCGAGCTAGGTGTAGATGAAAAAATCGCGGCAGAGGATGCCTGCAGAATCGAACATGTCATCAGCAAAGAAAGCTTTGATGCCGTCAAGAAATATATTCATCAGCAATTTCCTACCATAAATGTAAAGTCATAATACAAAAAGCCTGCCGAATAGCAGGCCTTTCTTTTGCTCATGAAACTCCGGTTCTCCTCCTTACTCGGGAAGTAAATCCAGGATTTCTTCTATGCTTTTTTTTCCAAAAAAGACGTTTTTATGATTGATAATCATACAGGGTACACTCATGATCTGATACTGTTCCTTCAGCTTTGGAAAATGGGCCATATCATAAACATCAGCCTCCACATATGCACTCTCCAACGCAATCCGTTGTACCGCCATCACAAGTTCTGGACACATGGTACAGGAAAGGGAGACAATAACCTGAATCTGAATCCTTTTTCTGATGTTTCGGATCCTGTCTAACAGACAAGGATCTATGGCCTGCCCTGGCCCCGCTGCGTTGTATAGAGCAATCACAAAGGAATTAAATTCATGGCCTCCCGGCACTCCGTGGAAAGCGGTCCCCAGGTAGGATTCATCTTCTCTGCAGATTCGAATAGCAGGCAGTTCTAAGCCATCCTCGGGGTTTTTCTGCTCCACACACCGGATATAAGGGGTGAATCCCTCCATTTCCTTTGCAAATGCCCGTACTTCTCTTGAAATCTCGCTGTTATCTACGCTGATCTCCAACACCACACGTTTTTCGAATCGGTCAAATATAGCTTCCAACTGACTTCGTATCTCTTCTGTAAAGAACAGCCCTCTTTCTTCTTTTGGCTGCTGTTTTGGACTAACTGACTTCTGCCTGGCAGGCATTATCCGCTCTATTTTTTCCAGGTTCAGCTTCTGATATTGCGACGAGAGATATTTTTCCAGGGAAGTTGCCGCAATGGCTCCGTCAGATACGGCCGTTACCACCTGGCGCAGATTTTTGACGCAAACATCTCCAGCTCCATAGACGCCATCCAGGCTGGTCTTTTGGTTCATATCTGTCACCAGATACCCATTCTCGCTGATTTCCACCTGTTCACGAAACAGACTGGTGGAAGGCTCATAGCCTGCAAACACAAAAATGCCAAAGCTCTTCTCTTCTCCCGGTTCATAACGCCAAGTTTTATTCTTCTCTCTGTCCAGGAAAACTGCATACTCCAGCTTTCCATTTCCTCCCGCTTCTAAAATTTCTGTCCGGTAGTAAACTTCAATATCCGGATGGCATTTTACCTCCTCTGCTACAGAGGCTGCGCAGGTGAAATCTTCTTCCCGCACAATCACTCGAACTTTTTTCGCATACTTGGTTAAAAAGACAGATTCCTCCGCAGCTGCAAAACCGCCCCCCAATACAAATACATCCATCCCGGTAAAGAATTCTCCGTCACAGGTGGCGCAATATGCCACCCCCCGGCCCTGAAACTCTTTTTCTCCCTGAAACCCGATCTTCCTTGGACTGGCACCGGTGGCGAGGACCACCCCCAGTGACTGATAGACTCCCTTATCGGTTATCGCTTCTTTCCAATCTCCGGAAAGCTTTAACGATTCCACTTGAGCCTTTAAAAATTCGGCTCCGAAATATTCTGCCTGCTTTCTCATATTATCGGTCAAGCTCGTTCCATCCGTGCTGGGTATTCCCGGATAGTTGACCACCTCTGAGGTAATGGTGATCTGACCTCCGATCTTTTCCTTTTCTATCACGAGGACCCGGTACTGGGCTCTGGCCAGATAGATTGCGGCAGACAACCCCGCAGGTCCGCCCCCCACAATAATGCTGTCATATCTTTTACTGTTATCGAATTCCCCCAAGTGCTCACCTTCCTATCTCATCTGATATACCTTAAATCAGACCCACCAGATCCAGGCTGGGCTTTAAGGTCTTGGCTCCAGGCTGCCACTTAGCCGGGCACACCTGATCTCCGTGTTCCGCTACAAATTGGGAAGCCTGTACCCGGCGAAAAAGTTCGTCTGCATTTCTGCCTACATTTCCGGCGATTACCTCATAAGCTACAATCTTTCCTTCGGGATTTACAATGAAACTTCCCCGCTCAGCCAGTCCGTCTTCTTCAATCATTACCTGAAAGTCTCTGGCCAGGGCCCCCGTGGGATCTGCCAGCATAGGATACTGAATCTTCTGAATTGTTTTAGAAGCGTCATGCCATGCCTTGTGTACAAAATGCGTATCGCAGGACACCGAATAGATCTCGCATCCGATCTTTTGAAACTCTTCGTATTTGTTGGCCAAATCCTCCAGCTCCGTAGGGCATACAAAGGTAAAGTCCGCCGGATAGAAAAAGAATACGGACCACTTTCCCAAAATATCTTCTTTCGTTATCTCTCGAAATTCCTTCCCCTGATAAGCCTGTACCTTAAAATCTGCAACTTCTTTACCAATCAATGACATCTCATTGTCCTCCTTATCTTCTTAATTAGTTAGTTATATCTAACTAATTGAAATCTAGCACATAAGCCTTACTTTGTCAATTCATTTTTCATAATAATTCTCATTATTTTTACTAATGACTATTTTTCTCAGAACTTGTTTTTTTTCCTTAAAAACAAGTATTTTTTTTGGGCAAAACATACATTCTAATTATGTGCAAAATCTGGAGTTTTATGATGAAGAAGTAGTATTTTTTTCATGAATATGTTACAGTAAAAGCACTTATAATCGATTTATTGAAAGTGAGGAAGAACGCCTATGAGCACTATGACCACTTACAGTGGAAGAAAATTAGATCCCCTGCATCCAGCAAAAGAAGATATCCGCCTGGAAGATATCGCTCACGCACTCAGCCTGCTTTGCAGAGGAGGCGGCCATCTGAACTATTTTTATTCCGTAGGGCAGCACTGTCTGAACTGTGCCAGGGAAGCGCAGGCACGAGGTTGTACCTCCCGAGAAGCCCTGATTTGTCTTTTACACGACGCCAGCGAGGCCTACCTATCCGATGTCATTCGCCCCGTAAAAGAGCACCTTTCCAATTATCTTGCCATCGAAAAGAACATCATGGACGTGATTCTGGAGGCCTTCCATCTCCAAAGCCTCTCTGCTAAAGAAGATAAAACCTGGAAGCAAATCGATGATGAAATACTGGAACATGAATTAAAAGCTATGATGCCCGGGGAAGAAAACAGAAGTACCGGAAGACTGTATTCTGCTCCGGACTTTCGAAAACGTGAATCCCGGACTGTAGAAAAAGAATATCTGGAACTTGCCTTAGAACTTCTCTCACGACTTTGATCATTCTTAGATGCAAGAAAGGTCAAAATCTTGGGATTGGATCATCTCGGTTATACGCTCCAGCATCAGTTGCATAGGAAACGTAAGGTATTTCTCTCTATACAATACTGCAAACATCTTATTTTCCATTTCTATTCCCTCCAGCCGGATCGTTCGCAATGTCTGATCTGCCAGGGAATCTGCCAATAACTTTTCCGGTAAAATGGTGATACCCAGTCCCGCTTTTGCGGCCTGGATAAGCGCCTGGGAATTCACACTTTCCCACACGGGATAATTCCTCTGCTCTACAAAGGAGCGTGTACTTTCCAACACATCCCGAATGGCACTTCCCTGTTCTCGGAGCAACAATGGATATCTGCGCAACTGTTGAGCTGACAAAGCCTGTTCAACAACCGGAAAGTCAGGCGCACACGCAGCACATAACCGGTAAGAACCCAGCAATATAGTCTGATACGGTCCCTTAGGTTTGGCTCCCTCCCAGAAAGCGATATCAGCCTCTCCTCTCTGCAAAAGCTCCATAGTCTGATTGGCACTCGCTACCCGGACATTGATCTGAAGCTCCGGAAACGAGTTCTTCAACTGTTTTAAGATCGGCGGCAGCAAAAAACACGCAATCGTAATGCTGGAAGCCACATGAATGGGGGTCTGTTCCTCCAGATGGTCTAACTTCTGTTCCAGACTTCTACAGGCTGCCAGAATACCTCTGGCTTCTTCTAACAGCGCAACCCCACAGGGCGTCAGTCTGACGCCTCTGGCTAACCGGTCAAACAACTCTGTTTTTGCCTGCCGTTCCAGTTCACTTATGGCATGGGACACGGCGGACTGAGTAAGATGCAGCTTTTTCGCAGCTCCCGTAAAGGTTCCGCTCTGTTCGATCGCCTCCAGGATTTCCAACTGTCTGATATTCATTTTGTTTCCCCTTATATATGAATAAAATTTATGGATCAAATAGAATTATATCATTTTACAGATTCCAAAACAAGAAGTATAATGAACAGAGTTTAGAAAGGATGATCGTTATTATGAGACAGAAAAAAAATACATATTTATGGCTCTTAACAGTCAATTTATTTATCAGCACTTTCACATTTGGGGGTGGTTATGTGGTTGTACCAATGGTGCGCCGTTACTTTGTAAATCAAAGACAATATTTTACAGAAGAAGATTTAATGAGCATGGCTGCGGTGGCACAGTCCACGCCCGGCGCCATCGCCATCAACCTGTCTGCCTTAGCCGGGTATCGGGTGGCTGGTGCCGTCGGCGCAGTCATCAGTTGCATTGCGGCAGTCATACCGCCTCTCGTAATCCTCGGGTTGGTATCAGCTTTTTATACAGCTTTTATCTCGAATACAATCGTGGCAGCCGTACTTAAGGGAATGCAGGCGGGCGTGGCAGCCCTCATCGTGGATCTGATCATTGACATGTGTTCCATGATTCAAAAGGAGCGCTCTTTCTTTTTGACCTCCCTGATCCCCGGAGCCTTCCTCGCCAATTTTGTGTTTGAAATTCATGTGGCCCTGATTTTGGTGGTGTGCTGCTGCCTCTGTGTGCTGCGGGTATTCTGGACAAAGGAGAAAGGTAAATGAATACAATTATCTCATTATTTTTGACATTTTTTAAAATCGGACTTCTAAGTATTGGCGGAGGATACGCTATCATTCCTCTCATCCAGGAACAGGTAGTGGATCAGGCTGGCTGGATCAATGAAAAAATGTTCACAGACATTATCACAATTTCACAGATGACACCAGGGCCCCTGGCCGTCAACACTTCCACCTTTGTGGGGCTTCAAATCGGAGGGATTGGCGGTGCCATTGCTGCCACAGTGGGTTGTGTTATCTGTGGTGTGATCATTTCCCTGGCCTTATATTGCTTTTTCCAGAAGCATCAGCATTCCACCTATATTTTTCAGATATTAAACGGTCTGAAATCCGCTTCTCTTGGCCTGATTATATCAGCAGCAGCTACTATTCTCTTACTGGCCTTTTTCGGTACCAGTACACCGATTCCAGATTCTTTGTTATCTTCCTTAGATTGGGTGGCGCTTATGGTCTTTGTTCTGTTGTTATGGATCGTGCGCAAGTGGAAAATCCATCCCATTATGATTATGGCAATCAGTGGGGTCATTGGGGTGATCTGCTATGGATAATAAGCCAATAGGGTGTTTCTTGTATGCTCATTACTGTACAGATAGTTATCCAATCCCTGTGATCCCTCTTGCCTCCAGAGATGTGACACAAAACTTTGAGAAATCCCTTTGTACGATCAGGCTTTTGGGAATCCGAAAAGTATCTTCGTTTGTGATCACCGGAAATCCCATAGCAATTGCCCCTGTTCCACATAGGCGTCTGGATATTCCATATAATCCAGACGCATTCCCGGATTCTCCCGCACAAAGTTCAAAACAAAGTCCAAACCCTTGACCCGAAACACACCGTAAGCGCTGTACGCTCATAGAAAGCCCCTCTCACCGTATCATCATTTTCAAAAATGCCTCAGTCCCTATAGACTCATGGCTTTTGAACACCCATTCTACAGCTTCCAATCTTCAAAAACCTTCAGGATATCAGCCTCATAATCTCCCCAAAAGTCTTCCTGTCTGCCGCCATTTCTCACATTGCTCTCGGCCCCATATGTTCCTTCAAAAAACTCCCAGATGTGATACTCTACTCCCCGATATTCAAAATCAATACTTCCCAGACCTTCCTGCTCTGTATAAGTAAACTCCAGGGATTTTTGCTGCAAAAACTTCTGTATCTTCTCAAGTCTCATTTTTCTACCTCTTATAATTCCAGTTTTTCTATAATCTCTTTCAGTGCTTCCCTCGCCGGAGAGTCTTTTGGTAATTTTACGGTAGGCTTCCCATCACAATCAAACTGATATACCATATCGTCATGGGGCACTACACCCAAAAGCTCCAGTCCCTGTTTCTTTACTTCCTCCAGGGTACCCTCATCCAGTTTGCCTTTAGGAGCCCGGTTGATAATCAATCCGGTTTTCTTAGGATGAAAATTCAATTCCTCCATCAGCCTCGCAATCCTCCCTGCTGCCTGCACTCCTCTTCTGGAACAATCGCTTATCAAAATCGCTATCTCCATAGCCGGAAGGATGCCCCTGCTGATATGTTCCATCCCTGCCTCATTATCCACCACAATATAAGGGTAGTGGCTCTGCAGTTTCTGTACCTGTGTCTGAACCAGTCCGTTCACAAAACAGTAGCAGCCTTGTCCCTGGGAGCGTCCCATTACCATCAAATCATAATCTTCTTCCTCCGTCAGGGCATCTGCCAGACGACTTTCCAAATAAGCAGCTTTCGTGACTCCCGTTGGAATTTTATACCTGGGATCCACACCTGCCCGTTCGATTTCCTCACGAAGTTCTCCCAGCGTTACTCCGACTTCAACGCCCAACACTTCGTTCAAGTTCGCATTGGCATCAGCATCCACTGCCAGCACAGGCTTCTTTCCACTCTCACACAAGTATTGGATGAGCAATCCACACAATGTAGTTTTCCCGACTCCGCCTTTTCCGGATATTGCAATAATTCGTCCCATAGAATTCCTCCTGATACATATCGTATGTTTATGAACAATCTGTTGACTTTTGTCTGAAACATATTATAATCATCTTAGCTCCTATTGCAATCATCAGATTTAAAATGTTGTATTGTTTTTGAACACTTTTTTAAATCTGTCCAGAAAAGAGGGAATTTTGTGAAAAAGAAAGACAAAAATGTAGATATAGACCGTCGTACCCGCTACACCAGACAAACCATCAAGGATTCTTTGTTGTCAGTCATGCAACAGAAACCCTTTTCTAAAATTACAGTCACAGAGATCTGTCGGTTATCTGAGATCAACCGGGGCACTTTTTATCTACATTACTATGATTTGGACGATGTGTTAGACGACATAATAGAAAATTTTATGAAGGACACAACCCATGTGTTTGATCATGTGATGTGCCCAGATAAGAGCAGCTGTTCTTTCCCTTTTTGTCAAAAGATGCAGGAAAGTCAACAATATCAGACATTATTTTTTGATGAAATCGCTTCTGCCAGATTATTGGAGAAGCTCTGCGACCTCTCAAAAGAACACTTTATTACCAATCTCATGCAAAACAGCCTCCTTTCTTATGAACAGGCTGAAGCCGTGCTCTATTTTCAGATGAACGGCTGCCTGGCCATTAACAAGAGAATGCTGAAAAATCACTGCACAGATTGGAAGAGTATACAGCAGGCCATTGATCACTTTCTCAAGGCCGGGCTCGAAAGCTTCTTCATTCGGGATGGGCGTGAAGACGCCAAGCTGTAGACCCATACAGCAGGGTTATTGTCTCTGTTTTCTTTGCATTTCGGGAAACTTTTTTCGTACAGGTATTTTACTCTGTAAATGTATATTTATAGGTGATACTTTCTTTGTCCAGAATATACTGAATATCTCCGGAAGGAAGAATTTGCTTTTTCACCTGATCCCACTCCCTTCCGTGCTTCATCCTCACATACTCATCCGTATTATCTAACTCAACATCCTCTATGCGCTCTTGCTAATCCATAGATTCTTTGCGCATCTTCCTATGCCAAGCTCAGGATGCTCCTTTCAGTATCATACTGCGTCTTTCTTAAATTTTTCGGTGTACTGTGTTGCCATGATCCATTCCTCCATATGTTCCTCATTATATATGTTAAGAATAGTTCACGTTCAACTTGTGTTATTTATATTCTAGCACCAGCATACTTGTTTTTCCCTACCAGAAAGATTCCATCTCTCCAGATGGTCTGGATCGGGATTGCCTGCTGTAGCTTTTCGGGATTTTAAACTTCTCCTTGTCCTGCCGCATGACG
>CABSEG010000060.1 GCA_902476645.1 uncultured Lachnospiraceae bacterium | reverse complement strand
ATACTGATCAGTAGGGCGGAGTACCCTCTGCCCTGCTGATATCCCAGGCTGTCCGCTTAATATGGCCTGGACTGTCCGGGAAATGCGGCCCTGCTGTCCTCAGAAAGTGGCTGTTTGCAGAATCTATTTTATCCTTTTTCACATTGTTAGATATTCTACTGATTTTGTTCGAATTTTTATGAATTTTTTAAAATTACATTTTTCCTTTAAAAATTGATATTTAAAAAGGGAGTATACAGAGGCGGTTGTCAAACCAAGGGGATGGTTGTTAGAGGGAAACGAATGTGTTAGAATATCATCATAAATTTGGAATAGGCTGAGAGGATGAGGTTATTATGACAAAAGAGGAATTGGCGCTGGAGGTAATTGACCGGCTAAAGAAGGAGTATCCGGACGCCGGATGTACCCTGGATTATGACCAGGCCTGGAAACTCTTGGTGAGCGTGCGTTTGGCTGCCCAGTGTACGGATGCCAGAGTAAATGTGGTGGTGGAAGATTTATATGCCAAGTATCCGGATGTGAATGCTCTTGCAGAGGCAGATGTGGCGGACGTGGAACAGATTGTAAGGCCCTGCGGTCTTGGAAAAAGCAAGGCCAGGGATATCTGCGCCTGTATGAAAATCTTAAAAGACGAATATGGCGGAAAGATTCCAAAAGACTTTAACGCCCTGTTAAAACTGCCGGGCGTGGGCAGAAAGAGCGCAAATTTGATTATGGGAGATGTATTTGGAGAGCCGGCCATCGTGACAGATACCCATTGCATCCGCCTGGTGAACCGTATCGGTCTGGTGGACGGAATCAAAGATCCGAAAAAGGTGGAAATGGCGTTGTGGAAACTGATTCCGCCAAAGGAGGGAAGCGATTTTTGCCATCGCCTGGTATATCACGGAAGAGACGTATGTACGGCAAGAACAAAACCCCACTGTGAGAAATGCTGCCTGGAAGAGGTTTGCGCAAAGGCAGGGGTATCCTGACAGAAAGGGCGTAAGTCAAGAAAGGGAGGAAAAGGCAAATGAAAAAGCTGGCGGTCTTGTTTCCGGGAGTGGGTTATACCTGTGCAAAACCCCTGTTGTATTATGCGGGTGCTATGGCGGCGGAAAAAGGATATGAGACTTTGGCTCTGGATTACGGAACAGACATCCATACTTTTCAGGGGCGGACTACAAAAGAGCTTGCGCCTATCATAGAACTTGCCCTGGAAAAGTGCCTTCCAAAGCTCTGTGAGATTTCCTGGAAAGAATATGACCAGGTCTTATTCATTTCTAAGAGTATAGGCACTGTTGTGGCCTGCCGTTCGGCTAAGAGGCTTCCCTGTCATCCCAGACACTTCTGGATGACGCCCATAGAGGCCACTCTTACCTGGCTGGAGCAGGAGGATGGAGTTTTTGTGGCTGGGAGCGCAGACCCGTATTTGGATCAGGCCCTTCTTGCTTGGGCCGCCAAAACCTTTCCTGAAAAAACGGGTATACTTTTTCCGGAATGTAACCACTCCCTGGAACGGAAGAACGATACGATGGGAAATATCAAAAATCTGATGCAGGTATTGGAATGCCTGGAGAACATGCTGATATAGGAGGAGCGGAATATGGAATTTGTAAATATTGAGGCAGAAGGAAGCGCCTATAAAGGCCTGGTGAAAGAACTATACGAGTCGGCATTCCCTGAGGCAGAAAAAAAGCCCTTCGCTGCCATGGAAGCTCTGGCGGCTGAAGGGAAAATGGAGTTAATGGCCCTGGTGGACCGGGAATGGGTAGGATTGGCTTTCTTTATGCTGTCAGAAAAGACGGTAATTTTGGACTACTTTGCCATATCCGATGTCTTGAGGGGCGGAGGCTACGGAAGTAAGGCTGTTTCCATGATCATTGAAAGATTTCAGGATAAAAAGCTGATTTTCGAGATTGAACGGCTGAATGAGGGGGCTAAGAATGCTGAGGAAAGAGCCAGAAGAAAGGCCTTTTATCTTAGAAATGGTATGAAGGAAACCGGAGTGTTTGCAAACGTGTACCATACAGATTTTGAGCTTCTGACTCCGGACGGCATTCTGGACTATAAAGATTATGAAAGGATGTTGGAATGGATTTTGGGGGAGAAAGGTCTGGAGATCATTCAGCCCAGGGAGATCAAATAAGAGAGTTTAGAAAAATTTGATAGAAAATAATCATAAACAGCACAAATTTACAAAAAAATAAAATTGTATTCTGCTAAAATCTATGATATCATCAAAGACGAAACTGTTGGCAAACGATTTTTGTATCTGGCAGTTTGAAAAGACAAAGACAGTTTTTGACTCAAAGCTGTATAGAAATGAGAAAAGGAGGTTAAGCAGCTATGAAAGGTTACGCAATGCTAAAAATCGGTGAATCCGGATGGATTGAGAAAGACCGCCCACAGTGCGGTCCCATGGATGCGATTTGTAAACCGTTGGCGGTGGCCATCTGTACATCCGATGTACATACCCTGTGGGAAGGGGCAATTGGAGAGCGTCACAATATGATCCTTGGCCATGAGTGCTGTGCGGAAGTGGTGGAAGTAGGTTCTATGGTCAAAGACTTTAAGCCGGGGGATCGGGTGCTGGTGCCGGCCATCACTCCGGACTGGAATTCCCTGGAAGCTCAGGCAGGATATTCCATGCATTCAGGCGGTATGTTGGCCGGCTGGAAGTTTTCTAATTTTAAAGATGGCGTATTTTCAGAATTTTTTCACGTAAATGATGCGGATGGCAATCTGGCACTGCTCCCGTCAAATATTTCTCCGGTGGATGCCTGCATGCTTTCCGACATGGTTCCAACCGGATTTCACGGCGTAGAGCTGGCGGACGTACAGTTTGGTGACACGGTACTGGTGATTGGAATTGGCCCTGTGGGTCTGATGTCAGTAGCAGGGGCAAATATGAGAGGAGCCTCCAGAATCATTGCAGTTGGCACAAGACAGGTGTGTATTGACGCGGCCAGAGGCTACGGAGCTTCCGATTTTATCAGTTATAAAGACGGGGCCATTGAAGATCAGGTGCTGGCTCTGACGGATGGGAAGGGCGTGGATAAAGTCATCGTGGCAGGAGGCGGCTGCGAGACCTTTGAGTCTGCGGTGAAAGCCTTAAAGCCCGGTGGAAAAATCGGAAACGTCAACTATCTGGGAAGCGGCACTTATGTGAATATTCCACGAGCTGAGTGGGGCGTAGGGATGGGGCATAAGCAGATCAACGGTGGACTGATGCCAGGCGGAAGACTTCGGATGGAAAAGCTGGGCGCCTTGGTTGCCGCTGGAAAGCTGAACGTGCATCCGCTGGTATCCCATGAATTTGACGGCTGGGAGCACCTGGAAGAGGCGCTGTTTATGATGCGCGATAAGCCCAGGGATTTGATCAAACCGGTAGTAAAAATTGAAGATTAAGGAATGGTGAAGGGATGGCATGAGAGTATTGATTGTCTCCGGTTTTCTGGGTGCCGGGAAAACCACCTTTATTAAGGAGATGATACGTAGAGTCCCCAGGGACTTTGTGGTCATGGAAAATGAATACGGCGAGGTGGGGATTGACAGGGCGTTGCTGGATCATCAGAGTGGGATCGATATCTGGGAACTGACGGAAGGATGTGTTTGCTGTACGATGAAGTCAGATTTCGCGTCTTCCATTTTAACCATTGCCAATACCTTAGATCCGGAATATTTAATTGTGGAGCCTACGGGAGTAGGCTCCCTTTCCAATGTGATACGAAACATTCAGCAAATTGCCTATGAGAGAATCTCCCTTTTAAGTCCCATCACCATTTTGGATGCCAGCTGTTACGCTCCTTACATGAGAGATTACAGGGAAATTTTTGAAGATCAGCTTGCGGCGGCGGGAACCATAGTGATATCCAAAGGAGCTTTTGCCGACGGCAGAGATTTAGAAGAAATACGAAGATTAAATCCGAATGCAAGGATTTTGACCGGCCATTATACCGGAATGGACCCGGAGTGGTGGACGCAGCTGTTGGAGACGGATCTGGATGGGAACCGAATCCCCGGAAAGACCGTGGAGGAGACACGGCTGGAGAGCCTGGGGCTGCAGGGAGTGTCCATTGCCGGGGCCAATCATCTGGTGGATTTTTTGGAGCGGCTCATACGGGGAGAGTTTGGCCGTATTTGCAGGGCAAAAGGATTTGTACAGATACCGGGAGGATGGATGCGATTTGATGTGGTGGACCAGCGCTACAGCATTTGCGGTTTTGGAGATACCGAAGAAGGAAAATGTGTCTTCATCGGTGACTGGATCGATCGAAAAAAGCTTCGCAGGCTTCTGCTCCCCAACAGTCAAAACAAGATGAAAATACGAAAAAGAAAGGCCGCCAAAGGCGGGATAGAATCATGTACATAGCAGATTTGCATATACACTCCCGATATTCCAGAGCTACCAGTAAGGATGGGACACCGGAATATCTGGATTATTGGGCGAGAAAAAAAGGAATTCAAATAGTGGGAACCGGGGATTTTACCCATCCTGCGTGGAGAGAAGAACTGGAGGAAAAGCTGGAGCCTGCGGAAGAAGGACTCTATATACTGAAAAAAGAGTACCGTCTGCCCGAGGCTTCCAGGTTTGGCGGGTTTGATCCCAGATTTGTGGTCACCGGGGAGATCAGCTCCATCTATAAAAAGAATGAGAAAGTGAGAAAGGTGCACAGCCTGATTTTGCTTCCTGGTCTGGAGGATGCGAAGAAGGTTTCTTTTAAATTGGAGACCATTGGAAATATTCACTCAGACGGAAGGCCTATCCTGGGTATGGACTGTCATGACTTGTTGGAGGTACTTTTGGAGCTTTCCCCCAAGTCCATTTATGTGCCTGCCCATATTTGGACGCCGCATTTTTCCCTTTTCGGCGCGTTTTCCGGATTTGATTCTGTGGAGGAGTGCTTTGAAGACTTGAGTGGGGAAATTCATGCTATGGAGACGGGGCTATCCTCAGATCCTCCTATGAACTGGAGAATATCCGCGCTGGACACCTATCACCTGATCTCCAATTCAGATGCCCATTCTCCTGCAAAGCTGGGCAGAGAGGCAAATTTGATGGATATCCCCCTGTCTTATGAGGGAATATTCGGAGCAATCCAGAGAGGAGAGGGTCTGGCCGGAACCCTGGAATTTTTTCCCGAGGAAGGAAAGTATCACTATGACGGACACAGAAAATGCAATCTGTGTCTCGCCCCAAGGGAGGCAGATCAGTACGGGGGAAAATGCCCGGTGTGTGGTAAAAAGCTGACTATCGGTGTTTCCCACCGGGTGGAACAGCTGGCTGACAGGCCAGAGGGTTTTGTTCCGGATCAAGCCAGACCATTTGAAAGCTTGGTGCCCTTAGAACAGGTGATCGGGGCTTCTTTGGGACATGCACCCACCAGCTCCAAGGTACAGAGACTTTATGAGAATATGTTAAAAGATCTGGGACCGGAATTTGAGATCTTACGTTCTATTCCTGTAGAAGACGTAAAAAAAGCGGCAGGCAATCTGATTGGAGAGGGTATTAAGCGTCTGAGGGAAGGGGAAGTAGAGCGAAGGCCGGGATTTGACGGGGAGTATGGAACCATCCGCATCTTTTCCCCGGAAGAGATGGACCGATTGGAAGGACAGATGAGCCTGTTTGACTCAGGGATGCTGCCGATACAGGATGAGAAACAAAAGGATCCATGGCCCAATGAGGATGCCGGGAAACTGATCGCAGCCACGCAGGAGCCGGAAGAGGTAAATTCAGGGGAGTATCCCGTCAGCCGGGAGGCACTGTTAAATGACTGTCAGCAGGAAGCGGTTCAGGCGGTGAATAGGGCCATAGCCGTGGTGGCGGGTCCCGGAACAGGAAAGACCAAGACATTAGTCTCACGTATTTTGTATCTTCTGGAGACCAGAAAGGTGCGCCCTTCGCAGATTACGGCGGTAACCTTTACCAACCAGGCTGCCGGGGAACTGAGGGAGAGGATTGTGAACGGACTGGGAAAGGGCAAATCCGTGCGTCAGATGCAGATCGGCACCTTCCACGCCATCTGTCTGGAGTTATTAAAGCGGGCGGGAATGGAGCCTGCGCTGGCAGATGAGACGCAAATGGTGGAGGCAGCCCAAAAGGTGACAGAGGATTGTAACCTGAAGATGAGTCCGGGCGAGTTTTTGCGCAGGGTATCCAATAGGAAAGCGGGCCTGCATCAGGAGGATTCCGAGGACTTTTTACAAGCCTATGAGGCGTATCAGGCTCTTTTGGATTCCATGCAGCTGCTGGATTTTGATGATCTTTTGCTGCGGGCGCTGGCTTATATGGAAAGTGAACAGGGACAAAAGAAAGAGGGAGCACGTTTTTCCTATCTGTTGGTGGATGAGTTTCAGGACAGCAGTCCGTTACAGTATCAGCTGATGAAGACCTGGAATCAAGGAGGCCGGGAAGTGTTTGTAATCGGAGATCCGGATCAGTCTATCTATGGGTTCAGAGGTTCTGATGCAGCTTGTTTTGAACGACTGGGCCAGGATTTTGAAGAGCTTCAGACTATTCGGCTGATACAAAACTATCGCTCGGTTCCGGCGGTGACGGAGAGTGCTGTGAGTCTGATCAATAAAAATCCGGGGCCGGAACGAATCCTGGTGGCCAACCGGCCGGCAAGGTCAAAGGTGCGTCTGGTACATGCAAAAAGCGCCATGGGAGAGGCGATTTTTATTGCCAAGGAAATAAATCGTATGGTGGGCGGACTGGATATGCTGGAAGCACAGGAGGGAAATCTGATTCGAGAAGATAAAACGCCCAGAAGCTTCGACCAGATTGCGGTTCTGTATCGGACCCACAGACAGGGAGAATTGCTGGAAAAATGCCTTAGAAGGGAAGGAATCCCCTATGTGGTAGCCGGAAGAGAAGAATTCCTGGCAGGAGAAAAGGTGAAGGGCTGTATGGCTTTTTTGCGCTACCTGGCCAACCCTGCGGATGCAGTCTCCCAACGCCAGAGCCTGAAGCTGGTATGGGGGCTGGACGACAACGAGATTTCCAGAGCCATTCTGGAGGCTAAGGCGCAGGAATATCGTTCTTTCTTGCCGAAAGGTAAGCCGGAAAAGCTGATCAGGCAGTGGATAGAAGAGTGGCAGCTGACCCAAGAGGAGGATATGCAAAAACTTCTTAGTATGGCCATGTTTTACAAGACCGTACCAGAGCTGCTGGAGATGGTGAGTCTTGGAGTGGAGAGCGATCTGAAGCGGTGCGGTACCAAACGCTACCAGGCGGACTGTGTAACCTTGATGACCCTGCATGGCTCTAAGGGATTGGAGTTTCCTGTGACTATGATTTACGGTGTAAACCAAGGGAGCATTCCCTATGAAAACCAGATCCGCCCGGCGCAGGAAGAGGAGGAGCGGCGATTGTTTTATGTGGGAATGACACGCGCAAGAGATGAGTTGCTTTTAACTACCTCAGGAGAGCCCTCCTGCTTCCTGAAAGATTTATCGGGACAGTGGCTGTGCCGGCAGGAAGCGGAAGAAGGGAGGGGACAAAAGCCAAGGCAGATGAGTCTGTTTGATTTTTTATAAAAGGAATCCCTTTTCTTAAGGAAATCATAAAAAAATCTTATTTCGTTGCCCGACGCGGGGGGATATGGTAAAGTAAATGCAAGATCGAAACAAATGATAAAGGAATGAACATCATGGAATATTCTGCTTACGAACTGGTATGGTTTTATCTGATCTACGCATTTGTGGGATGGTGTCTGGAAGTCTGTGCGGCAGCTTTTCAAAAGAGAGCATTTATCAACCGAGGCTTTGTTACGGAACCCCTGTGCCCTATCTATGGCCTGGGAGCCGTGCTGTTTGCTGTCTTTTTGCCGGAACTTAAGGGAAACATTTTTTTTCTGTTTCTGGGAGGCATGATTTTAGCATCGGTGGTGGAGTATTTCACCGGTGTTTTGCTGGAAGCGATCTTCCACAGAAAGTGGTGGGATTACTCAAAGGAAAAATGGAACTTTGACGGATATATTTGTCTGAAGTTCTCTGCACTGTGGGGGGCCTGCGCGGTTTTGCTGGTACTCTTCATCAATCCTTTGTTACGGAGTATCCTTTCTTTCGTTCCCCATATAGTAGGGCTTGTGCTTGCCTGGATTTTAATGGGGATCCTGGTGTTGGACGTGTTGGGAACAGCCGTTGCCATTGGGGGGCTGAAAAAACAAATGCGACAGGTCAGCGAGCTGACCCAAAATCTGGATCATGTCTCCAAATTTCTGGAAAATGCCATTACGCGCAGAATCCAGAACCGGATGAAAAAGGCCTTTCCGAATTTAAATGAAAAGGCTGGAGAAACACAGGTTGTCAAAAAGCCCAAAGTATTTGCGGCGGGCTGCGGATTTTATAAGCTGGTTTCTTTGTTTTTCATCGGGGCTTTTTTAGGGGATGTGACTGAGACCATATTCTGCAGGATAACCGCAGGAATATGGATGAGCCGCAGCAGTGTGGTTTATGGGCCATTCAGCATTGTTTGGGGACTGGGCTGTATGCTTTTAACAGCTATTTTATATCGATATAAGGATAAAAGCCCAGTGTACATTTTCGTGGCCGGAACCGTGTTGGGCGGAGCTTATGAATACATTTGCAGCGTATTTACGGAATTGGCTTTTGGAACCGTTTTTTGGGATTACAGCGGTTTTACCTTTAATCTGGGAGGCAGAATCAACCTTTTGTTTTGCCTTTTCTGGGGAGTTGCCGCAGTAGTCTGGATCAAACTGTTGTATCCGGTATTATCCGGATGGATTGAGAAAATTCCGGTTTTGCCGGGGAAAATCATATGTCATGTGATGGTAGTCTTTATGGTCTTTAATATCTCTGTTTCTGCCCTGGCTCTGGACCGGTATAATACCAGGCAGACGGAAGACGGAACTTCTCAAAAGACAACATTAGAACAGGTACTGGATCAGCATTTCCCCGATGAGAAAATGGAACGGATCTATCCCAACGCCAAGATTGTCTGAATGGAACATAAAAGTTTTTTCTCATTGCCTGGGGGCAATAAATATGGTAAAGTGAAGATGTGAAGATCAGGAGAAGAAACGGTCTTTGGCCGGCTTCGTCGGGTTTGGCAAAAAAAGGGAGAGGGTGTACAGACGTATGGGACACAAAATCATACTCAGTGCGGACAGTACCTGTGACTTGGGGACAGAACTAAAGGAGCGTTATCAGGTACATTTCTATCCGTTTCACATTATTTTGGATGGAAAGGAATATCAGGATAATATAGATATCCGTGCTCAGGATATCTATAAGGCCTGGAGGGAAAAAAAGGTACTTCCTAAGACAGCAGCCATTAACGCGCAGGAATACCGAGCGTATTTTCGTCCCTGGGTGGAACAGGGGTATGATGTGATTCATCTGAATCTGGGCGGCGCCCTCTCAAGCGCCTATCAAAATTGTGTTTTAGCTGCCAGGGAAACGGGGCATGTCTATCCTGTGGATTCCTGCAATTTATCCACGGGTATCAGTCTGTTGGTGATCAAGGCCGCGGAAATGATGGAAGAAGGTTTAGCGGCGGCAGAGATTGCAAAACGACTGGAGAAGATGAAAGGACAAGTTCACTCCAGTTTTATTCTGGACACTCTGGAGTTTATGAGAGCCGGGGGACGATGTTCCGCAGTGGCGGCATTTGGAGCGAGTGCGCTGGGGTTAAAGCCCTGTATCGAGGTGCAAAATACAGACGGTTCTATGAAGGTGGGAAAAAAATACAGGGGCAGGCTGGATAAGGTGCTGATGTCTTATGTGAAGGATAAGCTGACACAGTATTCCAATATAGACAACAGCAGGATCTTTATCACCCATTCCGGGATTCCCCAGGAATATGTGGAGAAGGTGCAAGAGACCGTTGCCGGGATCATGGAGTTTCAGGAAAGCTACGTGACCCAGGCCAGTTGTACCATTTCCTGTCATTGCGGCCCCAATACCCTTGGAATTTTATTTATGACAAGAGAAGGGACAGAAGGATGACAGAGATACAACAATTGCTTGGGGCTCTGAAGGGAAACCAAAAAACAGGCTATCCTTGCAGACCAAAGCCGGAAGTTGTGACAGATTCCAGCGGTGGGATTTGCAGGGTGGTTACAGGTGCCACACAGATTCGGCTCAGGAGAGAGGCGGAAGCGGAGTGGGAAGTGTGGGCTCCAAGTTTGTACCAAAGTTGTATGGAACCGGAAAGGATCGAGGTACGCCCTTTGGTGGCAGAGATACGGGAAGACGGAAGCTTAAAGCTGTCCACCAAATACGCAAGTTGTCAAATACGGCCGGAAGGTGTAAAGATAGAAGTATCACCTTGGGAACCAAAGATACAGAAAACGGATTGCAGACATTGCCAAAATTGCGGCAGATGCAGTTGGTGAACATTCTCCTGAATCTCGCAGTTGCAGTAAATCCAAAAAAGGAGGTAACAGTATGGGAAAACTGAAGAAAACATGTGTATCTATGATGACAGCTGCCATGCTGCTGTCCGCTGTATTTGCTTTTACGGCGTATGCTGACGAGAACGATGATTATGATTATGACCCAAAGCCGAGAGAAATTCGAATGGTAGATAAGGTAAAAACCGTGAAGGCGGGCAAAGAATTTAAAGTACGAGTTCGCATGTACCCCAGAGGTGCGGAAGAAAATTTTCTGAGATGGACTATTGTAAAGGGAAAAAATGTAGTGCGTTTTGATGATGACGACCGCAGTGACGATGAAGTGGAATTTAGGGCATTAAAGAAAGGGACGGCAAAGCTGAAATGCCAGATTCGGGGAACCAAAAAGAAAGCATATGTGACCATCCGGGTGAGAGGAAAATCCAATGGGACATCCGGAGGTTCTATAACGGCATTGGGAAGGACAAATCGAACAGTTGAAGTGGGAGACGATTTTGAATTAAGAGTGAGAAGATCCCGTGGACTTAGGGAAAGGGATCTTCGATGGAGCATCCAGAATCCGGAGATTCTTTTCTTTGATGATGACGATATCACAGATGACGAGGTGGAATTGAAGGCTCGTCGAACGGGCACTACCACGGTTACTTGTCGCAACAGGAATAATAATAAGTCTGTGTCCTTTACTGTTCAGGTTATCCAGAATCGTTATGATGACTGGGACGATGATTGGGATGACGATTGGGACTACGACTGGGATGACTAGACAGGGAAGCAATACCTGGATAGATCATGGCAATAAAGTGCAGGAGGCGTATCGCATATGAGCGGTGCGCCTCCTGTTTTGAAATTTTCAGATTCAAATCATGGAAAGAGACTGGATTTCCGGACAAGTGAGAGGTGGAAATTTACCATACAAGTTTTGAAATCAAAAAAAACAAGTAGCATAATTCCGGGCAAGATGCTACAATAATGAAAAAAGATACTGCCAGATACAGAAAAAATCACCAACGGCAATGCTTGGCCAGTAAAAAGCGTGACAGAGGGACAAAAATCATTACATAACTTGTATCTGGACAGTACAACTATAAGATGCAGTACATAGAAGCAGGAGGGTATGAAAGATGAGCTTAGAGGTAAATCAGGTAAAGGAAGCGATTTTAGCGGGGAAAACAGCTCTGGGAATTGAATTGGGGTCTACCAGGATTAAGGCGGTGTTGGTCAATGAGGCGAACCTGCCTGTCGCATCCGGCAGTCATGACTGGGAAAATCAGCTGGTGGATGGAATTTGGACCTATAGCTTGGAGGATATCTGGAAAGGTGTACAACACAGCTATCAGGAGTTGGCGAATGACGTAAAGAATCAGTATGGTGTGGCAATTGAGACACTGGGAGCAATCGGATTTAGTGCCATGATGCACGGATACATGGCCTTTGATAAGGATGAGAAGCTTCTGGTTCCATTCAGAACCTGGAGAAATACCATCACAGGCCCTGCTTCCGAAGCCCTGACGGAGTTATTTGATTACCATATCCCCCAGAGATGGAGTATTGCGCACTTGTATCAGGCCATTTTAAACGGGGAAGAGCATGTACCTCAGATTACTTTTATGACCACGCTGGCCGGATATATCCACTGGAAATTAACGGGGAAAAAGGTTCTGGGAGTGGGAGAGGCTTCCGGAATGTTCCCTATTGATATTGAAACGAAAGATTTTAATGAGCGTATGATCGGTCAGTTTGACGAGCTTGTGGCACCCAAGAAGTATGGATGGAAGTTAAGGGACATTTTACCCAAGGTACTGCTGGCAGGAGATCATGCAGGTACACTCAGTGAGGAAGGCGCAAAGCTATTGGATGTGAGCGGTCATCTGAAGGCTGGTGTGCCTTTATGTCCCCCGGAAGGAGATGCGGGAACAGGAATGGCAGCTACGAACAGCGTAGCCAGACGAACGGGAAATGTATCCGCAGGGACTTCCGTATTTTCTATGGTGGTACTGGAGAAGGAACTGTCCAGGGTATATCCGGAACTGGATCTGGTGACAACACCTTCCGGAGACTTGGTTGCCATGGTGCACTGTAATAACTGTACCTCGGATCTGAACGCATGGGTTGGAATTTTCAAAGAGTTTGCAGAGGCTTTTGGCGTGGAAGTGGATATGAACAAGCTCTTTGGGACTTTGTACAATAAGGCACTGGAAGGAGACGCCGATTGCGGCGGCCTGCTGGCCTACAATTATTTCTCGGGAGAACATATTACCAACTTCGAAGAGGGACGCCCCCTGTTCGTACGCACACCTGAGAGTAAATTTAACCTGGCAAACTTTATGCGTGTAAATTTGTTTACGGCGTTGGGAGCTTTGAAGGTGGGGATGGATATCCTGTTAAAGAAAGAAGGCGTACAGCTTGATAAGATTATGGGACACGGAGGACTGTTTAAGACCAAGGGTGTAGGTCAGAAGATCATGGCGGCATCCATGAACACGCCGGTTTCTGTCATGGAGACGGCAGGTGAGGGAGGCGCCTGGGGAATCGCCCTGTTGGCATCCTATATGATCCACAAGGGAGAAAATCAGAGCCTGGATAACTATCTGAATGAAAAAGTCTTCGCAGGACAGAGTGGAAGCACGCTGGCTCCGGATCCCGAAGATGTGAAAGGATTTGACGAATTTATTCAGAGATATGTAAATGGCCTGAGCATTGAGAGGGCTGCGGTAGACGCACTCAAATAAAACCGATGATCAAAGAAGCGGCGCCTGTGAAAGGAAGGCCGCTTCTTTTTGGCACTTTTCAGAAGGGTTTGAGCATGAAAGGCTAAAGCAAACGTTAAGAGAGACTTTTTACATGAGAGCTTTCCGGGAGGGATGAGAAGATGAAGATCACTGTTTTAATAGAAAATACGTCACGGGATAAGAGATTGATCCCGGAACATGGGCTGAGCGTATATGTGGAGACAGAGGCCCATCGCCTCTTATTGGATACAGGCGCATCGCCTGCATTTCTGGAAAATGCTAAGAATCTGGGGATTGATCTTGGAGGGGTGGACCTGGTTATTTTATCCCATGGACATTATGATCACGGGGGTGGAATCTTGGCCTTTGCAGAAAGGTATCCAACGGTACCCATCTACCTTCGGGAGAATGCCACAGAGCGCCATTGCAGGCCGGATGGAGAAAAAATCAAGGAGATTGGCCTGGATCGGAGAATCGGTGAACTGCCACAGCTGGTGCGGCTGAAAGGGAATCGAAAGCTGGATGGGGAACTTTTTTTGTTTACAAATGTCACGGGGAGAGTACTATGGCCGGATGGAAACCGAAGCTTAAAAAAAGAAGAGCAGGGGCAACTGGTGCAGGATGATTTTTCCCATGAGCAGTATTTGATCATAAAAGAGAACGATCAGGAAGTGCTTCTGTCCGGATGTGCCCACAATGGAATCATCAATATTCTGGAGGAGGCGGTGCGGCTTCGGGGCAGACAGCCGGATGCTGTGATCAGCGGCTTTCATACGAGAAAGAGACAGGGCTATGAGAAAGAAGATTTGCAGATGCTTCAAAAAATGGGGCGCAGACTCAGAGAATACCGGAGTATTTTTTATACGGGGCATTGTACCGGAGAGGAGGCTTTCGCGCTTTTAAGAAAAGAGATGGGGAATCAAATACAGTCTATTTATACTGGTTGGCAGATGGAGTATGGCCCCCATCCTTTTTATACGCTTCCCCCCAATTTTTCATAGCATCCAGGATAGGACTTAGACTTTGCCCCAGCTCTGTGAGGGAATATTCAACTCTTGGCGGAACCTCTGCATAGACGGTCCGGGTAAGGAGTCCGCTGCTTTCCATATCGCGAAGCTGAGCAGTCAGTACCTTTTGGGATACGCTGCCCAGGGATTTTTTGAGTTCCCCAAATCTTTTTGTACCGGGTAACAAATCCCGGAGGATTAAAACTTTCCATTTGTTGCCGATGAGCGCTAAAGTAGTCTCCACCGGGCAAGCAGGCAATTCTTTTTTGTCCTGGTATTCCACCATAAGGATAACCTCCATTTGAATCTTTCCTTTATAGTTTCTTTTTGATGTCTACAGAAAATAATATTTTTACTATATAAAAGATACTAATTTATTAATATAACATGAAGCTTCTTTGAAGTCAAGGCAAGGGACGGATACATTGTCTGTTGTCCTTGCTGTGAAAGAGCAAATAAGTTATAATCGACAGGAGGCAAGGATCATCCCTAGCAATCCCTTTGTCAGCTGACTGACAAAGATAGTAGGTATGGCTGCTTTTTTCTTATAAAAATGGCTGGTCTTTTTTGAGGGCTATAAAAGAAGGATATGATAGGAGGAAAACATGAACGAAAATTTTATGAAAGAGAAACCGGTATTGCCGCTGATTCTATCCATGGCGCTTCCCATGGTGCTTTCTATGCTGGTCAATTCTCTGTACAATATTGTGGATAGTTTCTTTGTGGCGAAAATCAGCGAGGACGCCATGACAGCTCTGTCCTTGGTATATCCAATCCAGAATTTTATCAATGCCGTTGGCATCGGCTTTGGCGTGGGCATGAATGCGGTGATCGCCATCCATCTGGGTGAAGGGGACCGGGAAAGGGCTAATATGGCGGCTACCCAGGGCCTGGTACTCTCTGTGATACATAGTGTGATTATGATGATTGGTGGAATTGCCATTATGCCGGCCTTCCTTGGAATGTTTACATCTTCACAGGCTGTCATCGATCTGGGCACCCGGTATTCTACGGTTGCATTTTCTTTCACCTTGATGATTGTGGTGGGCGTTGCGTATGAAAAGATTTTTCAGGCAGTGGGAAACATGAAAGTTACCATGATCGGTCTGATGAGTGGATGTATTGCAAATATTATTCTGGATCCTGTTTTGATTTTTGGCCTGGGACCGTTTCCTGAAATGGGAATCGAGGGGGCGGCTCTGGCCACAGGTCTTGGCCAGACCTTTACACTGGTTATCTACCTGGTCGTGTATATTGTACGGCCAATTCATGTCCGTGTGAGCAGAAAATACCTTGTGCCGGAACGAAAGATGGTATTCAGGCTATATTCTGTGGGAATCCCTGCAACCTTAAATTTGGCCCTTCCGTCACTTTTGGTCTCTTCATTGAATGCGATTCTGGCTGAGTTTTCACAAATTTATATATTGGTTTTAGGAATTTATTATAAACTGCAAACCTTTCTCTATCTGCCGGCCAACGGGTTTATTCAGGGGATGCGTCCGTTAATCGGCTTTAACTTTGGGGCAGGCGAGCATAAAAGGGTAAAACAGATCTACAACTGGGTTTTGGGAATGAGTGGCATAATTATGATTTTAGGAACCATCATCTGCCTGACCATTCCAGGACAACTCATAAGTCTGTTTACTGACCAACAAGAAACCATCCGGGCGGGTGAAACGGCTCTTCGCATTATCAGCGCGGGATTTCTGGTATCCGCAGTTTCCGTGACCTCATCGGGGGCTCTGGAGGGATTGGGCAAAGGCTTGCCGTCTCTTTTGATCTCTCTTTCACGCTACGTGGTTATCATTATTCCGGCGGCATTTTTGTTGAGCAGAATCTTTGGGGCCGTGGGGGTATGGAATGCTTTTTGGGTTGCGGAAGCCATAACGGCAGTGCTCTCTTTTGTCATTTACCGAAAGCAGGTTCAGAGAAAAGAGATTCAGGTTTAAATTGGTATTAGAACAGGCATTTATCTTCAGAAAAATAAAGGTAGAGTTGTGGAATTATGGTAGAGAATGATTTCGCATTTTTGAATAAAAAGGCGACAGGGCTTTTTCTGTCAGAAGGGAATGGGTAAAAAAAATCCACCTTTATGGGTAAAAAAAATCCTAACATTCTAGTAGGATTGTGTGTTAGAATCTCTATGCCAATATGAAGGATGCAAGGACCGATAGGCCATTTGCGCCAATCGTTGCGGGAAATATTACCGGAGAAGGAGGATGAAGATGAAAGGATTATGGAAAAAGTTTGTAGTGGGAATGCAGATCTGCGCGCTCGCGGCAACGGCGGTGTTTGCCCAATCTGCGCCGATGCAAGTCCAGGCGGCGCAGGAAATCGCAGAGGTATCTGTGGGGAGGAAGATTTTAAATTTTAATTCTGACTGGGGATTTTACAGAGGAGACTTGGAAGGGGCCCAGGCAGTAGACTATAATGATGAAGCCTTTGCCAACGTGACCATCCCTCATACCATGCGGTTAGAGAAAAAACACTGTAACGGCGGAAACGGAAGCTACAAGGGGATTGGATGGTACAGGAGATATTTCACCTTGGGTGAGGAGTACCGGGGAAAGAAAATCAACATTGACTTTGAGGGAGTCATGATAGACTCGGAGGTGTATCTGAACGGAGAACTGGTCGCTGTACGAAACGGAGGGTACGTGGGATTCTCTGTGGATATCTCGGACAAGGTAAATTTTGGGGAAACCAATGTGCTGGCGGTTCGCGTTTCTACTGTGGATAATCCGGATACGCCGCCCGGAAAGCCGGAAACAAGCCTGGATTTTCACTATTATGGGGGAATCTATCGGGACGTAACGCTGAGAGTCACGGAGCCGCTGTACATATCGGATGCACTTCAGGCAGAAAAAGAGGGGAGCGGAGGTGTGTTTGTGACCTATCCTCAGGTGACAGAGGAGCAGGCAACGGTACAGGTTAAAACCCATGTGGTGAACGAACAGGAGCAAAACGCCCATGCGGAAGTGGAGCAGGTGCTAAAGGATCAGGAGGGCCGGACAGTGGCCAGCGTAAAAAGTCAGGCACAGGAGATCTCTGCCAATTCAGATTCAGAATTTACCCAGGAACTCGTGATAGAACAGCCTAAACTCTGGCATCCGGATCATCCGAACCTGTATGATCTGGAGACAAAGGTCTATCAAGATGGAGAGCTGACGGATTCCGTGACTACCAGAGTGGGAATTCGCACTATTGCCTATAAGAGCGATGGTTTATATATCAATGGAGAACGTCTGTATTTAAGAGGCGCCAACAGGCATCAGGCCTTCTTAAGCGTAGGGGATGCAGGATCAAATTCCATGCAGTATCGGGATGCCCTGATTTTGAAAGAGAACGGCTTCAATGCAGTGCGGGCAGCCCATTATCCGCAGGATCCGGCATTTCTGGCGGCCTGTGATGAATTGGGGCTGCTGGTGATCGAGTGTCAGCCGGGATGGCAGAATTTTACCAATACCCAGACTTTTTATGACAGGACGATCCGTGATACCAGGGAAATGATTCGAAGGGACAGAAACCATCCATCCGTAGTGCTCTGGGAGACTTCTCTTAATGAGACGAGAGCTTCGGAAGAATGGGTGGACGATGCTCTGGCAGCAGCCAGACAGGAATATCCGGGAAACCAGTTTTTTGCAGCCAGTGACTATGGATTTTACGGGGAGAAATACGATGTCTGCTATAAGGTCCAGGATACCCAGTGGAGTCAGGATCAGGAAGATTGGGTAGATTTTGACCCGGATAAGCCGTTTTTCACCAGAGAATGGGGAGATTTCGAGGATTCCAGCAAGGCTTTAAGGAGGGAAGGCACCCAGAAGCAGAATGAGCAGGTTCGGACGAGAGAAAGATATCTGAATGGAGACGGCTATTCCGACTGGGGCGGCCTGGATGCTTCCGATCGAATCGGCGGCTATTTCCTCTGGAGCTTTAATGACTATACCAGAGGT
The DNA here is from genome assembly GCA_902476645.1 of uncultured Lachnospiraceae bacterium. Classification (GTDB taxonomy): domain Bacteria; phylum Bacillota; class Clostridia; order Lachnospirales; family Lachnospiraceae; genus CABSEG01. The sequence continues at coordinate 549 of CABSEG010000060.1, read as the reverse complement.
TCCAATTCGAAAACTCTGGGAAGCGGAACCGTGGACATTGACCGCTATGAGAAGAACTGTTATTACTGGCTGCAGTCTATGCAGTCGGCAAAAGATCCCGTCTACGGGCCCATGGTCTATATCTCGGATGATTATACGGAGGACTCTGACGGCAGCATTATGGTATTTTCCAACTGCGACAGCGTAAAGCTGTATCAGGACGGAAATCTGGTAGATGAGATCTTTCGGGAGGATGCGTTAAAGAGCGTTCCAAACATTGCGAAAAAGGGAGGAAGTCCCATCTTTACGTTCCAATTGGAGGAGGTAAAAAAGGGAACCTTAAAGGCAGAGGCAATCTTAGATGGCCAGGTAGCCGCCACCCATGAAGTCAGGACGCCGGAGACGGCCGTACGCCTGGAGGTGGAAATCGGAGACAGGGGCGTGACGCCTGTGGCAGACGGTTCCGATCTGTTTGCAGTTTATGTAAAGGCTGTGGATGAAAATGGCACCATTGTGCCGGATTATGAGGGAGAAGTACACCTGGCAGTGACTGGAGAAGGAGAGCTGGTA
>CABSEG010000059.1 GCA_902476645.1 uncultured Lachnospiraceae bacterium | reverse complement strand
TGTAATTTTCTCTTTGTGTATTGGCATGATCTTACAGCATTGCCAAAATCTGCCCTTTCGGTCTGGCTCCCATGGCCTGGTTGGCAATCTGACCATCCTTTATGACCATCAGAGTGGGGATGCTCAAGATGTGAAAGGCGGAAGCCAATTCTTTCTGATCATCTACGTCAATCTTGCATACTTTAATATCCTGACGCTCTCTGGCAATTTCTTCTACAATGGGACCCACCATCCGACAGGGGCCGCACCACGGAGCCCAAAAATCTAACAAAACGGTTTTTTTACTGTTGAGTACTTCTTCCTGAAAATTATTTTTTGTAATATTGATCGCAGACATATATGTTCCTCCTACAGATTGATTTGATGGTCTCAGTATAACAGATTTGTGAGAAAGTTCTGTGACGATGTCACCGATAGGAGGAGGCGGTCTCCCTATAGCTTTGTTAAAAAGTTCAATGAGCCGGAAGGATTTTCCGTACCTTTTTCCAGCAACGATACAAGGCCTGAAATGGTATCTTCAATATCCTCCTTTGTAGAGGGAACCAGGGTGTTATCCAGTTTTACCGTGAGAACAATCAGCACAATCTCGGCTAAAGCTTCTGGCCGGTCAAAGTGAATCTGTCCGCCTTTGATTCCTTGCCGAATGATCTCGGCCAGTACGGGTTTTAATTCGGATATCAGGTGACTCATGTACTTTTGATGAAGAAAAGATTTCTCCTGGGTTCCAGCTGAGGATTGATTCTCTGATCTTAGAAATTCGGAAGAAGAGTTCCGGCAGGTTTGAAAAATCATAGCCATCCTGGTAAAAGGAGAGACGTCTGCCTGTTCCGAAAGGTTTTTTGCAGTCTGCAAAGGTTTTTCATAGCTTCTTTCCACAAGAGCCTCTAAAATCGCGTCCTTGGAAGGAAAATAATAGTAAATACTCCCTTTTCCGATTCCGGCTGTCTGGGCAATCTCACTAACGGAAATTGTCTGTATATTCTTGTTTTCCAGAAGCTGCTGAAGAGCATTTAATATTCGGTTATACTTCATCTGGTTTTGCATCTTAGTCACCTCTTCAAGAATGTTCTGCTGTGTTTTTACACATCCATTATAAGTTGATGTTAAGTATATCATAATAGAAAAAAGAAAAGCAATTGCAAAGTATACAAAATTCTTTTGGAAAGACATGGATTTTCGTTTCAGAATCACTATTGACCATTGGTCGAAATAATGATAGTCTATCAGAGAAAAGGAAACGACCAGCGGTCGAAAGGAGGATTTTTTTGATGACTTTTGCAGAAATGTTTGCCAAGGTTAAGGGGATGTTTATAGAGGCTGATGTAAGCGATATCCAGGAGCATCTGGCATATGAATTTCGTGTAACCGGGGAGGGAGAAGGCATCTTTTACGTGGAAGTAAAAGGGGGAAAGCTTTATGTAGAACCTTATGAGTATTATGACCGGGACGCGGCTTTTACCTGTTCTGCACAGACACTGTTTAAGATTGCGGAAGGGAAAACAGATCCCATACTTGCAGTGACTCTTGGAAAACTGAAGGTAGAGGGAAATATAGACAAGGCTCTGCGCCTGAAAGAATTTATCGATAGTAAGAAGAAAAGATAATAATATAGACGATGTTAGTGCTAAGGCACAGAAATGGAGCAGGCATGAAAGGAATGATCAGAGGAGTTGCAACGGTTCTGGGAATGCTAACGGCGGCCGAGTTGGGGGGATGTGCATATTTTTACCGGCGCACGATGATGCGCAATAATGTCAAAGTGGAGCGCACGATGAAAATGGCCGGGACGGATTGGAGTCAGTATGCACCGCTGCTGGAGGAGAGAAAAAAATGGATGATGGAGCAGCCCAGAAGGGATGTATGGATTACATCTCAGGATGGATTAAAGCTACACGGGACTTATTTTGAAGGAGAAGGACTGGACAAGGCGGTGATCTGTTTCCATGGCTATACCAGCCAGGGCATGAGCGATTACATTGGCCTATCTGATTATTATTTAAAGCGGGGCTATCGAATGCTGTTGGTAGATGAGAGGGCTCATGGCCAGAGCGAGGGAACATACATCGGGTTTGGATGTAAGGATCGATACGATGCGATTAGCTGGATACGCTGGATGATCCGGGAGGTGGGACCGCAGGTACAGATTCTGTTGCATGGCACTTCCATGGGAGGGGCAACGGTATTGATGACTTCTGGTCTTACATTGCCGGAGCAGGTCAAGGGAATTGTGTCGGACTGTGCCTTTACGTCCCCTAAATACGTATTCACCCACGTGCTTAAGACCATGTATCACTTGCCGGCGTTTCCCATGATTCAGATTGCGGACCGAGTCAACAAAAAGAAAGCGGGTTATGGTCTGGATGAGTGCAATGCGGCTAGGGAGGTCAGAAAGGCAAAAGTACCAGCTCTGCTGATTCATGGGGATGCAGACACTTTTGTTCCATGCAGCATGTGTGAGGAAATCTATCATAACTATGCAGCACCCAAGACAAAACTGATTGTAAAAGGAGCAGGCCACGCGGAGAGTTATTATAAAGATAGAAAAGATTATGAGTTGGCGCTGGATACATTTACGGGAGGAATTATGAAATGATGAGAAAAAGAAAGGGATATCCGGTATACCCATTGACGGTGGCGCAGAAGTTTCATCTGTTTTATCAACAGATGTGTCCTAAAAAAGAAGTGGTGAATGTGGGGACCAGCCTGACCATCGAGGTGGATATAGACTGGGATTTATTAAAACAGTCGATTTATAAAGCTTATGAGCGCTGCGAAGGAATGCGTGTGCGGTTTGCCAAAGATAAAGAGGGAAATTGTTATCAGTACGTGGTGGATAAAGAAGAGCGGGACATAGAATTTATGGACTTTTCCGAAACTACGATGGAAGAGGCAGAAAGGACAATGCAGGCATGGACACAGGTTCCTTTTAAATTTGAAGATTCCCCCATGAACCGAATTGTTATGATTAAGATGCCGGATGGATTTAACGGAATCTATCTGCTGGGACATCACATGATCCTGGATGCTCAATCCCTGATTTGCTTTTTAAAAGATGTGATTGAACTGTACTGTCACGCAAAATATGAAGGGGTTCCATATCCGAAAGATATGTGTTCCTATATCGAACAGATTCAAAAGGATTTGGCTTATGAAGCAGGATCCAAGGCGCAGGAGCGGGACAGAAAATTCTTCCAGCAGGTGATTGAATCTTCTGAGCCTATTTACAATGGACTAAAGGGACCGGGAAATCTTGAGGAAGCCCGTAAAAGATTTAAAAATCCGGATTTGAGAGCGGCCTTTAACGCCTCAGATTGTGTGGATTCCGCGCTGGACATTTTTCACTTAGAAGCAGAACCTACGAAACGATTGATGGATTTTTGTGAAAGGTACCATGTGTCTTTAGTATGTCTGCTGTTGATGGGGCTTCGCACTTATTTTCAGAAAATGAATGGAAACGAGGACGTCTCCATCAATACGGCCATTGCCAGAAGGGCTACCATAAAGGAGAAAAAATCCGGTGGAACCAGGATTCACTCTTTCCCATTCCGTACCATAATTCCGGAGAATAAAACATTTTTGGAGGGGATCTATGAAATTCGCGATAAGCAAAACGAATACTTCCGCCATGCCAACTATGATCCGGTGGAATACTTTGCCTGCCGGGCCAAGACGTATCCGGTGCCTCAGCAGGGCCTGACCTATGAGCCCATGTCTTTGACCTATCAGCCTTTGACACTTCAGGAAAAGGGACTGGATAAGTTGGGGGATATCCGGTATAAAACCAAATGGTATCCCAACGGGGCTACTACCCAGGCCATGTACCTGACTGTGATGCACAGACCGGAGGATAACGGACTGGATTTTAGTTTTGAGCACCAGGTAAAAGCGGTATCCAGGGAAGATCTGGAGTATCTGTATTACTATTTGTGCAGGATTATGTTTAAGGGCACGGAGAACCCGGATCTGACAATCGGTGATATTATAAAATTAGTATAAAGTGAGAAGCGTATTTGGAGGAAAGCGAAATGTTTGAGAGATTGGTAAATGTCATTTGTAACTATGTGGAAGTGGAACCGGAGGAGATACGCCCGGAATCTCGCTTTATGGAAGACTTAGGTTTTACATCCTTCGATTTCATGAGCATGTTGGGGGAACTGGAGGATGAGTTTGATATCGAGATCGAACAGGAAAAGGCAGCGGATATCCGTACGGTGGGAGAGGCAGTTTTTTACCTGGAACATCTGACTGCCTAAGTGGAGAAAGGAAGGTTATGATTTATAGTACTATTCGCGATATTCTTTTACAGACAGAAGAAAAGTTTGGGGCAGAGGATGCCATTCGATACAAGGTTTCCAAAAATGAAGTGGAATCCAAAACCTATACTCAGCTTCGTCAAGATAGCGAAAGTTTTTCAAAGGCTTTAGAAGCTCTTGGAGAAAAGGGAAATCATATTGCTATTATAGGAGCCACTTCCTATACTTGGCTTACTGCTTATTTTGGTATTGTCAACAGTGCCAGTGTGGCTGTACCGCTGGATGTATCCCTTCCGGCCCAAGAAGTCTGTGAGCTGATTGACCGGGCAGACGTAACGGTTCTCGTGCTGGATGAGATTCGAAAGGATGTGGCAGAATTACTAGATGCGTGTTGCCCCAAGCTGAACTATATAATATCTATGCAGAAGCAGGAAGACGAAGGCAGAGTACTTTCCTTCTGGAAATTGGCAGAAAAGCATCGGGGAGCATTTCTGTGTTCCCTGGATCCCGAACAGCTTTGCACCATTATGTTTACCTCCGGTACCACGGGAAAGAGTAAGGGAGTTATGCTGACCCACAGGAATATGGCTGAGAATGCTACCTGCCTGGATATGAAGATTCCTGAGAGAACTGTGATTTTGTCCGTTCTTCCTATTCACCATGCTTATTGTTTGAGTATGGATATTCTAAAAGCGATTTCTCTTGGCAGCATCATTTGCATCAATGACTCGTTGATCCGTGTGGCCAAGAATATTAAACTGTTTAGGCCGAATATGATCCTGATGGTTCCTTTGATGATTGAGACATTGGCTAAAAAATTGGAGGAGGCGGCTTTACTTCCACCTAAGATTGTAAAAATTCAGGTGTTTGGAAAGCAATTTCACACTATTTGCAGCGGAGGAGCATACTTAAATCCATCCTATATTGATCTGTTTGAGCGCTATGGCATTACGATTCTGCAAGGTTATGGCATGACAGAATGCGCGCCTGTCATCAGTACCACGGTGAGCTGGAAGATCAAGAAAGAGGCAGTGGGTCAGTTACTCCCCAACTGTGAGGCCAAGGTAGTAGACCACGAGATCTGGGTTCGGGGCAGCAGCGTTATGAAGGGGTATTACAAGATGCCGGAGGAGACTAAGGAAGCATTGGTAGATGGATGGCTGAGGACCGGAGATCTGGGCTATGTGGATGAGGAGGGTTTTTTATTCCTTACAGGAAGGAAGAAAAATCTGATCATCACCAAGAATGGCGAAAATGTGTCGCCAGAGGAGCTGGAGAATAAGCTGAGTGAGGCCAGACTGGTACAGGAGGTGCTGGTACGTGAAAAAGACGGGGTGATTGAGGCAGAAATCTATCCCGATTACGATTACGCAAAAAAGAAACACATCAAGGATGTTCGGGAGGAGCTTCAAAAGGAGATTGATGCCTATAATCAGGGGGCGCCTTCTTATAAAAAGATCTATAGTCTTAAGGTGAGAGAGTGTGAATTTGATAAGACGCCGTCCAAGAAAATTAAAAGATATTAGTTGATTACATAAACGCATGAGAAAAACCAGAGCCGTATAGCCCTGGTTTTTCTCATGCGTTTTAAAGAGGACCTCTAAGACCGCCCGGGCTCAGAGGAAGACATGTCTCTTAAAGATTTCCGAAACTGGAAGGCAAATAGAATGGCAGTAAAGGTTACGGCAATGATATCGGCCACCGGCTCTGCCATATAGACGGCCTTTGCCTGATCCGCACGGTACAGCTGAGGCATGAGATAGATCAGAGGTATCAGCAGGATGAATTTTCTAGTGACTGCAACGGCAATGGAAGCTTTTGCGTTTCCAAGGGCGTTAAAGGTCATTTGGCAGGCCATTTGGATGCCAAACAGAAGCATGGCAGCCATATAAATGCGAAGGGCCATTCCCGTAAAGGAGAGAAGGGCAGCATCGGAGGTAAACATGGATGCAAAAACCCTGGGAAAGAGCATTACGAAGATCCACAAAAGCGAGGAATAGCAAAGACTGGATTTTAAAAGCAGCCAGAATGCGGAGGTCACCCGCTTTGTATTTTTCGCGCCATAGTTATAGCTGATAATGGGTTGAGCCCCCTGTCCCAGACCCTGAAGAGGAAGCATGGCAAACTGCATGACACTGGTTAAAATGGTCATGGCCCCTACGGCAATATCTCCGCCATATTTTAACAGGGAGGAGTTAAAACATACGGAGATGACACTTTCGCTGGCCTGCATGATAAATACAGATAGTCCAAGGGCAAGACTTGGAAGGATAATCTCCGGCTTTAAGCCCAGATATCTTCTTTGAATCCTTAAACGAGTCTTCTTGCCCAGCAGGAAGGAGAGAACCCAGGCGCAGGAAATAGCCTGAGAGAAAACGGTAGCCAACGCCGCTCCCTGTACCCCCATACCGAATCCGAAAATGAAAATCGGATCCAGAATGATATTCGATACGGCTCCAATTAAGACGGATAGCATTCCTGTCTTGGCAAAGCCCTGAGCTGTTATAAATGCATTCATCCCCAGGGTTAGCTGAACAAAGATTGTTCCAATCGCATAGATGTTCATATAATGAACGCCGTATTCTATGGTATTTTCACTGGCACCGAAGGCCATCAGAAAATCCCGGTTCCAGATCAACAATACTGCTGTTAACAGAACAGAAATGATAATTTGAAGGAGAAAACAGTTGCCCAGGGTTTTTTCGGCAGACTCATGATCCTTCTGCCCCATAAAGATAGAAGCCCTTGGAGCGCCGCCATTACTGACCAATGCGGCGAAAGCCGATACAATCATAATCAGAGGCATACACACCCCGACTCCAGTCAGAGCCATGGCACCCTCTTTGGGAATGTGACCGATATAGATCCGGTCCACAATGTTGTAGAGCATATTGATAATCTGAGCAGCCACAGTGGGAAGCGCCAGTCTGGCCAAAAGGCGTCCCACCGGTTCTGTCCCTAAAAAATTTTTGTTATTGTTTGTTTCCATATGATATCCTTTCCAAACCTTGAATCAGGTTTTCCATCAATCGATGATTCAACTCCCGGTAGAGGGATAGTTCCTCTTTTGAGAATCCAAAAAAAGCTTGCGTCCGGAAGACGTCATTGGCCGATTTGATCTCTTCCACCACAGGGGCCGCGGCATCTGTCAGGGTTAAGTGTATTTTCCGTCGGTCCTGTTCATCCTGAGTACGCAAAAGCAAAGACTTCTGAATCAGGGATTCTACTCCCTGGGAGACATTACCCTTTGGGATCATGCGAAGCTGTGAGATATCTTTAGCGGTATCCTTGCCAGGATTATTAAACAGAAATCCGATGATTTTGATCTCGAGCTGAGAAAGCTGATATTTCTTTCGAATATCCTCCAGGCAAGCCTCATACAGCTTCATCATCCTCCGGATTAACAAGAGAAGCTCCGTGTTTCCTTTCATGAAATAATCCTTCCTTTTCTAATATAGTTTTTTAAAATACCTTGATCTTAAAAATGTTTCTTTTGAAACAAATTATAATCTTCTTACAGGATAATGTCAAGGATTCCACAATATGAAAAGAGGCAATGTTGCGCAGTATATGGAAACATGATAGAATGAGGCAAATCATTTTATAGGAAGTGAATGGTATGCGATTATTAGTGGCTGAGGACGAAAAGGATTTAAACAGAATTATCGTCTCCAGATTAAAGGCCGAGCATTACAGTGTGGATTCCTGTTCGGATGGAAGAGAGGTCCTGGAATATCTGGATGGAGCGGAATATGACGGACTGATTTTAGACATTATGATGCCGGTAGTGGATGGCTTGACGGTGCTAAAAACTATCCGTCAGAGAAGAATGACGCTTCCCGTCCTGCTTCTCACTGCCAGAGACAGCATTGAAGATCGGGTAAAGGGACTGGATGCGGGGGCAAACGACTATCTGGTAAAACCGTTTGCCTTTGAGGAGCTGCTGGCCAGAATTCGGGTTTTGCTGCGCAGACCATCTCAGGTGCCGGAATCCGCCCTTCAGGTGGCAGATTTGAAAATTCATCTGGATTCCCACCGTGTGTTCCGGGGAGAGCGTGAGATAAAGTTGTCTGGAAAAGAGTTTTCGCTGCTTCGTTATATGGCCCAAAACAAGGGGATTGTACTCTCAAGAGACCGGATGGAGCAGCATCTTTGGAATTATGACTATGAGGGAGGTTCTAATGTAATCGACGTTTACATCCGTTATTTGCGCAAGAAGATTGACGACGGTGAGAAACAGAAGCTGATTCACACGGTTCGGGGAGCCGGATATGTGTTAAAAGAAGAGTAGGAAAAGGTGGGAGGTTCATAAGAATGGGACATCTTTCCTTAAAATGGAAGCTGACGCTTTTGTATACAGTTTGCATGATTTTGGTGGTATGTGTTGCTATGTCAGTGTTGTTTTCGCTTAGCAGTCGGGAAGTGCTATCCTCCGTGCAGATGAATTTACGAAACAGAGTGCAAAAGAGTCTGGACGATGTGGAGATATTAGACGGGGAGATGGATATCGATTCAGATTTCTACTCCCTAGACCGGGGAGTCTATCTTGCAATTTATCGGACAGACGGAACGTTTCTCTATGGGCGTGTGCCCTATGGATTTGATGAACAGCCAAAGCTTAAAGACGGGGAAGTGCAGACGATCCAGGGAGGACAGGCATCCTGGTACGTGTTGGATGTCTACCATGAATATCCGGGATACGAGCCAGTATATATCCGCGGTGTGACCTCTATGACGGAAGCGGAGGAAAATTTTCGCATTGCCCTTCGCATTGCGTTGATTCTTATGCCTTTAATTGTAGCGCTCACAGCCTTTGTGGAATATCGTTTTGTGCGCAGAACCTTAATGCCCGTTCGAAAAATTACAGATACGGTACAGGAGATTCGGGCAGGAAAGGATTTGTCAAAGCGGATTGGACTGCAAAGGGCAGGGGGAAAAAACAGGGATGAGATTCTTGGAATGGCGGATACTTTTGACGGGATGTTGGAAGAGTTAGAAGAAGCTTTTCGAAGAGAAAAGCAGTTTACCTCAGATGTCTCCCATGAGTTAAGAACGCCTATTGGCGTGATTCTAGCCCAGTGTGAGGCAACTTTGGCTGATGGCGGGCTTTCTGACAGGCAGCAGGAAGAGATTCGGCTGATTCAAAAAAAAGCCAGGGATATGGCTTCTATGGTATCCCATCTTCTGGTACTCTCCAGGGCAGATGAGGGCAGGCAGAGGTTGCATCTGGAGAAGCTGAATATCAGCGAGTTGACCCAGATGGTAGCGGAAGAACAAAAAATTTTGGCCCAGGATCGGGGAATCACCATAGAAACGCTGGTACAAGATCCAATTTATGCCTGGGTAGATGAAACCTTTTATATTCGTATGATGATTAATCTGATTTCCAATGCCATTTGTTATGGAAAGGAGAACGGACATGTAAGGGTTCGGCTGACCACCGAGGGGAACCGGGTATCCGGATGCGTGGAAGATGACGGAATTGGAATTTCAAAAGAGGCTCTTCCTCATATATTTGAGAGATTTTACCGGGCAGATGAGTCCAGAACCGGTACAGACCACTCGGGACTGGGCCTGTCCATGGTACAGTGGGTTATACAGGCACATGGAGGAGAGATCCATGTGGAGAGTGTACCAGGTAGGGGAAGCAGATTTTTATTTTCTATTCCCATGAAAAGTGAAAAAAAATAGTTTTGTTTTAATCTTTCTTTCATGTTTGGAGATTATACTGGTTACAACAACAAACAAAAGCACAAATAGAAAGAGAGGGAATCTATATGAAAAAAAGATACTTTACAGGAGCAGCAGCTATTTTATTGGCAGTGTCTATCGCGGGGTGCGGGAACGGAGCAAGGAGTAATGGAGGAGGCGATATCGGGAAAGATGAAGCACAGAGGATCGCTATGGAAGATGCAGGAGTAAATGAATCAGAAGCGACCAGAGTGAGAGTATCCCAGGATCAGGAAGACGGCCGCAAGGTATACGATGTGCAATTTGCCCAGGGCAGCGTGGATTATGAATATGAAGTATTGGCCTCAAATGGTGATATCCTGACAGCAGAAAGAGAAGAGACCGGCCAGCAGGTTCAGCAGGATGCGACGACTCAGGCGGCGCAGCCCCAGACCGAGGTTCAGACGGAGACTCAGATCCAGACAGAATCCCAGACCCAGCCACAGACAGAATCCCAGATTCAGCCGTCTACCCAGGCTCAGACCAATGGGGCAGCCCCCCAACAGACCTCGCAGCAGACCGCAATTAGCCGGGAAGAAGCCATTGCATTGGCGTTGGAGCGGGTTCCGGGGGCCACAGAGCAGGATCTTCGTATTGAGCTGGATTATGACGATGGGCAGCAGAAATATGAAGGAGATATTATTTACAACCAGAGAGAGTATGAGTTTGAGATTGACGCGAATTCCGGTACTTTCCTGGAGTGGAGTGAGGAGCGCCACGATTAGAAAGTAAGGAGTATCCGGATTGGCATACCGGCGAGGTGTGTCCGAAAAAGTAGACGGCATCAGATGAAATCTGTATTTGGTATATTGGAGATTCTGTGATAAGATAGGGATGGAAAAGTAAAAAGATACAGGAAAGAAGGAATGCGAATGGGACACTTAACAACACGGGACGCTTACCGCAATCTGAGTGACCGTATCAACTGGTTTACCCAGGGAGCGCCCGCATCGGAAACCCTTTATAAGATTTTACAGGTACTATATACCGAAAAAGAGGCCAAGTGGGTGGCACTTCTGCCGGTTCGTCCCTTTACCGTTGCAAAGGCGGCCAGGGTATGGGGAACTACAGAGGGAAAGGCAGAGAAACTGCTGGATCACCTCTGTGAGAAGGCCCTGCTGGTGGATTCCTGGCATAATAGAGTTCGGAAATTTGTGATGCCGCCGCCTATGGCTGGATTTATCGAATTTGCCCTGATGAGGACCAGAGGGGATATTGATCAGAAATACCTGGGTGAACTGTATTATCAGTACATGAATGTGGAGGAGGACTTTATTAAAGATCTGTTCTTTGCCACAGAGACAAAATTAGGCCGGGTCTATGTGCAGGAACCGGTGCTGACCAATGATAAGGCAAACCATATCCTGGACTATGAGAAAGCTACCCATATCGTTGAGGAGGCAGAATATATCGGACTGGGGTTGTGTTACTGTCGTCATAAAATGTATCATGCAGGACACCCTTGTGAGATCAACGCTCCATGGGATGTCTGCCTGACTTTCGATAATGTGGCCAGATCCCTTGCGGAACACGGACAGTATGCGAGACTGATCTCAAAGGAAGAGGCGTTGGATGCCCTGGAGCGCTCCTACGCCTCAAATCTGGTGCAGATTGGGGAAAATGTAAGGGAGCATCCGGCATTTATTTGCAACTGCTGTGGCTGTTGTTGCGAAGCGCTTCAGGCGGCCAGGAAGTTTAGTCCCATGCAGCCTGTGGCTACTACCAGTTATATTCCGGAGATCTCTGAAGAAATATGTAAAGGCTGTGGAAAGTGCGCAAAGGTCTGTCCGATTTTGGCCATTTCTATGGAAGAGGGGGAAAATGGCAGGAAAAAAGCTGTGGTGGACCGGGATATCTGCCTCGGATGCGGGGTATGTGCCAGAAACTGCAGCGTAAAGGCTATTGAGTTAAAGCGCAGAAAGGAGCAGATTATCACCCCGGTAAACAGTACCCACAGATTTGTGCTTCAGGCCATTGAAAAGGGAACGCTCCAAAATTTGATTTTTGACAACCAGGCCTTTGCAAGTCATAGAGCCATGGCTGCAGTTTTCGGAGCTATATTAGAATTATCCCCCGTAAAGCAGGCTTTGGCCAGTAAGCAGTTAAAATCCGTATACCTGGATAAGCTGCTGTCCTTGCACAAAAAGAGACACAGGAGATAAAAAGATGCAAACGATTGGAAAAGCTGTGGGATTTCTGGTGCTTCTTTTTGTTCTATATTTTTTGTTGGGAGCAATCCTTCCGTTTATTCATCAGCCTGAGGTGACAGAGAAAACGAAGGAAGCTTTTGACGCAGGAGCCTTTTACGGGAACAAGACCGCAAAGGAACGGGCCTGCGTGATTTCTGATAATGGAGATGCTCTAAAGGAGCGAATCCGCCTGATTTCCCAGGCCCAGGAACGGATTTTGTTATCTACTTTTGAGTTCGACTCAGACGAGAGCGGGAAAGACATGCTGGCCGCTCTCGTTTCGGCGGCAGAACGTGGAGTGGAAGTCAAGGTACTGGCTGACGGGGCCTTCAGCATTTTAGAAATGAATGGAAACCCTTATTTTTTTGCACTGTCCAGTCTGCCTTCAGCAGAAATTCGGATTTATAACCAGGTAAATCCACTGAAGCCATGGACGGCTATGGGCAGAATGCACGATAAATATCTGATTGTGGACGATACTGCTTACATCCTGGGAGGACGCAATACCTATGATTATTTTCTGGGAGATCAGCCAGGATATAAAAATTATGACTGGGACATGCTTGTCTACAGTGGGGGTGATACAGAGGAATCTCTGGGAGAGTTGCGCGGCTATTTTGAAAAGATCTGGAATCTGCCGGTTTGCAAGACCTTTCCGGAAAGCAGTTTTTTGCAAAGTCCCGGGCGTGTGGAAGAAAAAAGGCAGGAGCTACGCGAGCGATATGAGAACATAAAGGAAACCCATCCCGATTGGTTTGAAGAATGGGACTATAAGGCGATGACCAAGCCAGTCAAACAGATTTCACTTTTATCCAACCCAACTACCATCTGGGCCAAGGAACCGGTGGTTTTCTACCAGATGACCCGGTTGATGCAGGAAGCGAAGGAAGAGGTGGTGTTTCACACCCCGTATATCATTTGCAATGAGTGGATGCTTGGTCAGCTGGAACAGGTGTGTGCGCAGGTGGATGAGGTTAAAATGATGACCAACTCGGTGGCCAATAATGGGAATCCCTTTGGGGCCATGGATTATGAACGCTATAAGGGAAAGATTCTGGATACAGGAGTGAAAATCTTAGAGTATGACGGAGGCGTATCCTATCATGGAAAATGTTTTACGATAGATAAGCGTCTCTGCGCCGTGGGATCTTTTAATTGGGATATGAGAAGTGCCTATCTGGATACGGAATTGATGCTGGTGGTAGACAGTAAGCCGCTAAACAGACAGCTTCGCAGAGAAATGAAAAAATATGAAAAAAATGCACTGACCGTGCTAAATGAGGAAGAATCTGTAGCTCCGGAGGGGAAAAAACCTCAGGAGATGTCTCTAAAGAGAAAGATTCGAATGAAACTGGTACGCACTGTGGCTGGTTGGGCCAGATTCTTAATGTAAGAGTTGAGCGAGGCTTGACGGGTCAGGGCGTTTTTGGTAATATAACAAATACTGTAAAAATCATGATTACGGATTGAGAGGAAAGAGCCTATGAAGAAAAAAAAGACGCCAATTGCTGTGGGAATCCTGCTCTCTGCCATGTGTGTGTCTCTTTCTGCCTGTAAGGAAGAACCAAAGGAGACCCAGGTACAGACGGAAGCTACGGTGGAGACTTCACAGGAAAGTGATACAGAAACCGCAGGGGAGGCGGTCTTTGGAAATTTTACCAGCCAGACTCTGGAAGGAGATGAAGTGGACCAAAGTATTTTTGAGGATGCTGATTTAACCATGGTCAATATCTGGGGAACTTTTTGTGGTCCTTGTATCAATGAGATGCCAGATTTGGGGGAAATCAGCAGAGAGTACGCAGATCAGGGCGTACAGATCGTGGGAATGTTAAGCGATGTGGTATTGCCTCCAGATGGAAGTAAACCGGATACCAGTACGGCTTCAGAGATTGTCGAGGCCACTTCAGCGGATTACACCCACATCCTTCTGTCAGAAGACCTTTATTATGGATATATGGGAGAAGTGCAGGTAGTTCCAACCACGGTTGTTGTGGACAAAAACGGTGAGGAAGTGGGGGTATATACGGGCAGCAAGAGCAAAGAAGACTGGATGTCTATCATAGATGAACTGTTGGGGAAAGTAAGCGATGAAGCCTAGGGCAAGAGTCTGGTGCAGGAGGGGATTACTTTTGGCAGCAGTTGTCTGTATTCTTCTGGGGATTGTCAGGGGTGAACAGGAGACCGTGCTGGTAAAAGCGATTCATATTTGTCTGGAGTGTATAGGAATTGGGTAAGTGGATGAGAAATATGAAAGAGCATATCCGTCTTTGGGTGCAGATAGCAGTGACTGCAGTGACAAATGGCTACGTTGCAGGATTTTTGAAAGGAAAAATCTATACAGGACCTACGAAAAATTTATGTGTTCCGGGATTAAATTGTTATTCCTGCCCCGGAGCCTTAGGTTCCTGTCCCATTGGTTCTTTGCAGGCAGTCCTGGGAAGCAGAAAATATCAATTTTCATTTTACATAGTAGGATTTTTACTTCTGGTGGGAACCCTGATCGGGAGAGTCGTATGCGGGTGGCTTTGTCCTTTTGGGTTGATACAGGATCTGATCTATAAGATTCCCTTCATAAAAAAGTGGAAAAATCTTTATGGACATCGTGTTCTTGTGTGGATGAAGTATGTCATTTTGGCCGTATTTGTGATTCTCCTGCCTCTGTTTGCAGTGGATATCATCGGACAGGGAAAGCCCTGGTTTTGTCAGTATATCTGTCCAAGCGGAACTCTGGGAGGTGGAATTCCCATGGTTTTGGCCAATGAGATGCTGAGAGATACCATAGGTTTTCTGTATGCATGGAAATTGGGAATACTGGCTGTTTTGTTACTACTGTCTATAATAGTATATCGTCCCTTTTGTAAGTATCTGTGTCCGTTGGGGGCCATCTACGGACTATTTCATCCCATTGCATACTATCGCTATGAGGTGGATACGGAGGCTTGTATTCAGTGCGGCAAATGCCAGAAAACCTGTAAGATGGATATCCGGGTTTGGGAACATCCAAACAGCAGGGAGTGCATTCGCTGTGGGGATTGTATGAAAAGCTGTCCCAAGACTGCTATAAAAACCTCATTCTCCAGAACGAAATGTCTTCATCGAAGTGCGGCAAAGATGGAGGAAGGGCGGTAATGGAAGAAATTTCTAATTTGAAAAATGGAAAAGTACCGCTTGATTTCGGAACGAATATAGTATACTATATATTGCGTGTCTAAAAATGGAAAATACAAAATATGCCACGATTCAGGCTTTAGTAGGAGGAATATCGGATGAATGTACGCAAACGCAGCGGCAAAGTAGTACCCTTTGATGCAGAGTTTATTGCCCGCGCCATTGCCCTGGCTTCCGCAGCAGCAGGGGAGCATGACATGGAAATGGTGCAGAGAGCCACCGACGCGGCAGTGTGTAAACTGGCAGCCACCGGTGAGGGGATTCTGGATATTGAAAAGATTCAGGATACGGTAGAAGAAATTCTGTTTGAACAGGGATGCTACCAGACAGCGAAGTCATATATTCTATATCGGCTGGAGAAAGAGAAAGAGCGCACCAGTGGGGAATGGAAAGAGGGGTTGTTAAGCCGGGAGTTTTTAAGTCCTTATAAGCATGCCCCAAATCCTATGGAACAGTTGGGCTCTTTTGTCTATACCAGAACGTATTCCAGATATTTGCCAAAATTCGGACGCCGGGAGTTCTGGTGGGAAACCGTGCGAAGAGCCGTGGAATATAACTGTTCCTTGGCTCCTACATCCAGGGAGGAAGCGGAAAAGCTCTACGATAATATTTACCACCTGAAGCAGTTCTTATCAGGAAGAACACTCTGGGTGGGAAATACTCCTGTGGCGGAAGATTACCCCATGGCCAACTATAACTGTGCTTTTGAGGTGATTGACGATTATCATGCCTATCACGATCTGTTTTATCTACTTATGGTAGGAAGCGGCGTGGGAGTGCGTGTGTTAAAGGACGACGCAGAAAAACTACCAAAAATCCGCACCAACGTAAAGATTCTGCACAAGGCCTATGATGCCTGCCCGCCCCAGGATCGTCTGGAATTTACAGATCTGTCTTTTACCAGGAATTCTGTGACTATATCCGTAGGAGATTCCAAAGAAGGATGGGCTCAGGCTCTGGAGCATTATTTTGATATCCTCACAAACCGGGAATACAGCAAGATTCAGGAAATGGTAGTGGTCTATGACTCTATACGGCCGAGAGGAGAAAGGCTGAAAAACTTCGGGGGAACGGCCAGCGGATATGGCTCTATGATGACCATGTTAGATAAGATCCATAAGGTCATTACAGCAGCCGGAGCCAGAGACAAGGCAGAGTATACCCGGCTGAAGCCGATTGACCTTTTGGATATTGCAAATATCATCGGTGAGAATGTAGTGTCAGGAGGTGTGCGCAGAACCTCGGAGATCGGCCTGATTGATGCGGAGGATGAGACCTGTATTGAGGCAAAAAATCATCTTTATCGCCAGGTGGGAGGACGGTGGGAGATTGATAAATCCATTGCCCATCGGCAGATGAGCAACAATTCCATCTACTATCGTCGTAAACCTACGAGAGAAAAGCTTCACTGGCATTTGCAGCAAATGCGCTATTCCGGGGAGCCAGGGTGGATTAATGAGGAGGCCGGAAAGAAAAGAAGACCTAATTTTAATGGCTGTAACCCTTGCGGAGAAATTTTGCTGGACAGCCACGGACTTTGCAATTTAACGACTGTTAATGTGATGGGGTTTGTAAAGGATGGAAAGCTGGATGAAAAGGGGCTTTTGGAAGCCCAGCGATTGTCTGCCAGAGCCGGGTATCGAATGACCTGCAGAGAGTTGGAGATTCACCGGTGGAATCAGGTACAGCAAAGAGATCGGCTGCTTGGCTGTTCTCTGACCGGCTGGCAGGATATGGTGAACGCTACGGAGATGACGGTTGAGGAGCAGATTGCGCTTTTAAAGAAGCTCAGAGAGACGGCTCATAAGGCGGCAGAAACCATTGCGACCAGGTTGGGAGGAGCCAAGCCTTTGTTGGTTACCACTGTAAAACCGGAAGGAACATTGTCTCTTTTGCCTACGGTTTCCAACGGAGTACATTATTCCCATGCCCCCTACTATATCCGCAGGGTGCGCATCAACGCGGCGGACCCCCTATGCAGAGTCTGTGAGGATTTGGGCTATCCGGTGTTGCCGGAGGTGGGACAAGACCCAGACGATCCTGTCACAAAGGTGGTAGAATTTCCGGTGAAAGCTCCTGCAGGCTGTGTAAAGGCGGACGTGTCAGCTGTACAGCAGCTGGAAAATTATAAGATGTTTATGGAACACTATGTGGACCATAACTGCTCCATCACTGTTCATGTGCGGGATCATGAGTGGGATCAGGTGGAACAGTGGGTTTGGGACCATTGGGATGATGTGGTGGCACTGTCCTTCTTAAGCTATGATGACAGCTTTTATGAGCTTTTGCCCTATGAGGAGATCACGAAAGAGGAGTATGAGCAGAGGAAAGCTGATATGCGTGCATTCAACCCCTCACTGCTGGCAAAATATGAGCACGAAGAGATGGAGCTGGATATAGGGGCATCAGACTGCGCCAACGGCGTGTGCCCGGTACGGTAAAATACAAAGCAACGGTGATGATAGATATCGGCATGGGTGGGAAAGACACATGGCTATGCGGCCATGTGAATTTCCCTTCATGTCTCTTTTTGTTTATGGTGAAACAGAGGTTTAGCAAGGACATGGCATCGGAAAAGAACTGAAAATAGTACTTGAAATATGGATTACAACTCCAGTATAATGAGAGATGATAAAAGTCTGAATAAAATAGAGGAGGTACATATCGGATGTTTCAGAAAGAACAGGCAGCAGAACTGTTAAAAAAGGTATATGGGGAGGAAAATCTTCAGGCGCAGCAGGAAAGATATGAACATTTGCAGAGGGAGTTTTTTAAGGCGTTTGGAGAGGGAGAAGTGGATTTCTTTACCTCCCCGGGCAGAACAGAGATCTTGGGAAATCATACGGATCATAACCACGGAAAGGTGCTGACCGGAAGCATTGCTATGGATACGGTTGCGGCAGCGAGAAAGAATGGAACTTCATTGGTTCATGTCATCAGTGAGAACTATAATCAGAGCCTGACCATAGATTTAGAGCAGATGGATACCAGCTGCAAAAATAAGGGAACCCAGTCACTTTTGATAGGGATTTTTGAGGGCTTTCAAAAGCGCGGATTCCAGGTGGAAGGATTTGACGCCTATGTGACTACGGATGTAATCGGCGCGGCCGGCGTCAGTTCATCAGCTTCTTTTGAGATGTTGATTTGCGCCATCGTAGATTATTTCAGCAACCAGGGAAAGATGGATTACGTAGATTATGCAAAGATCGGACAGTATGCCGAGAACGAATACTGGAGCAAACAATCCGGACTGCTGGATCAGATGGCCTGTGCCATTGGAGGCGTGGTCACCATTGACTTTAAGAATGAAACACCGGCC
>CABSEG010000058.1 GCA_902476645.1 uncultured Lachnospiraceae bacterium | reverse complement strand
TCAGACTGTCCGCCGAATATGGCACAGGTGTCCGTTTGGCCCGACAATCTGCAGTCGTCTTACCGGAACCTGTCCCCCCACTGATAAAAAGATTGTAACCTGCATAGACCAGCTGCTTTAACAGATCTGCCGCTTCCTGACTAATACTCCCCCAGTCGGTCAATTCCCTCATGGTTATGGCCCTCCTTGGAAATCTGCGAATGGTGATAATCGGCCCGTTTAGCGCTACCGGGGGTAAAACCAAATTTACTCTGGCTCCATCCTCCAGTCTGGCATCCCCGATAGGAATGGATTCATTTACAATTCTGTCGCACCCTCCTGCAATCTGCTGGACCACATCCTCGATTTGCCCTCTATCCTGAAAGTGTTTTTCCCAGCGGAATATTTCTCCCCCGCGTTCCAGAAAAATCCCATCTGTGCCGTTTACCATGACTTCCGTTATGGTTTCATCCTCCAAAAGCTCTTGCAAAATATCCAGCTTTCTCACACTGTTATACAACTCACGGCGAAGCCTCTCCCTCTCACCAAGACTTTTTTTCCATGTTCGATTCTCCTGCAAAATCAACTCGTCAATCTGCTCATAAAGCTCTTTATCTGAAATCTCCCTTGTCTGATCCAGGCGTTCCAACAGCTGTTTTTTTAATTCCTGTGCCTCGTAATATTCCCTTGGCATAGGCCCCCGCCTCCTTTCGTACCAGCTGTTCTACATATTCTCTCATTTCGTTCCACACCGGTATTTCCCCTTCCCTGTCTCTGCTCCTCACAGGCAGATGGAGCACCGTTGTCTTTTCCAGAACAGATATTCGACCCTGCATTCTTACCACCTGTTCGTATTGTCTTCGTCTCGCTACAGAAAAAACATCCTCCCCAATGGGCAGATAAATTCTGTCACACAAGTTCAAAAATCCCATAAGTCCCTGCATTTGTCCATTGACCTCCACCAAAACCACCTGGTAGTCGCTTAATGAAGTGAGCTGTTCTAAAAGCCGCTTCCACTCATCCAGTGTCATATTTGTAAGGTCTCCTGGCAAATATGACGGAGGCACATAGTCCAGATGCTCCACAGTCTCAATCATATTTTCTAATCGATAGATCAACTCTTCCTGCCCCTGTCTTACAAGGTACAGCAGGTCTGACAGATCCGATTGAAAGTGTTGATCCAGTAAAAACTCAAATCCTGTGAAATCCTCCAAATTCAGATAGAGTACTTTGCCTTCCTGCGCCAGTCTCTGTCCAAAGGCCAAAGCAAACGCTGTCTTTTCTATTGGAGGTGCGGGAGAATACACGCCGTACAGACACAGATTCTGCCCCCATGGGAGCATGGTCTTTTCTTCTGCTGTTCCGGCATAATAACCCAATACTTCACCGGTCAGAGTTTTCGCATCCTGATATTTATATACGGAAGGATATCTCTCCCATTTCTCCGGTATCTCGCCCTCCGACAGCAACACGATTTGTCCGGAAGTCATGTTCTCTATTTCTTCACTCATTGCAACCGAGGAGATTAAAAGCAATGCCACGGCCTTTATCCCCCCATAGGCACAAAGTGGTTCTGCACCTGTAAAAATCTGAATCTCAAAATCTGTCCCCAACCTTCCATACAGATATTCCGCCAATCGGCAAACATAGTCCACCTCCGGGTCACAGATTGCAAATACATTTCTGCTCATTACATACCTCCTGCCCAAAGCAACACACTAATCAAAATTGGTATACTAAAATGAAAGGTTCCACCCTGCTTTTCCCCTTTGTCATAAGCTCTCCAGGTACGCTCTGTGGCAAGACGCTTCCAATAGCTCCAAAAAACTCCCATTCGGCTTCGAAAATTTCTCCTTCGGATGATCAAAATACCTGCCAGGATTCCACCTGCAAAAATAGATGCCACTACATACCAAAGACTGACCTGAGGTCCGGCATACCCTCCCAATGTACACAACAGTTTAATATCTCCTGCCCCCAGCATTCGAAAATAAAACAGCGGCCCCAGTAACAAGATTGGCAGAAGTGCCCCCTCAAAAAAGAAGATCAATCCCATGGCTCCATACTCTGCCATCTGCCCACATAGTCCTGCGGTGAGTCCCCACAATATAAGTCCATTGGAAATACGACCTCTTTGTATGTCCCCCGCACAGGCCACCAAAGTAAAAAATACTACCATTGCTTTTTCCACATCTCACCGCCTTTCTGCCGGATGATTGATGGAACATGATAGGAAACAAAAATGCTTTTACTATAATTTTTCTGTGAAAATATGGTCGAAATGACCGGATTTCAAATTTTGATATGTGATATGGACTAATTATATGATACTTTTTGCTATTTGTCCAGAGTGCAAAATAATTTTTTGCATTTTTGCCAAATTGTACAAAATAGTAACCGTTTATTTGTCAGAAATAGAAAAACAGAGAATAAATCTGTTTTTCCAGATCTATCCCTGCTTTTCCAATCAAACGAATTCTTTCATTTCCAATCCTTTGTCTGCTTCCTTTCACGGCCCCATCACAAAAACTTACATCCTGCAATACCGTATAGCAATGCAATCCCCGGAAGTCCTAAAATTCCCGTAGTCACTAGGCTTAGCGGGTTCATACCCACGCAAAGGTCAATTCCTGCTTTGCCCAGAAGCTGATTAACGATCAGAATTGCTGCGGCTCCTAAGATCACCCGAAGCATAAAGGTTAAAATGTATTCCTTCAGCGCCATATGCCGCCCCCATCCGGTCTTTGCTGCATTTTATGCGCGGTCTGTCCATCCTAGAACTTAAAAATGGCAACCCCATAAGCTGGCAAATCATAGGCAAAAGAATAAGGCCGTCCATCGCATTCTTTTTTTACTGCTCGGTATACATCTGGCTGTGCCTTGCCACTTCCGCCGAACTGCGCATCATCCCCATTCAAAATCAATCGATACTGTTTCCTGCGCGGCACGCCCACCCGGTAGTCCGGTCTGGCGACCGGCGTAAAGTTAATCACAAAAAGCAAGTTACTTTTCCCATCCTGACTGTGACGTACAAAGCTGAAAATGCTTCGGTCCCCGTCATTGGCATTGATCCATTCAAATCCTTCGGGTCTGTCATCTGCCTGGTAGAGTGCAGGCGTCTTGCGGTAAAGATGCAAAAGCGTTTTGACAAAATGCTGCATTTGCTGATGGCGCTCCTCAGAAAGCAGATACCAGTCCAGCTCTCTGGCCTCACTCCACTCCTGAAACTGGGCGAATTCCTGACCCATGAACAGGAGCTTCTTTCCAGGGTGTCCAAACATAAAAGCATACCCGGCTCTTAGATTGGCAAACTTATCATCGTATTCCCCCGGCATCTTATTGATCATAGAACACTTTAAGTGCACCACTTCGTCGTGGGACAGAACTAAAATATATTTTTCTGCATATGCGTACGTCATGGCAAAGGTCATTTTGTTGTGATTATATTTTCTGAAATAAGGGTCCAGCTTCATGTATTCCAGGAAGTCGTTCATCCAGCCCATATTCCATTTCATAGAAAAGCCAAGTCCGTCATCCTCTGGCTTTCCCGTCACCTTAGGCCATGCAGTGGATTCCTCCGCAATCATCATAGTTCCATGATTTCTTCCCAGGACAACACTATTTAGGTGCTTAAAAAACTCAATGGCCTCCAGATTTTTATTGCCTCCATACTTATTTGGTATCCACTGGCCATCCTGCTTTCCATAATCTAAATACAAAATTGATGCCACCGCGTCTACCCGGAGTCCATCCACATGAAATTGCTCAATCCAGTACAGCGCATTGGCAATCAAAAAGTTTTTCACTTCATTCTTTGAAAAGTCAAAAATCTTCGTTCCCCAATCGGGATGCTCTCCCTTTCTGGGATCTGCGTACTCATAGTCGCAAGTCCCGTCAAATTCTGCCAAACCATGGGCATCCCTGGGAAAATGGGCCGGAACCCAGTCTAAAATCACCCCGATTTTATGTCTGTGCAAATAGTTCACCAGATACATAAAATCTGCCGGGCTCCCATACCGGGAGGTGGGTGCATAATAGCCAGTCACCTGATAACCCCAGGAACCGTCGAAGGGATGCTCTGCAATTCCCATCAACTCCACATGGGTATATCCCATGTCCTTTACATAGTCCACCAGTGCATGGGCCAATTCCTTATAGTTATAAAAGCCGTCCTCATCCTCCCCCTGGCATGGATGCTTCTTCCAGGACCCGGGGTGAACCTCATAGATGGATAAGGGCATGGCATTTACATCCTGCTGTGTTCTGGCCTGTATCCAGGCCGAGTCTCCCCAACGGAATTTTGTAATGTCCGTCACCTTAGATGCAGTCCCGGGCCTCAGCTCTGAGGCGTTTGCAAAGGGATCTGCTTTATACAAGCCTTTTCCACTCTTCGTTGTAATATAAAACTTATATAACGCGCCCACATCCACCCCTGGCACAAAGATCTCATAAATGCCTAGAGGTTCCAGCCTCTTCATAGGAAGGTTATCCTCATTCCACTGGTTGAAATCCCCGATCAGATTCACCCTTGCCGCTCCAGGCGCCCATACGGCAAAATAAACGCCTTTTCTACCATTTCTTTTGGTCTTGTGAGCTCCCAGCTTTTTATATATATCATAATGTGTCCCCTGTCCGAACAGGTATTGATCCAATTCTCCTACCTGAAGTGTTTCTTCCTGCACGTTACTTTTTCTTTGCGTCTTGTTAACTCCTTTTTTCTTCTCTGCCATCTCTACCACCTCTGATTTCTCCTTCTCCCTGCAGCCATTCCTTCAGGCTTGCATACAGTGGATGATCACGCTGCCGCACGCCTTTAATTTCAGATGTATACTGCCATTCTCAATCTCTATATTATCTCCCGTCAGTGCATTCCTGGCCTCGCCCGCCGACACCGGAACCGGAATACACATTTGAGCCTCCTGCTCATCGTTATTGGCAGCCACCAAAATCGCCTCCTGACCCAAAATTCTGGCATAAGCATATTGCCGGTTTGTCAAAACCAATTCCTGATACCTTCCTTCAGCCAGAATATCATTTCCCTCCCTCAGTTTTCCAAGATCCTGGATATATGCGGTCAGCTCAGGATGTTGATTTTTCTCCGACATTTCTTTCAGATCCAGGCAGGGTCTCATGGCATCATCATTGCTCCCCTGTTTCCGGCCTTCTATCCCCCATTCTGATCCGTAGTAAATAGAAGGAATTCCCGGTAAGGTATACAAAAGCGTATAGACTGCAAAAACATGATCCTGATTATTGAGCTTGCTCATAATCCGATCCACATCATGATTATCCACAAAGGAATACAGGGTTCTGCCCCGATAAATTCCTCCATGTTCATCAAACTGGCGGCGTATAGTATGGGCGATCTCAAAATAATTATGGTCATTATGCCCGGAATAAAGCCCTTTGTGCAGTTCATAGTTGGTGGTGGAATGAAGCATCTGATCGTTGACCCAGCGGGCATAATCTCCGTGAATAACCTCTCCCATCAGCCAGAAATCCTCTTTTATCTTCCCAGTCATTCTGCGCATCTCTCTCATAAAGTCAAACTCCAGGCAATCTGCGCAGTCCAGGCGAATGCCATCAATATCAAACTCCGAAATCCAAAAACGAATTACATCCAGAATGTATTCCCTTACCGCCTGTTCATCATAATTTAAGTTTACAAGTTCAAAACAATTTCTCCAGGCTTCATAGCCAAACCCGTCATTATAAGGCGTATTCCATCCGAAATGAATCCCTTTATACCAGTTTCGGTAAGCAGATTGTTCTCTGTTCTTCTGAATATCCTGAAACGCGAAAAATTCCCGCCCTGTATGGTTAAAAACACCATCGACCACAACCCGGATACCGGACTTGTGAGCTCTTGAGACAAATTCCTTAAAGTCCTCGTTGTCGCCCAGTCTTCGATCCACCAGTTTATAGTCTCTGGTATCATATCCATGAGTGGTAGATTCAAAAAGAGGACCTATATAAATCGCCGTACACCCCAATTGGCGGATGTGGTCGATCCATGGGTACAAATCCCTTAATCGGTGTACCACCTGTGTTTCCCGATTCTCCTTGGGCGCTCCGGTAAGTCCCAAAGGATACATGTGATAAAATACTGCTTCCTGATACCATTTGCTCATAGAAACCTCCAATGTCATATTTCTCTATATTTTACGGTACGCGTCTTTCCACAAATCTTACGAATATATGCCATACATAAATTGATTTACCAGACTGCGCACCTCTTCTTCTCCAATCTGTCTGTAGCCTTCCTCCGTTTCTTCCGCCAACAGGATATAGTGATTGATCACGCCGATAAATCCAATGGCAAAGTTGGTCTGTCTTCCTCTCATGTTTCCCAATTCTCCGGAAGCGCGCTCAAACACGTCCACAATCCTGTGATAAAAATCCCGAATAAAAGGTTTCACCGCCTGATGGGCTTCATTTTCCCTGGCTGAGTAAAACAAAGCCATCATCAGCATATAAGGCTTATGCTGAGCCCCGGCCGTACGAATAAATGCATCGGCCACCGCATAGAGTGTCCCGGGCACATCCCCCTTATAGACAGCTGCACGGTCGATCTCTCCCCGCAAGACTTTGTAATAAGTCTCAAGGATTGCCTTTAACAGCCCCAGCTTACTGCCGAAATAATAATACAAGGTCGGCTTTGTGACCCCTGCCATATCCACAATTTCCTGAACTCCCACCGCATCATAGCCCTTTGCATAAAAGAGGTCCAATGCGTATTTCATAATCAGTTCTTTATTCTCCATAGACCCCCCTAAAAATCTTATATGATATGACAATTATACCGTTCGGTATATACATTGTCAAGCGCTTCCCCCTCTATGATTATATAAAAAAATCCGGGAAAGCAGCTAATTTTGCTTTTTTCCCGGAAGTTTATTTTCTGGTTCCAAATGCGCCTTATTTAAAATCTTTCTCATAAAGTATGATACGGTCATTCTCATCATAGCGTTTATGGGAAAGAATCTTTCCAAGTTTACGGACTCCTACCCGCTCAGATTTTCGGATCGCCCGATCCACAATATCCTTCACATCAATGAGTGTCACGGGACGCTCTGGCGTTTGCATCTCGCCAATACGATTATAGAGCGCCAGCGTGGCCATATCATCTATTTTATAATCTTCATCGTAAGCATAGGTCTTTCCGAAGGAAACCAGCTCGTCATTAGTATAAATCGGGACGCTGATCTCGGAGGTAAACTTCTCCGCAAATTCTGGATTCCGATCAAATACAGGCTTTAACAGCCGTTTTTCATCTTCCAGAATCACGATCAACCCATCTGTACGAAACTCCATGGCCTTAGACAATTGTTTTACTATTTCATCCTCCAAATCCCCTGCCTCTTCAATAATCAAGGTGCCACCTGCAATCTTAGCCACAGTAGCCGCGATATCCTTTTTGTTCAAATCATCTGCATAGATCTTGGCCACCCTGGCTGCATTTTCTCCTTTATAAATGCTCAGTGCCTTGGCCATGCGAACCGCCAAAGTGGTTCTCCCGCTGCCTGGAAGGCCGGTAATCACAATATTTCCGCTTTTCGACGTTCTGTCCACAGTAATCTTTTTCTTGGCCCCATGCAACGCCACGGCCACGCTCTCAGGAATTCCCTGGATATTAGCAAAATAAGCCAAAAGATATCGTTCATCCTTTGTAAGCTCCGGATTCTTCTCCATTTCCCGTATCTTAGGCTCCGCGCCCTGATCCGGCTGGTTCACAGACTCTGGCTTTAAATGAGTTACGCCGGCTGCTGCCTCCACCACTGCTGACAAATCCATAGTTATATCCCGGATGGGGATAGGCTCCACAGGCTGTGTATCCTGGGCAGGCTTAAGCTGACCTTTCGGCTCTTCCAATATCTCCTCTTTATCCGGTTTAGATGGCTCTGTAACTTTCTCTGCGCCTTCGGAAACCTCCCTGGTAGCTCCTGCCATGGAAGTTAAAATATCGTCAATGGAGCGTCCGTCTCCGGTTTCTGCTTCTTTCTCTTCCGACTCCTTCTGTTCTTCCTCATAGTCCTCCGCCTCATCCAGATAAGACTGATCATTCATCGGTTCGATAATCTCCCCCTCAGCCTCTTTTCTGGAAAGCCCTGAAACGATCTGATGCATACTCTTCGCCAGCTCCTGCTGGAGATTTTCTGCGTCAAAGGGCGAGGCCTGTACCTCCTCTTTTACCGCAGCGGGCTCTGCCTGCAAGGCTTCCGGGGAGGGCATCTTCTCTGCAATGTCTGTGGTGGCTGAAGCCGCCACAGACATTGCCGCTTCAGAGACTGCCTGGTCTGCCTTTTTCGTCACGTCAGGGATAATTTTGGTGTCTGAGGTAAAGGCCTTGGCATCAAAGTCCCACCCTTCCTCCTGGCTCTGAGCAGCATGTTCTGTCACAGCCTGGGCCAGTTCCTTTTGTGTCTCTGATATAATATTTTCCGTCAGAGCCTCCTCCTGAGAAGATGGCATCTTATCCAGGATCTCTTTCTCCATATCCGGAAGAATGGCTTCCACTTCATCCTCTTTCTCCACCATAACTTCATCCTTGTGGTCATAAATCGCCTGTTGGACAGGCGTTAAGGTGGTCAGGGTCTGTTTTAATTCCAACGCCTTTATCACATAGAGACCCTGGCGAAACCACAGCACCAAATCGTCGCACTCTTCAATACATTTTTGCATGTTTCCGGCCTTTTTATACAACTTAGCCAGCTCATATGCCCACTTTTCCGTATATTCCTTTTCTTTATACTCTTCCAAAATGGAAATCTGATCCTCCAGAGAAGATCCTCTTCCCCGATAAATCTTATATTTTAAAATGTATCTGGAGTTATCATGGGGCGCTGCATTCACAAACTCGCTGTAATACTCCACGGCCTCGTCGAACTCCTTCATTTTAATTGCAACCTCAGTCAGACGGTATAAAATGGTTCTTCCAATCTGTGAGCGCTGATAAGCCCTCAACAAAATCTCTTTGCTGTCCTCCAGCCGGCCGTTCACCTCATAAATTTCACTGATCATACAGAGGGTACGGGCATTGCGCACTCTCTTCCACTCCACGGTGTCTGCTATCCTGGCAGCTTCCTCATAGTTTTCCTCTTCCACTAATCTATTAATCTCATCCAGTTTGAGATTGTATTCGTACTTATCCACTTTTTCCACCTCTGAATCTCAAATTGCTTATGGTTCTCACTCTATTCACAGTTGCTCCTAGTTTACCATACCTGATTTTAGATGTCAAAGTAAAACGCTACCTTCCACCTTACCACACAAAAATACAGCCGCTTTCTTTTCGGATAGCGGCTGTATCACATTTCTATATTCAATTTTCAATCGGAGGATTTTGGTTTGTTTCCTGCTGTTTCTATATTACTTAGATAACCTTTCATGAAATTTTTATTCAAAGCTTTCGATTCTATTCTTCCAAATATTCCTCTGCGATATGTTCTTCTATATAAGTCCTCTCAATAATGATTGTCTCTGCTCAATATATTTGAGTATTATACAAATTACTAATATTTTTAAAATCCCGTTTCTTTACACGGCATCTTAAAACCTTTGAACAATCGTGGTATCCTTCAATATGCTGGCACTTTTCTTTTCCATATCTTCCAGCTTATTCTCTCCGATTCATTTTTCCTTCTATCTTTGCTGGTTTTCTTACCTATGACAAAGGTCTCTTGCGCAGGAAACATCTGCCAGACCACTTTCATATTGAACTATTTTAGAATCTGAACTGTCCACTGGACTAAGACCTCCTTTTTCCTGTAAGACTCCTTACAGTTTATCCATACAACAATGGATTTAAATCTTGTTATCCTACAGGATTTCTCGTCTCCTGTAATGTAATTTAAATACCTTTCCTTGTTGTTGAACCCATCATATCACTCATCTTCCAATTTGTCAATACTATTTTTGTTTTTTATCATAATTAATTTATTTCTTTTTATAACTATATCTGATATTTTTTTATTATATCTATTTTTTATATTTATCTGAAATTTTAATTTTCCATAATTGCTTCGGTGTATCGCTGCACAAAAAGGGTGCCGACCTATTCTGTCCATAAGTTCGGCACCCTTCCGCTATTCTATCAAATATCAAAATTAAAAGCTTACTTCTGTTCCATATATAGCCTTTTCATCTAAATACTGCTTAAAGGTCTTGGTCTTTCTCTTCTCCGGATAATCCTCGCTCCAGTAATATCCTTTGATTTCATCCAAATACTCCTGTGCGTCACATACATATACATACACCGTGTCCGTGTTTCTGCCGTATACCTGATAAGTATCCGCAAAATTTCCCTGATAATCCAGCAAATCTCCATCTGCATCGCAAATCACCAGAAAATAATCTGCCGGGCTTTTTCCTTCTGGTATGGTCATCTCTGCCGTAACCTCATACGGAGTCTTTTCTACCTGTAAAATGCCAACGCCCTGATCATTTGTTTCATTCACCTCAACCACCTGTGTTTTTGAGGTATCCAGCGCTACCTCCAACTCAAAATTCCATGTCCCCTCATATGCCTTGCGGACAGGCTCGTCCCAAGTCACCTGGTTTCCATCCGGATCCGTGGCGGTCTTCTTCTCTGTCTCAAACAGATACTGACTGATGGAATTAACGCAGAAGCTGAAATGAAAGCTGTCCGGCACCTCAATTGCACTTCCTGCTTCGGGAAAATATTTCTGAATGGTGTCCGTATCCACATTTCCATTTTCCTCTGTCAGCCCCTTCTCAGCCATCTCCTCCTCTGTCGGCCACCAGGTTAAATGAGACAGATCCACCCGGTAAATACCCACAAACGTATGGGCATCCTCAAACATTCCCTCCACGTAGGAGCCAAGAAAATCTTCCTCCTCCATAAAACTGAATTTCTGGGTACCCTCAAGTTGCAGCATATCATAATCCAAAATATAGTCATCCATGTTTTCCGTTTTCACAAAATCGGCAGGAAATTCTTCCTGATTTTCTATCGTCATGGCCAGGTATAACGCATGACTGTTATAATAGGCCTCCGAGATGGATACGGTAATCCCCCCGCTGGTCTGCACATAGGGATTTTCCTGATCTTTCTCTTCTTGTGCCTCTGCCATTGGCATGGCCACCTTGCTGTAATCACCCTTATAACTTACCTGCTCTTCCACCTGTTCAAAGACCTTCCCAATCAAGGGCAGCTTTGCTGCCAGTGATGGGAAGGAAACACATACGATGGAAAATGCTGCTGCAGCTGCCGCCATACCTGTGCAGATCCCTATAATCTTTTTCTTCCTTTGCATCTTTTTTCTCTTCACGGCTTTCTCAATGCTCTGGTCAATAAACGTATCCAAATGTTCCGGAACGGAAATTTTCTCAAACTTATCATCTCTATACATATCGATACCCCTCCTGTAGCATGTTTCGTAATTGTTTTTTCGCCCTGGCCAATTCCGACTTTACGGTTCCTTCCGGTTTCCCCTGGCTTTGAGCAATCTCACTGATTTTTTTACCTTCGAAATACTTTTCCACAATCACAGATTGATACGGTTCCTGTAAGCTTAAAATTGCTTTATGCAAATCCAGCTTTTCTTCCCTTTGTTCCCCTTCTTTTTCCGGGCGAATCTGCCCTGTAAGCTGTTCCTCCTCCAGCAGAACTGTCCTGGACTCTTTTCGGTACATCTCCATGGAACAGTTATAAATAATCCGGGTCATCCAGGTTTTAAAATAATCCGGCTCCTTCAAATTCCGGATTCCCAAAAGGGCTTGAACAATGGCTTCCTGAAACACATCCAGGGCCAGATCTTCTTTTTTCATATACAGAAATGCCGTCCGATAAAAATACTCTTTGTGCATTTTCAAAAGATCGCCAAATGCTTCCCGGTCGCCCCTTTTGGCCCTGCGCACCAGTTCTGTCTGGCTATGCTGCTCTGTTCTCATAATGACTCCTTTCCTGCTTTCTTGTGTACACATCTATTAGATGTAAAAGACCGCCAAAAGGTTGCAAAACTTCTGACATTTTTATATTTGTATCCGAGAGGGTGCCTTCAGGCGTGGAAAAGCCGCCGACTCCAAAGGGAGCCGGCGGCTGCTTACTACCCGCATTTACGGCAGCAATTCACATACCGATTCTTTCGTTTTTTATGATTTACCAGTTCCAGAATACGCCTGCGATACCCCTCATCCACACTGATACGCACCAGACTGATCAGCCGATACGTATCCAGATGATAGGGCAAACTTTTATGGATTGCCAAATCAATCAGGTATTTTGCAGATTGAAAGCTTGTCAGATGCGTGTGACCATCCTCAAACTCTTTTTCCGTGTTGTGTACCACAAAGCCCCCATAAGCCCGGTACACCTTAAACGCCTGTTTCGAGTAAATCTGATTCATGCAAAATCACGCTCCCTCTGGGTGGTGTTAATAAGATTGCCGGTTAACTGGATCTGTATTATGGTATCATTTTCACATCAGTAATTATCTGTAAATTTGTAAAGTTTATGTCAAATAATCTTTGATTAGAACAAGCAAACGGTCTTTAGGAAATTCGGTTGTAATTAATCAGGCAGCCTTTCTGTATAATACTTCTCTCGTCATCGGTCAGGTCTCCCATTCTCAAGGTAAACGCTTCCAGCTTTTCACCTCTCACCACATAGGCCGCAATTTCAGTGGCTTTCTCTTCCACTGCTTTTTTGATTTCGGGGATATAGAGGTAATCCCCGTTTTGGAAGGGAAGCTCTCCCCGGTCGATGATAAAGGGCAGCATACCCCAGTTGATCAGATTGGAGCGATAACGCTTGGTTGCATATTCATTTGCAATATTGGCCCAGCCGCCAAGAACCTTTTGACAGGACGCGGCCTGCTCTCTGGCAGAACCATCACCTGGCTTTACGGCAAAGATAGTGCTTCCGATGCCGGTATTTTCCTGGTTCATCTGCGGATAAACTGCCTTAATCGCCTCCCATACAGGTTTCAACTCTGCAAAAGCCTCGCAGGGAGATTTGCCCTGTTCTCTTGCTTTTTCCGCCTGCTGTACCTCTTTTGCCCGGCCTACGTAAGCCGGGTCCTTTCTGGAAAGAGCGAACTCAGCCAGCCCAAGGGGATTGGAGCGGTAGGATGAGGTCTCTCCGGAGGGAATCAGCTCGTCCGTGGTGGTAACCGGATCATGGATCTCAGACACCACTTTCAGGATCAGGTTGTCCGTAAGCTCACACATAGCCGGCCAATCCTTGATGTTCGGGCCAAATTTAATCTCCACAGAGGGATCCGCCACCCCCTTGCTGTCGAATACCCGATTCTCATAAATACTCTTGTCAAAGAAGTATCTGGGATTGCTGAACTTGGGATCCACGTCCGTGGCGGCTGTCAGATATCCTTTGTTGGCGGCTGTCGCCGCTATGGATCTGGCATCCATAAGCGCAACAGACGCAATCTGGCCGCTTTGCAGTTTGCTTCCCTCTCTGTTAGGGAAGTTTCTGGTGGAGTGACGAATACTGAACGCATTATTTGCAGGAGTATCGCCTGCACCAAAGCATGGGCCGCAGAACGCAGTCTTAACGATGGCTCCTGTAGCCATCAGATCCGCCAGCCTTCCGTTTCTGGCCAATTCCACATAAATAGGCGTGCTGGCGGGATAAATACTCAAAGAAAACTCATCTGCCCCGATGGAAGCTCCCTTCAGAATATCCGCTGCCGCACAGATGTTCTCAAATCCACCTCCGGCACATCCGGCAATAATTCCCTGCTCTACATAAAGTCTTCCGTTGCGCACTTTATCCTTCAATGTAAACTCCACGGCTCCGTCCAGGCTCACCTGCGCCTTCTTTTCCACATCATCCAGGATATCCATCAGGTTGGCGTTCAGTTCCTCAATGGTATAAGTATTGCTGGGATGGAACGGCATAGCAATCATAGGACGGATTTTGCTAAGATCCACATAGACCATACCGTCATAGTATGCAACCTGACCCGGAGCCAGAGCCTTATAATCCTCGCTTCTTCCATGAATCTCATAAAACTCCCGGATTTTCTCGTCATCAGTTCTCCAGATGGAGGATAAACAGGTGGTCTCCGTGGTCATCACATCCACACCGATGCGGAAGTCCGCGCTCAGCTTCTCAACGCCCGGTCCCACAAATTCCATCACTTTATTGTTCACATAGCCATTGGCGAACACCTCTCCGATAATTGCCAAGGCCACGTCCTGGGGTCCAACGCCCGGAATAGGCTCCCCGTCCAGATAAATGGCAATCACATCCGGCATATTAATATCATAAGTTTGGGAGAGCAGCTGCTTTACCAGCTCCGGTCCGCCCTCGCCCATGGCCATGGTTCCCAAGGCTCCGTAACGGGTATGGGAATCCGATCCCAAGATCATGCTCCCGCCGCAGGCCAGCATTTCCCTGGCATACTGATGGATCACTGCCTGATGAGGGGGAACATATACGCCGCCGTACTTCTTGGCGCAGGTAAGGCCAAACATGTGGTCATCCTCATTAATGGTACCCCCCACGGCGCACAGACTGTTGTGACAGTTGGTCAGCACATAGGGTACCGGAAAACGCTCCAGTCCTGAGGCCCTGGCCGTCTGGATAATCCCCACAAACGTAATATCATGGGACGTCAGCTTGTCAAATTTAATTTTTAGTTTCTTCATATCAGAAGCGGTGTTGTGGGCCTTTAAAATCCCGTAAGCCATGGTATTTTCCGCCGCCTCTTCCTTGGACCATGCTTTGCCCAATTTTGATTCCAAAATAGCGGCGGCATTTCCCTGATCTTCCACAACCTCCGTCCCATTTAAAAGATAAACTCCATTGTCAAATAATGTAACCATCCATGTTCCTCCTATTCATCCTGATTTTTCATGTATCTCATATAGCTTACTACCATAAGTGCAATCTTAAACGTCATCGCATCCTCAAACCTGCGGATATCCAGCCCCGTATTTTTTTGAATTTTTTCCAGCCGGTATATCAGGGTATTTCTGTGTATATAAAGCTGTCTGGATGTCTCCGACACATTCAGGTTATTCTCAAAAAACGGATAAAGAACGGATAAGATCTCCTCATCCAGCGCTTCCGGCAGCCTCTTCCCAAAAATTTCCCGTATAAACCTCTCACAAAGCGGAAGCGGGAGCTGATAGATCAGTCTGCCGATTCCCAGGTTGGCATAAGAGATGGTATCCTTTTGGGCATAAAAAATTTTTCCCACCTCCAGGGCAATCTTTGCCTCCTGAAAGGATCTGGAAATCTCCTTTAGTTCCTCTGCGATTTCCCCATAAGCCACCTGCACCGCAGACATGGCCTCAGAATTGAGCATGTCCCGCACCATTCCGGCAACCTCATGGCAGGTATCATAAGCCTCTGTCTCCATCAATTCACGCACAAAAACAATTCTTTTTTCATCCAGAGCAAGTATGAAATCCCTAGGCCTGTTTGCAAACAGGTTCTTTAAGGTTTCCACGATAATCCCATCCTGCCCATTTTGGGACTCCACGATAAAAACAACTCTTCTGGCATTAGCTTCAATGTGAAGCTTTCCGGCCTGACTATACAGTTCTGCCAAAGACAGGTGATCTGCCAAAAGATTCTGCATAAAATGATTTCTGTCATAACGCGCCCTGTAGGCTGAAATCAGATTCTGTATCTGACAAACCGCCACTTTTCCTATCATGGAGGCATCTTCCAGAGATCCCCTGGAAATTAACACATATACCGGATCCTGCTCATCGAAAATTTTAAAGAAATGATATCCAAAGACAGTCTGACTGTCAGCCGGAGATTCTGCAAAGGAGTGCACCGCTTCCTCTGGGATATCCTGCACCCCAAAGGTAGAGGCCAACACATTTCCGTCCAAATCCATCACACACAGATCCACTCTGGTGATCGCTCTTAACTCGTCCAATGCATGTTGCAACACCTGACCTGATAACATAAGTCCACTTCCTCATTTTTGTTCCGGGACATTGCATTGCCAGTCTCTATCATAAAACATTTTTCGGTTTTGGTCAATGCACTTCCCTATACAAATACCACCGGTTCTAGCTGTCGGTGGTATGGTTTTTTTCTAATTTGTGATGGCTTTCTCCGTCTCCTTATCAAAAATATGGATCTTGCTGGCATCCAGGGCAAAGAGGATCCGGTCTCCGGTACGCGCCGTAGTATTTGGATCCACCCTGGCTGTCATAGAACATCCCTCCACATCAAAATACAAAAATACTTCTGCCCCCAAGAGCTCATAAACCCGGATGGAAGCCTCCACCACTGTATCCGGAGATGACTCTATAAACAACCGGGAATCGTGCACATCCTCAGGGCGTATTCCCATAACTACCGTCTTTCCATCATATCTCCCCTCAATCAGCTTCCTGGCTTTCCCAGGGGGCAACTTAATAGCAAAGGAGTTGGTTACCAGCCTGACCTCCTCTCCCTGTATATCTACCTGTGTATCCAGAAAGTTCATCTGTGGTGAGCCGATAAATCCTGCTACAAACAGATTCGCCGGCGCATGATACAGATTCATTGGAGAATCCACCTGCTGTATCACTCCGTCTTTCATAACCACAATTCTGGTTCCAAGAGTCATAGCCTCCGTCTGGTCGTGGGTTACGTAGATGATGGTAGCGCCCAGTCTCTGGTGAAGCTTCGAAATCTCAATGCGCATCTGGACTCTTAGCTTGGCGTCCAAATTTGAAAGAGGCTCGTCCATCAAAAAGACCTTCGGGTTGCGCACAATGGCCCGACCCATGGCCACTCTTTGCCTCTGCCCTCCGGAGAGTGCTTTTGGCTTTCGTTCCAAAAGTGATTCCAGATCCAAAATTCTGGCAGCCTCCCTGACCATCTGATCGATTTGGGGTTTGGGCACCTTTCTAAGCTTTAGCCCAAAAGCCATATTATCGTACACGGTCATATGAGGATACAACGCATAATTTTGGAAAACCATGGCAATATCCCGATCCTTTGGCTCCATGTCGTTGACCACTCTTCCGTCAATTTTTAAAATTCCCCCGGTAATTTCCTCCAATCCGGCAATCATCCGCAGTGTTGTAGACTTTCCACAGCCGGAAGGCCCTACAAAAATAATAAACTCCTGATCTTCAATTTCAAGATTAAAGTCCTTTACTGCCTCAAACCCATTGGGATATGTTTTATGAATATGTTCCAATGATAAACTGGCCATTTTCTGCCTCCTCCTGTCTTAATTTCAGCCTCTTCGGTCCTTTTCTTTTCCCTTAAGAGTATACAAAAAACTTCTCCTCCTGATAATGCCACAACTGCCTAAAGTTTTTTCCGCACTCTGGTCAAATCGCCTATTCTGAAAACATTTCTAAAAATTTTCTGTGAATCTGACGAAATCTGATCGGTTTTTCTGGGCAGATAGGCGAACGCCTTGTTTTTTTTCAGGAGTTTGTGTATACTCGTACCCAGGAGGACGGTCAATATGAACTATATCGTACTGGACCTGGAGTGGAACCAAAGCCCTGAGGGCAAAGAAAAGGAAGAAAAAAGCCTCCCCTTTGAGATCATCCAAATCGGGGCGGTCAAATTAAATGAATCCCTTGAGGAAACCGGAAGATTTCGGGAATTTATCCAACCTACGGTCTACCTATCCCTGAATCAAAGAACACAACAGCTTTTAAAAATGAACATGGATATATTAAAAGATGCCCGTCCCTTTCCCGCCGTGGCCAAAGATTTCTTTGCCTGGTGCGGTTCGGATAGCTCTTACTGTACCTGGGGACCCGGAGATTTGCTGGAACTGCAACGTAACCTGCAGTTTCATGGTATGGACAACCCCTTTCCCAAGCCCCTGTTTTACTTTGATATTCAAAAGCTTTACAGCCAATCGGCAGCGGGAGACGGGGAGCGTAAGACTCTGGAGCACTGTGTAGATGCCCTTAAGGTGCCAAAGAAGCTGGAATTTCATGATGCCTTAAGCGATGCCTATTATACCAGCTGCATCATGAAACATCTGGACATCCAGTATCTCCTAAGCCACCGTTCCATTGACTATTATCAAAATCCCCGAACCAGAAAAGAAGAAATCTATGCCATCTATGACACCTACAGCAAGTTTGTCTCCAAAGAATTTCACAGCCGAGTTGAAGTCATGCGGGACCGCAAGGTAGCGTCCACCAGATGCCCTCTTTGCCAAAAGCCTGCCAAAAAGAAGCTTCGCTGGTTCCTAACCGGTTCAAAAAATTATTTTTGTCTGGCCTTCTGTGAAGAACACGGGTGGATTCGGGGTAAAATTCACATCAAAAAGACAGACCGAAATACCTGTTTTTGCGTCAAAACGCTGCGGCTGATCTCCCAGGAAGAAGCCAGGGAGTTGGCAAACAGACAGATGCAGATTCGGCAAAAACGCCGACAAAAAAGCTCCGGGCTTCTGGGTATATCAAAAAAAGAGTAAGGAAGATGCTATATCTTTCCCTACTCTCTTTTTACTTTGTACTCTGAAAGTTCTCTGCCAGAGATTCCATCTCTGTCAGCAGACAGTCTACTCTGCCATAGAAAGCGTCGTTATTCGTTGGATTGTCCATCTCCTGTTCCAACGTATCCAGAAGCTCTTTTAGCTTCTCGATCCTCTTTTTTCCTGCCCCGTCTTTATAGAGCAGGTAACGGCTCCTCTCATTTTCTTCCGGTGTCATCTTTTTTAACACCACTTCCACATTTGGCTTTTCACCGATATAGCGATAGGTAATAGAGGGGGAAGCGTGATTCAACAGATTTTGCAAATAGTAAATATCATCGGTAGCCCTGTAATAGCGCCAGGCAAAGGTCTTTCG
>CABSEG010000057.1 GCA_902476645.1 uncultured Lachnospiraceae bacterium | reverse complement strand
CTTTGTCCGTATTTTTGACCAGTATCTTCCCTCCGAAGAAGGCTCTGCCAAGACAGACTCTTTTCCTCATCCTTAATGGCACATGAAAAGGAGCAACACCATGATTACAGGAAGCAAAGAACTGATTCGGGATATCAATTCCCATCTGATCTTAGAATCGATTATCAGCGATGGGCCCATCTCCAGGGCTACCCTTTCCAAGAAGCTGGGACTTACCAAAGCCACGGTCTCTGCCATTGTACAGATCCTGCTGGATCACCATTTCATCTTGGAGATTGGCAGCGGTTCCACCAGGAAAGGACGAAAACCTATCCTTTTGGACTTCCACCACGAAGCAGGTCAGGTGATCTGTCTGGATCTGGAACCGGATTCTATTACCTCCTTTACCGCTGATCTGAAAGGAACCCACTGTACCTTAAAGCAATACCCCACGCCCTCCCATTCCTCTCAGGTTTTTCCCTACCTCGTGCAGATCCTGGAGGAGACCATGAGCCGGCTTCCAAAAACCATCTACGGGGTAGTCGGAATCTGTCTGGGCATCCATGGCATCGTTCACAACAATCAGATCGTCTTTACCCCTTACTATGATTTGGGGGATGCGGATTTGGCGGCAAGGCTATCAGAACACTTTCAGATCCCTGTTCTTCTGGAAAACGAGGCTAATCTCTCCGTGTTAGGGGAGCGAACCTTCAGTTTCCCCTATCCCAACCTGATTAACATCAGCGTGCATTCCGGTATCGGTATGGGAATTCTCATTGATGATAACCTCTACACGGGCCATCACGGCTTTGCCGGAGAATTTGGACATACTGTCTACATGCCGGAGGGACGCCCCTGCCCCTGTGGCAACCGGGGGTGTCTGGAGCAGTATGCCTCCCAGCGGGCCCTGCTTTCTGATCTGGCCCGCAAAAAAAGAAAGTCTTCCCTGACCATGGATGACTTTCTTGTTCTCTACCAGAACCGGGATCCGGACGCCCTTTCCTTGGTTACAGATTTTATCCGCTATATGGGAGTTGGAATCAACAATGTATTAAACCTGTTGAATCCCAGCCTGATTATCATCAACAGTGCGTTTACGATTCACATTCCTGATCTGACAGAGCGCCTCCAATCCCATCTGGCAAGCCGCCTGGGGACCTGTTGCGCCATCCGTCCCTCCTCTTTGCAGGATACCGCCATCCTATTGGGAGGGGTTTGCCTGTCTGTGAAAAATTTTTTGGGAATTGACCGTTTTTTTCTCACATCAATTCCCTGATTTGGTCTGAAAGTATGGCAAACTGTTCCAGTGTCAGCGTCTCCCCACGGACATTGACCTGGATCTGCATACGCTCAAGGGCGCCGATTAGCTTTTCCTTGGGCACAGAGATCTCAGACGCATTGTTCAGCCCGTTTACCAGCGTTTTTCTTCTCTGGTTAAAGGACGCGCGGATAATTTGAAACAGCAGCCTTTCGTCTTTCACCTCCACCGGTGGCTTTTCATGTCTGGTCAGACGGATGACAGCGCTGCCCACCGTAGGCCTTGGCATAAAGCAATTTGGAGGCACATTGGCTACGATATAAGGATCGGCATAGTATTGAACCGCCAGGGACAGGGCCCCATAGTCCTTGCTGCCAGGCTTTGCCTGCATTCTCTGGGCCACTTCCTTTTGCACCATAACCGTGATGCTTTCCAGGGGTACCCCACTCTCAAACAGTCCCATAATAATGGGCGTGGTGATATAGTAGGGCAGATTCGCCACTACTTTGATGGGTTTCCCCCCGTTTTCCTCCTTTGCCAGCTTCTTAATATCAATCTTTAAAATATCTCCGTTGACCACCCGTACATTTTCATAGGGGCGTAAGGTCTCCTTCAGAATGGGGATTAACGCCTTGTCAATTTCCACTGCTGTCACCTTCCCGGCCGCCTCTGCCAGATATTGGGTCATGGTTCCAATTCCCGGCCCGATTTCCAGCACAAAGTCTTCCTTCCCGATAGAAGCAGACGCAAGAATCTTGTCCAGAACATGGCCGTCAATTAAAAAATTCTGACCAAACTTCTTTTGAAATACAAACCGGTATTTTTGGATTATTTCAATGGTCTTTTGCGGGTTTGATAATTTTTCCATGTTTTATTCTCCTACAGCCGATACATACGCATGGCGTTCCCATAAGTGGCTCCTTCCACTTCCTGGGGAGTAATACCTTTCAGCCTTGCAATTTCTTCAATAATATAGGGTAAATACAGGGAACTGTTTCGTTTTCCCCGAAACGGCGCAGGCGCCAGATAGGGACAGTCTGTCTCTACCAACATCCGGTCCAGAGGCACATAAGCTGCCACTTCTTTCATGACTCTGGCATTTTTAAATGTCACCACGCCTCCAATACCGATTTCATATCCTAAATTCAAATACTCCCTGGCCATTTCCTTTGAGCCTGAAAAGCAATGAATCACACCTCCTGTGGTTCCCGCGTGCTCTGCTTTCATAATTTCAAAGGTATCCCTGGCTGCTTCCCGGCTGTGGATCACCACAGGCAAATCCACCTCTCTGGCTAAATACAGCTGTCTGATAAACCACTCCTGCTGCGTTTTTCTCGGCATCTTGTCCCAATAATAATCCAGTCCGATCTCCCCTACTGCCACGGTCTTCTCTCTTTGGCACAGGTCTTTCAGCCATTGAAGGCGTTCCTCATCTAAATCTCCCACTTCATCGGGATGAATGCCCACAGCACCATAAAGAAAGGGATACTGCTCTGTAAGCTTCACCGTTTCCTCCACACCGCGCAGGCTGGCTCCCACATTTACAATACGACCGATTCCCGCCTTTTGCATGCTACCAAGCAGTTCTTCCCGGTCCTGATCAAAAGCCTCATCATCATAATGGGCATGACTATCAAATATCATTTTCTTCTCTCCTCGTTGGCTCCTCCAAAAGCATATATTCGTTCCTATCATAGCAGGTGCCCC
This sequence comes from uncultured Lachnospiraceae bacterium, assembly GCA_902476645.1. Lineage (GTDB taxonomy): Bacteria > Bacillota > Clostridia > Lachnospirales > Lachnospiraceae > CABSEG01. Next base: position 15,921 of record CABSEG010000057.1, on the reverse strand, counting down.
TGTCCTTGTCAAACGCATCCGTCTTGATTGGTTTCGGCAAAATAGGAAAAATTTTTTAAAATCTTTGATTTTGCCTTGACTTTTTTTTCATTTGCGCTTATCTTTGATAAAGAATAAGAGGGAGTAGCTAACACTCCGGTGTTTACGAGCACGTCAGTACGATGCTTCGCATCCGTGTCGTAACTAAGTAGCGAGACTTTTATTGCATACTTTCATGTATCCCAGGGGGATGCCCGTTGGGCAGGCGTGCAGCAGATGTTGTGCGATAAGGTATCATTATGTGTGCAATGGAGGTGTCGTTTTTTTGTTCCTCTGTTGCAGAAAAAGGAGGAATGAATATGGAAAACTATTATCAGCAATCCAAGGAAATCGTTTTGCGATCCGTTGGAAGTTCCGAAAAGGGGCTTACGAGAGACCAGGTTGCCAAAAACCAGGAGCAGTTCGGTCCCAATGAGCTGGCTGAGGGAAAACGCAAAACCGTACTCCAGATTTTTCTGGAGCAATTCAAAGACTTTTTAGTCTGTATCTTGATCGTCGCCGCTCTGGTCTCCGGCTTTCTCGGAGATATGGAAAGTACGATCGTCATTTTAGTGGTAATCACGATCAATGCCATTTTGGGAACCGTACAGACCCTGAAGGCAGAATCCTCACTGAACAGTTTAAAACAGATCTCGGCCCCGAAAGCCAAGGTACTAAGAGATCAGGTAGTCACAGAAATTCCTTCCCGTGAAGTTACCATCGGAGACGTGGTCCAGTTGGAGGCCGGAGACTACATTCCTGCTGACGGCCGAATTTTAGAGATGGCCAGCTTAAAGGTCAACGAAAGTGCGCTGACTGGAGAAAGCGTCAGCGTAGAAAAGCAGGAACAGCCCATTGAGGGAGAGGTTCCCCTGGGCGACCGGAAAAATATGGTTTATTCCGGTAGTTTTGTTACCTACGGCCGTGGCTCTTTTGTGGTGACCGGCACCGGCATGGACACGGAGATGGGAAAGATTGCAACCCTTTTAAAATCAGCTTCTGAAAAAAAGACTCCGCTGCAGGTAAGCTTAGATCAATTTGGTCAGAAGCTCTCCATTCTGATTCTGGCCATCTGCGCCATCGTATTTGCTCTGAATGTACTCCGGGGAAACGGTATTGGAGACAGCTTTCTCTTTGCGATCGCCCTGGCCGTTGCGGCCATTCCGGAGGCGCTTAGCTCCATTGTGACCATTGTGCTCTCCTTTGGAACCCGCAAGATGGCAGGAGAACATGCCATTATCCGCAAGCTTCAGGCCGTGGAAGGGCTTGGAAGCGTATCCGTCATCTGTTCTGATAAAACCGGAACCCTGACTCAGAATAAGATGACTGTAGAATACTATTATACGGATGAGTGTACTACCGCTGCCGACCAGATGGATTTAAATGATCCGGCGCAAAAGCAGCTGATGATCTTTAGTATGCTCTGCAATGATGCTTCCTGTCAAAACGGTGAGGACATCGGCGATCCTACGGAAACGGCTCTTTTGCATCTAAGCGCCAAACTGGGATACCAGGAGGGCGATGTGCGCAAACAATATCCCAGACTATACGAGCTGCCCTTCGACAGCGACAGAAAGCTGATGTCCACCGTACATGATATGGACGGCAAAATTGTCATGATTACCAAAGGTGCGGTGGATGTGCTTGGCAACCGCCTCTCTTCTATCCGTAAATTCGGTGAGACCAGGGCCTTTACTCAGCAGGACGCCAAGGATTTGGCCTTTATGAATCAAAATCTGTCCGAGCATGGACTGCGTATCCTGGCCTTTGGTTACCGGATATTAGACGAAGCCAGACCTCTTACGCTGGAGGATGAAAAGGACCTGACCTTCCTTGGCCTCATTGCCATGATGGACCCGCCAAGACCGGAATCCAAAGAAGCTGTGTCAAAGTGTATCAGCGCAGGAATCAAGCCCGTAATGATCACCGGGGATCACAAGGTTACAGCCTCCGCCATTGCAAAGCGCATCGGTATTCTAAAAGATGCTTCCGAGGCCTGTGAAGGCGCCGATATCGAACATATGACGGACCAGGAGCTGGAAGATTTCGTAGAACACATTTCCGTCTATGCCAGAGTAACTCCGGAGCACAAAATCCGTATTGTCCGTGCATGGCAGAATAAGGGAAACATCGTGGCCATGACAGGAGACGGGGTCAACGATGCTCCCGCTTTGAAACAGGCTGACATCGGCGTGGCTATGGGCATTACCGGTACTGAGGTTTCCAAAGATGCCTCCTCCATGGTGCTGACGGACGATAACTTTGCCACCATCGTCAAGGCTGTGGAAAATGGCCGAAACGTATATGCGAATATCAAAAACTCCATCAAGTTTCTGCTGTCCGGAAATTTCGGCGCCATTCTGACCGTACTGTTTGCATCCCTGCTGGGACTTCCGGTTCCCTTCACACCTGTGCACCTGCTGTTTATTAACCTGCTGACAGACAGCCTTCCGGCCATCGCTCTTGGCTTAGAGCCCCATACTCAGGATGTGATGAAAGAAAAGCCCCGTCCCAAGAGTGAAACCATCCTGACCAAAGACTTTTTAACCGGCATTGGCTTTGAAGGACTTTGTATCGGAGCCGCCACCACCTGTTCTTTCCTGATCGGTCTGGCCCAGAGCGGTGCTTACGTGGCCAGTACCATGGCCTTTGGAACCCTGTGTATGGCCAGACTGTTCCATGGATTTAACTGTAAATCTAAACGGCCTGTGCTCTTTACCCGCCGCTTTTTCAACAACATTTTCCTGATCGGAGCTTTCCTGCTGGGAATGGTTCTCATCGGCGGAGCGCTGTTTATCCCGGGACTGCACGGCCTCTTTAAGGTAGGCGATCTGACCGGAATGCAAATTGGCCTGATGTACCTTCTGGCTTTTGCCTGTCTTCCCGTCATTCAGTTGGCCAAAGCAATCAAAACCTGGATTCAGGAGCGTACAGCCAGATAAGAAAAAGCACCGTCAAAAAAGTGCTGCCCCAGACAAAATCGTCTATTGGGCAGCACTTTTTCATTGCTGATATCTATACAAAAACTTAGCAGATTTGCGCACCTGCAGGCATATCTTTTTCCGGCGTCATAAGAGCCAATTCGCCGTTCTCATCCTCCGCGCAAAGCAGCATTCCCTCAGAAAGAACTCCTGCCAGTTTGGCAGGCTTTAAGTTTACCAGAACCATGACCTTTTTACCTACCATCTCCTCCGGTGTATAGTGAGCTTTGATTCCCGAAACAATCTGCTTTACCTGGCTGCCTACCCGTACTTGGGAACAAAGCAGCTTTTTGGATTTCTTTACCGGTTCACAGGCAATAATTTCTCCCACCTGAAACTGCATTTTCATAAACTCCTCATAGGTGATTTCTGCCTTGGGTTCCATATCGATCACCGGCTCTGCCGTTTCCTTTTGGGCTGCTTCTGCCTGCATCTTCTCCACTTTTTCCAGCACCTCTTTCACATCCAGTCGGGCGAAGAGAATCTCCGGCTTTTCTGTTACTTTGTCGCCAGACTTATAAAGTCCGTAAGTATTCATCTGATCCAGCCCTCTCTTCTTTGCGTGAAGCTGATTCAGGATCTTTTCAGAAGTCTCCGGCATAAAGGATTCCAACAGGGACGCTCCGATACTGATACATTCCACCAGATGATACAACACCGTGGAAAGCCGGTCCTGTTTCTCCGGGTCCTTGGCGAGTACCCAAGGCATCGTCTCATCAATGTACTTATTGCAGCGTTTAAACAGTACAAAAATCTCCGTAATGGCATCTGCCACACGAAGCTGGTCCATTTTTTCCGTTACCCTTTTCGGCGTTGCCAGGGCCACAGCCTTCAATTCTTCATCCACCGGCTCGGCAACCCCTTTATCTGCCACTACACCGCCAAAATATTTATTGGACATAGAAACGGTACGATTTACCAGATTTCCCAGTGTATTGGCCAGATCGGAATTTAATCGCTCCACCATCAGTTCCCAGGAGATCACGCCGTCATTTTCAAACGGCATCTCATGAAGTACAAAGTAACGAACCGCATCCACCCCGAAAAAGTCCACCAGATCATCTGCATACAGAACATTTCCCTTGGATTTACTCATCTTTCCATCTCCCTGTAACAGCCAGGGATGACCGAAAATCTGCTTGGGAAGGGGAAGGTCCAGGGCCATCAGAAAGATCGGCCAGTAAATGGTATGAAAACGGATAATATCCTTTCCAATCAGGTGCAAATCCGCCGGCCAGTCTTTATGAAACTGCTCTGTACTTGTACCGTCACAATCATATCCAATTCCCGTGATATAGTTTGTGAGCGCATCCAGCCATACATAGACAACATGTTTGGGATCAAAGTCCACCGGAATTCCCCAGGAAAAGGAAGTTCTGGACACACACAGATCCTGAAGCCCTGGAAGCAGGAAGTTATTCATCATTTCATTTTTCCTGGAGACAGGCTGTATAAACTCCGGATGGGTGTTAATATATTCAATCAAACGATCCGCATATTTGCTCATCTTAAAGAAGTAGGCTTCTTCCTTAGCAGGCTTTACTTCTCTTCCACAGTCTGGACATTTGCCATCCACCAGCTGAGATTCTGTAAAAAAGGACTCGCAGGGAGTACAATAGAGTCCCTCATAATATCCCTTATAGATATCTCCCTGCTCATACAGCTTCTTAAAAATCTTCTGTACCTGCTTTTCGTGGTCCTCATCTGTGGTACGGATAAACTTATCATAGGAGGTATTCATCAGATCCCAGATTCTCCTGATCTCTCCTGCTACCTGATCCACGAACTCCTTCGGCGTAACCCCTGCTTCTTTGGCCTTCTCTTCAATTTTCTGACCGTGCTCGTCTGTCCCGGTCTGAAAAAATACATCATACCCTTCTGCCCTTTTAAACCTGGCAATGCTGTCCGCCAATACAATCTCATACGTGTTGCCGATGTGAGGCTTTCCTGACGTATAGGCAATGGCCGTAGTCATATAAAACTTTTTCTTTTCCACAATGTTATCCTCTCTTTCTTATCTGGATTATAAAAAGCCCGCCTTCCTGTTTCAGAAGACGAGCTTTATACCCGCGGTACCACTTCTTTTTATCCATCTCTCACAAGATGAACCTCATAAGTGCAACTTACACTTTTCCGCTATAACAGGCGGTCCTGTTGCAGCCTTGTGCAAACCTGCCGGTTTTGCATTCGGTGCACCGCTCAGAAGCCATCTTCCATGCATCCTCCCATATCCCTCTCAGCACCGGGAATTCTCTGTAATGTTCCGATCCATGTACTCTCTCCGTCACTGCGTTTCCTTTTTGCATAAAATTAGGCTAACATATCCCCATTGGGATGTCAAGACTTCCCAAGTATTTTATGAGTTTCTATCATGTCCTGTCAAAATGCCAGGATTGCCAAATCCTGAACCGTCATTCTTCTGGGGCAGAGTCCCCGCTCCTGCACTTTCTCCATTTCTATCCCGCTGATTACTGATATTCGATACGCATTCATCTTACAAGATCTGCCATGTGCCCATACTCCTCTAATACCCAGATCTCCTCAGGTTCCAGACTTTGGCCCTTTGCTTGTCTTTCCTTGTATACACCTGCAAGAACCGCAAGTTCCTTCATTGACACAGCCTTTACCTGTTCTTCGGTGGGTGGCTGGCTAAAGTCATTATAATTCTCCATAATATCTTGCATAATAGCATTATAATCAAAATCCTCATCATAGGGCATCATGTGGCTCGTCCCGTCAAATCTTGGTTCCACCAACTCTGGTATGAAATCGGAAGCTCCCGCTTCCTCCATGTTTACAGCCGCCGGCTCATTCATATGTTTTCCCTCCTGCGAAAAAGAAAGAAACGACGACAACAGACAGATTCCGAATAGTCCCGCAGCTGTAAAACTAACCATTCCCGTTTTCTTTCGATTCAAAGCCTGTAAGATTCTGTTCTTTCCGGTATGTTTCCCCCCAAATCCGGCAGTAGTCCCAAACAAGCGTTTTTTCTCTGTCGCCATTTTGATGAGCGTATAAATATATCCGTCTGCTTTTTCCTTCCCCAGCTTTCTCATCACTCTCTCATCGCAGGCCATCTCTAAATCCTCCTGGTAAGTTTGATACATCAGCCAGACAAACGGATTAAACCAATGCACGCAGAGCGTCGCTATCATGAGATACTTTTTCCCCACGTCAAATCTGCGAATATGCTCCAGCTCATGATCAACCACGTTGCGCATATCCACTCTGGACATGCCAGGACACTCCACCGGCAATACAATTTTGGGAAACAGTACTCCATAGGTCACCGGCGTCTCAAAAGCCCTTCCCCTATATAAACGGATTTTTCTGCGAAGTCCACAAGTGTGAATCATTCGCTCAATCATATTGTTTTGCATTGGTTTGCTGCTTTTTAAAGCCTGATACTCTCTCCCGAAGATCAAGACAAAATAAAGCAATAGGCTAGCCGCTCCCACTGCCCATATCCAAGGTAAAATATCAGCGGACTGTATTTGCTCCCCCCTCATCATTTCCCCTGCAATCCTCGTGGAGTCACTCACTTTTTCCCACGCTCCAGTCATTTTCGGTATACGATTTTGCAAAGAAAATTTCTGTACCCCATCCTCTAGAATGGAATGTCCACTCACAGGAATACGCCAGGGTACCAATGCCTTTAGCAGAACTAAGTTCCATAATGCCATAATAGTTCCCTTTGAGATTCTTTTTTTGCCAATTTTTCTAAACACCAAAATAGCGCCAATCATGACAGCGATTATAACGCTTGTCTCCCATATGTTCATTATAAATCCCCCACAAAATAACTCTAATCCATTTTAAAATATTCTTCCATCAACCATATCTGGTCAGAAGAAAGTTTGTTTCCTTGGGCCTGAATCCTTTTGTAAATCTTTACCATTTTGAAACAGTTTTGAATAGTAAGCGCTTTTTCCTGGTCAGGTGTCAAGGGCTGACTGAGATCGTTATAATTTTCTTCGATGTCTAGTAATACACTCTGATAATCGAAATCCTCGTCTAATTCTTCGAAGTAGTTGACCTCATCAAATCTGGGTTCTATTAACTCTCGTACCTCACTCTCAGAATCTCCTAACCTATCTGCTAACCACATGGGAGCCTGCCGCTCCTGCTCGATTCCACTTTCCCTGTTTACAAAAGCAAAAAATGGAAGCAAAAGACACACTCCTACCAAAAAGGCCGTCAGACTCACTCTTCTTTTTTTATACATGGTTTCCAATATTCTTTTCTTTCCTGTATTTTTGCCTCCAAACCCGGTGGTGGTTGTAAACAGACTTTTCTCAGCCGTGGACATTTTTATCAAAGTATATATATAGTTATCTGCTTTGTTACCCATTTTTCTCATGACTCTTTCATCACAGGCAATCTCTTGGTCTTCCTGATAGGCCCGATACATCACCCAAACCATAGGATTAAACCAATGCAGGCAAAGAACCAAAACCATAAGATATCGTTTCCCCACGTCGAATTTTCGAATATGCTCCAATTCATGCGCAAACATGTTTCGCATATCCAACCTGGACACCTGCTTTCCATTTACGGGCAATAAAATTTTCGGAAACAAAATCCCGTAGGTCACCGGTGTCTCAAAAACTTCCCCTCGGTATAAACGGATTCTCCTGCGGAATCCATAATCTGAAGCCATGCAATCCAGCGCAGAATTTCTAATTGGACGGCTTTTCTTTAAAGCCTTATATTCTTTTATGTAAATATAGAAAAAATAAAATAGAAAGCAAACCACTCCTGCAGCCCAAATCCACATGGCATATTCTAAGACTTCCGGTTCGGCTTTCACTGTCCGTTCCGTTTGTATGTAATTTGCAGTGCTCCTTCGGACATTTTCCATACCACTCCACAACCTTGTAAATGCAACTGCGGCATCTGAATGTACGACTCTGTCGCCACTGTCTTTTAAAGCAGGAAGCCCTTCTACAGGAAATTGGTATGGAATCAAGGCCTTGATTAATACCAGATTCCACAGCATTAACACCGTGCCTTTGGAAATCTTTTTCCCCACAAACCTTCTAAAAATCAGAACCATACAAATCATTATCGCCACAGAAGAACTCATTCTTAACAAACTCATAATGTCATCTCCCTGTCCATCTCTTATATAGTTTTTGGCTTCTTTTTTCCCATTTTTCCCATCACTCTCTCGTCACAGGCTATTTCCTGTCCTCTTGATACCGCCGATATATCTCCCACATCATAGGATGAATCCAATGCAGGCAAAGCGCCAAAATTAACAGGCATCTATTCCCTACATTAAAAACACACATATGTTCCAGTTCATAGGCAGTCATATTTCTCATGTCCAGCCTGGATATCGCTTCAAGCTCTGCGGGAAATACGATCTTCGGAAAAAATCCCATAAGTCACCGTTTTTTTCAAAAAGTCTGTTGCATATAAGCGGATCTTCCTGCATATACCACTCTTACGGAGCATACGCCTGGTTCTTCATGTTGGATAGAAATAATTAACAGGTTCGTTCTGTTCCCCTTCGGTATAAATGGGTAATGTCTCCTTTGAAAGCGGAAATATTATCATTTGTTACCCCTTAATACAAAACATATTGTGATTCCCACTTTACAACGGTATATGATCTTACTCCTTTATGATCACCAGCTATAAGGAATTTCTTGTATTCCTTTATTTTAAGTGACCGTATTCTTCGATAAACCAAATTTCATTTGCCGTCAGCTTTTCTCCCCGATCTTTCATTTCTTTATATTCCTTAGCTAAGCTGGCCCCTTCCTGTATCCGAATGGCTTTTATTTGGTCTTCTGTTAATTCCTGAGTTACATCATTGTAATTTTCTACGATATCCTCCATGACCTCATTATAGTTAAAGTCCTCATCAAAAGCAGGTATACTGGTGACCCCGTCATATCTCGGTTCTATCAGCTCAGGTTCCTGAATTTGTTCTTCCATTTTTTTTGTCTTCTTCATTTCTATTTCCACCCACACGTGTGGTCTGTATGGACTCTACCGCAGGGGAAAATGAGACAAATGTGGGTAATATACTAATGCTCAGACACAAAGCAATCAAAATATTCGCTAACCCTTTACGTCCTTGAAACATCGCTTCCGTAATCCTTTTTTTACCTGCGTTGCTGCTTCCAAAAGCTGTAGTTGAAAAAAGACTTCTCTGCCCCGATGCCATCTTAATCAAGGTATAGATATAATTCTTTGATTCTTCCTCCTTCATGCTATGCATCACTCTCTCATCACACGCTATTTCCTGATCCTCCTGATATAGACGATACATGATCCACACCAGAGGATTAAACCAGTGTAGGCAAAGTACCAAAGAGATCAGATATCGTTTCCCTACGTCAAATTTTCGAATATGTTCTAACTCATGAGCTATCATATTTCTCATATCCAATCTGGATATACCATCCAGATTCATCGGCAATATGATCCTGGGAAAAAGGACACCGTAAGTAACCGGAGTTTCAAAAGCCGATGACTCATATAAACGAATTTTTCTCAAAAATGAGCGTTTTTGAATCATACGCGCTATCCATTGATTCTGAACCGGAATACTGCACCGTAGCATCCTATATTCTTTTACATAGATATAGATCAGACGCATCAAAAGGCAAAGCGCTCCCACCGCCCATATCCATATTAAGTAATCTTCCACCTCAAAACTGTCTTTTAGATTCTGCACCCTCTGCATAGCATTTACAGACACATCCTGAAAGGTACTGTCAGAACTGCTCGTTTTGGTCATCATATTTGCAAGCAAAAACTTTTTCAAATATTTCTGAAAGATGGGCAATGTTTCGAGCCGGATTTGATAAGGTAACAATGCCCGAATCAAAATCAAATTCCAGAAAACCATTACCGTTCCCTTTGAGACTCTCTTTCCCGCAAGTTTTCGAAAGAATAGCATTACCAGAATCATAGCTGATATAAATATACTGTTTTTCCAAATCATCATAGCATACTTCCTCAAACCCCTTTATTTTTTCATTTGATTTTCTTGCTCTCATTCCATCTCATATTTTCCGTCGTACTCAGCGATCATCCAGATCAGATCACTGTCCAGATCTGCTCCCTCTTCAAGCAATCCCTTATAATACTCCCCTAAGACCAGATAGTCATGAATGTTCATCGCCTTTAGCTGTTCCTCTGTAAAAGGCTGAGACAGATCATTATAGTTTTCTGTAATGTCCTGCATAATCCCCTGATAGTCGAAGTCCTCGTCATACCAAATCAGATCCTCGTTATCTTCAAAAACTGGCTCTATTAACTGATAAGTTTCTTCCTTTTGTCTGAGCTCTTTTGCATTCTCTTCCTCTACACCATGCTTAGTTTCTCTCTCCTGTTGAATCGGCGTGACGGTAATAAACACAAGGCTCATGCATATTCCCGTACTCAAGATGATCGCCATGTTGCTTATCCTTACTCTCTTCGGATGTAATGCCGCAAGGACTCTTCTCTTCCCCACGCTTTTTCCTCCAAATCCCGTAGCCGCAAAGTGTCTTTTCCCATCCGCAGACATCTTAATCATGGTATAAATATAATTCTTTCCCCTCTCTCCTTTCATTTGGCGCAATACCCGTTCATCACAGGCGATTTCCTGATCCTCCTGATATAGACGATACAGGAGCCATGCCAGAGGATTAAACCAGTGCAGACAAAGAAAAACGGCCAGGATATACCTCTTAAACACATCAAATTTCCGGATATGCTCCAGCTCATGGGCGATCATATTTCGAAGATCCAGCCTGGATACCGTGTCCGCTTTTATGGGTAACACAATTTTCGGAAACAAAACTCCATAGGTAACCGGAGTCTGAAAGGCTTCTCCTTCATATAAACGGATCTTTCTGATAAATCCCCTCTTACGTATCATACGCCGGGCTATTTCATTCTGCACAGGAACACACTTCCGGAAGGCCTGGTATTCTTTTACATAGGTATATAAAAAATAAAGTAAAAGACAGGCAATTCCTGTTATCCAAATCCAGTTCAAAACGGTTTCCGCCTGCACATAACTGCTTCCAACCGATATTGGTCTCTGCCCGGTTTGGCCAGCCCCCGCTTCTGTGCTCATCATTTCCAGTACCTTTTCCAGTTCTTCATAACGGTTCCACTCAGGCAGGGGATTTCCTGAATGGTCCCAGACGGGAATTTCTCCCAGGGAAATCTGGAAAGGCAAAATTCCTCTGATTAGTACAAGGTTCCACAGACAAAGGATCAGTCCCCTGGGAAGTCTTTTTTTACCTATGACTCTGATCCCCATTACCATCAGAATCATACCTGATACCATTATACTCATGTCCCATATACTCATAAGTACTCCTTTTCCCAATTCTTTTTGTATTTTTAAGACAGTAGATTATACTGATCATCTTCCATATTCTTGTATTTCTCCAAGAGCCTCTAAGACTCTCCTCTCTCCCTCATTCTGTTCTCCAGAGCTAGTTTATAGACACTATATCCTTTTCCTGAATTACTATTTTGATTAATGAATAAAAACTTCCCTAAGCCCGCTATTACCATTGGTATTATTCTAAATCCTTTTTTGCCCCGTATTCTAAAAGCTAAGCTGCAATTGTCATTACCGAAATTGAGATATTGGTTTCACATATATCTGTTATATTATTTTTTACTCACCAGTCTTTTCAAAAATTTTTATTCTTAAAAAATAGCTTAATTTCAACAGTACTTTCTTTTATTTTAACCTCATTAGTTTAATTAGACAATAGATTTCCTGTATAATATATATTATTTTGTGGGTTTTGCCAGATATTACTTAGTAAAAACTCTAGAGTTGATGTTTACTTGTTATTTTATAGAATTGTAGACCCTAATTCAACTTCATAAAAAATTTTATTTAAATAACTCTTAATTATCTTCGTAAATTTATCCGGAGAGCATCTGAATTTTATAAAAAATAATCTTAACTGCAACTCTCTAGTACAGTTGGATAACCATACACAAATTCGAACGACATTAAAAACTATATTCAACAGCATTATACAGATAAATGATGAGCTATCCAGACTGAATTAAAAATCGATACATTTCAACGTCCGAACAAGATGGTATTCCTTGCTCTAAATACCTCTGAAGATAAATCTGTCAATGCTGAGCGCTATGCTCACGATGAGAAACGTATGTGATAGTGTTACGACCATTATAACTGCTCTTTCATAACATCATCCGATGAAACTTATACCCTTGGTCATCGATCAGTATAAACTCTGTAAAACTTCCGTTGAGAAAGTGTTAATTGAAATAAATCCGGATGATATTTCCATTTACCGTGTCGAAAATATCTCCAGGTAAGTTAGAAGACTTCTTTTTTTGCCTTCTGTATTGATTCCCAGAATCACATATGCCACCAATTTTAGGATCACTCCATTATCACGGACCGAATTGTGTGTCGCATCAATAAAAAGGGTGGGATATACTTCATCTAAGGCCGATTATGCCAGTCTTTATCTAGGAAAGGATCTTATCTGTTACATCAGAAATAAATCCTTCCTAAGTTTCAAAACCGTAAATATCTTCGGTTGCTTCATAAATCTGTCTGGTGGGCGTCCCTTTAGTATATATGGAAATAATCTTCTGGTCGATATCTGAAATGTCTTTCTGACGTTTTTTATGACCTGAGGCTGAAAAGTAGATTTACGATCCTGTGGAACATCAATTTCCATAGAACCGTAACTTCTGTTTACACGTTTGCGTTTGTAACTATTTTAATAGTCATCACGGTCGGAACTCTGGGATTTCTCGTATCCAAGATGATCATCCATTTCTACTTCCATCATTTCTCTGATAATTCCACCCAGAAGATCTTTCAGATCATCCTGAATATCGTATTAGATAGTATCAATAGTTGGACCTATTGACAAAATACTTCTCAACTGTTATTCATGGTATAATAAGATAAAAATAGGTGGGAGAAAATGAATATGATAGGGTGACAGATACAACAGCAGCAATTGATATTTATTTCTTTGGAAGATTTAGTATCAACAATCACCTTTTGAAGAACATTCATCGTTTGGTATCCTTTGATTTTATTTATGATAGACTCTCTCCTTATTATCCGATCAATGGAAGGCCTTCCATTAAACTGGTCTGGATGTTTCAAATGCTGTTGGTTGGATAGCTGCATGGTATCAAGTCCGACCGTCGTTTCGTTGAAGAACTTCAGTTGAATTTGGCATACCGTTGGTTCTGTGGATTTTCATTGCATGATAGAATACCGGATCATTCTACATTTACCAAAACCAGAACCCGTAAGTGGAATGCCAGTACGTGATTTCAGAAAGTGTTTTGCAAGATTATAAAGCAATGTATGGAATTCCATTGAATTGATGGCGAGGAAATTGTTGCTGATGGGAGCTATATTCCAGCCAATGTATCCAGAAGCAGTTAGATTGATATTGAGGAAAAATAACACAGAGCATGCAGATCTATTTAGACTGTCTGAATGAAGAACTGTCTTAGCAGCCCGGATTTAAGACCCCTACGGTACAAACAAACGAAGCACAAGTACAACAGATCCAAAAAGCGGATAGATTCATTATGGTTTTAGAAGAGGAATTGGATATCTTCTGGAAGCGACCGTGGACTGTAAATCTGGAATTGTAAAAGGGATAAATACTTATCCAGCGAATGTAAAAAAGTCTCATTGTTTTACGCCATCTTGAAAACCAGATTTTGTCCGGCATATCATCAAAAGAGTCGTATTAGACAAAGGATAAGATACATGAGCTATACATCATAGATTGTAACTTCTTGGTATCACGGGACATATTCCCGGGATCCAGTTTCCGAATTCTCCTGAGAAGTTTGGGGTTTCTTATAATCAACAAAGTGATTTTTTGTTTGTCTGAAAGGGCAGCGGCTAGTATATCATCGTCCCAACCTACTGGAAAGTATCTGCGCTGTTACCAGGTAACAGGTAATATCTGTTTAAAGTGTGAACGACAACCAGATTGTTTTAAACGCAGTGGAAGTGCGCAGAAGAATTCTGGCCAGCAGCTGCTATCCTGCCTTTTTCAGAGGGCATCAACGGATTGGGACAAAAGAATACTGGAAAATGATGCGTCTCAGGAAAACATGGGCGGAAGGAAGCTTCTCATTACGAAAAAGCGGGATTCTTACAGCATCGGAAGAATGCTTCTTATCTGCAATGGCATTAAATTTAAAGAGGATGGTCAAGTTCCGAGACCGTTTCAAGTTGGACCTGTTGACAAACTAAAGAGAAATGGCTTTCTGTATGGTATACTTATTATATCAACTGCAGGAGGTCATTTTTTATGATGGGAAAACAAAGCGGACAAATCCAGTTGGTATTCTTTGACATAGATCCTATGATTCCAGAAGATCATCTTCTGAGACGGATTAAAAACTGTGTAAATTTTGATTTTATATACGAAAAGGCAGCCCCCTATTATTCCCATGTTGGCAGAAAATCTATTGATCCCGTTGTTCTGATAAAAATGCTGCTGATTGGTTATCTTTATGGGATCAAATCAGAACGGAGACTTGAGGAGGAAGTATCTCTTAACCTTGCTTACCGCTGGTTTTGCGGAATTGATCTTATGGATAGAGTACCGGATCACTCAACTTTTAGCCAGAATAGAAGAAGACGTTTTCAAGAGGCCGGCATATTCCGGGAAATTTTTAATGAGATCGTACTGAGGTGTATAGATCTTGTAATCGTATCGGGAGAAATCGGTGTTGCTGATGGTTCATTCATTCCTTCCAATGTATTCTGGGACAGCCGCTATGAGGCAGTTGAGACGGTCCAACGCTCCACCGTAAAATATATGGAAGAATTGAAAACAGAGCTTTCGTCCATTCCTGGTTATAAAGAACCGGAGAATGTAAAAAAAGAGAAAGAATCTTTAAAAAGCCGGACAGATCCAGAGTGTGGTTATATCCATCAGGCTCGTAAAAAGGGGCTGGGTTATCTGACGGAGATGACAGTGGATACCAGTCATGGCATTATTACTAGGGTAGACTGTTATCCTGCTAACCAGAGGGAAAGTGATATTATCTTGGAACATTTGAAAGGACAGCCTTGTAAATATCAGGAAATTGGATTAGATGGCGGATATGATATAGGCGCGGTACACAGAGGGCTAGAGTTATTAGGAATCCAAGGTTATACAGCTATCCGTGAATATCAGAACAATGCAATGAAAAAAGGATTCTGTTATGAGAAAGAAACCGATCGCTTTGTATGTAGACAGGGAGAATATTTAGCATTTCAGAAGTTAATTTATAAAAAGTCAGCGCAGAACTATTATCGTTTATATAGCCGTTCAAAAAAAACAATGTAAAAACTGCCCGGATTTTTCAGCTTGTGCCACAGATCTTGGTACAGTCAGGATCAATGCGAGTGCTTATTATCCGTCTTTTTATCGAAATAGCAAGAAAGTAGGGACCAGTGATTATATGAGGGTCATGCGGCTTAGGAAGATATGGGCAGAAGGAACATTCGCAGTTTTAAAACGAGAACATAAATTAAATAAAATCCAAAAAAGAGGCCTTCAGAAAGCGACAGAAGAATGCCTCTTATCGGCAACGGCATTAAATCTAAAAAGACTGGTAAAAGCGGTTTGAATAATCAAATTTACCAGCCGTTTTATGGCATTTCAAAAAACATGCAGAAATAAACACTGAAAAAGTGAGTTTGTCAACAGGTCCTCTTTGGGATATTCCCTGATAATTCCTCTTTTTACTGAAATATTTTGTAACTTTTCTAAACTACAGGTTTCTAATCTGAGACAATAAGTGCTTTTATCAACAGGTCAAATCTGGGAGTATCCCATAGTTTGTGTAAACCTTCAAACTGATGTAAGATAAACTTACCAGTTTGGAGGTTTATTTTATGGCAAGAAAAAAAGATACACCACAAAAAGCTGCC
>CABSEG010000056.1 GCA_902476645.1 uncultured Lachnospiraceae bacterium | reverse complement strand
CGTTATGGAAAGACACGAGAAAACCTTTGTCAGCAAGACAAGGTATGCGGTAGCTGTTTGCAACTGTATGGACGAGGCGGCCATTGATGCAAAACTGGCGGCGGTATCCAAGGTTGACTATGAGCGTATCAGTGAGAGAATGTACGTGGAAATGGTTTACGTAAATTACTCTGCGGAAGGGGCTTATGACTATGTGGAGCTGGTGAAAAAGGCAGCCGCTACCGGAAGAGTCCTGATTCTGGGATGTAAAGATGCGGAGGTCGCAAAGGCGGCTTTGGCTGTATGCAAGGACGCAAAGCCGGTATTAAACGGAGCAGATGCTTCCAACTATGAAGCCATGAACGCAGTGGCTACAGAGGCAGGCGTGGTATTGGGCGTATCCGCGGCAAACATTAGCGAACTGTATGATACGGTGGCAGCTTTAGAGAAGTTGGGCAATAAAAATCTGATCCTGGATACCACCGGAGCTACGATTAAGGAGACTTTCGCAAATACGGTACAGGTGAGAAAGGCTGCCATTAAGGACAATGACAGAACATTCGGATATCCTTCTATCGTGAATACGGTGGCGCTGGCACAGGGCGATATCCATATGCAGGCAGCTTTAGCATCCTTATTTACCGTTAAATACGGTTCCATCGTAGTAATGGAGGAGATGGACTACGCACAGGCACTGCCGCTGTATGGTTTGAGACAGAATGTCTTTACGGATCCCCAGAAGCCCATGAAGGTGGAGCCGGGCATTTACCCGTTAAACGGAGCAGACGAGAATTCCATCTGTCTGACCACCGTAGACTTCGCTTTAACTTACTTCATCGTATCCGGAGAACTGGAGCGTTCCGGTGTACCCTGCAATCTGATTATCAACGATGCAGGCGGGCTGTCCGTATTGACTTCCTGGGCAGCAGGAAAGTTCTCTTCCACTACTATTGCCAAATACTTTGAAGAGGCAGATATTGCCGGAAAAGTCAAGAGCAGAAAGCTGGTAATCCCAGGAAAGGTAGCCGTACTGAAAGGTGAACTGGAAGCGAAGATGCCGGGGTGGGAGATTATCGTCGGACCGATGGAAGCGGTACAACTTGTGAAGTTCCTGAAAGATATGGAAGGCTAATTCCAAATCAAAGTTTTAAAAGAATATTACATATAAAAGGAGAACAACTATGGCAAAATTTGTAACAATTGGTGAAAGAATTCACTGTATTTCTCCGGTAATCCGTAAGGCAATGGCTGAGAGAGATCCGGAACCCATCTTAAAGCGTGCGAAAGAGCAGCTGGACGCTGGTGCTACCTATCTGGATGTAAACATCGGCCCTGCTGAGAGCGATGGCGAGGATCTGATGAAGTGGGCTGTCCAGCTTCTTCAGTCTGAGTTTGACAATGTTCCACTGGCTTTGGATACCGCCAACAAAAAGGCTATCGAAGCCGGTATTTCCGTTTACAACAGATCCAAAGGAAAACCTATTGTAAACTCTGCGGATGCAGGCGGAAGAATTGAAAACATTGATCTGGCTGCCGCCAACGATGCCATCGTGATCGCTCTGTGTTCCGCAGAAGGGATTGCGGCGGATAATGACGAGCGTATGATGCACTGCCAGAACATGCTGGAGAGAGGCTTGGAACACGGCATGGAAGCAGAGGACCTGTGGTTTGATCCCCTGTTCCTGGTGGTAAAGGGTATGCAGGACAAGCAGATGGAAGTGCTGGAAGCAATCAAGATGTTCTCCGATATGGGATTAAATTCCACCGGTGGACTCTCCAACAACTCCAACGGAATGCCGAAGCACATCCGTCCGATTATGGATTCTGCTCTGGTAGCCATGGCAATGATGAACGGATTGACCTCCGCGATTGTAAATCCGTGTGACCTGCGTCTGATGGAGACCATTAAATCCTGTGACGTATTCAAAGGCAACACCTTATATGCAGATTCCTATCTGGAGATCTAATCTATGTATAAAGTTACATTTAAGTTTGAAAACAGCGAAGATGTTATCGTCTTCGCTGCTTTCGGTGAAAACCTTCTTGAGGTAGCGAGAAAAACAAACGTAGCTATCGACGCTCCGTGTTCCGGCAATGCATCCTGCGGAAAGTGTAAGGTAAAGCTGGTGGGCGGAGAACTGGATTCCAAGCAGACACGCCATATCACGGATGAAGAATATGCTCAGGGATGGAGATTGGCGTGTACCAGCACAGTGAATGCAGATGTGGAGGTGCTGGTGCCGGATATTGCCTCTGCTTATCGAAGCAGAATGAAGGTGGCAGACTTAAGTTCACCGGATGAGATAAAAATTTTTACGGAATTAAAGGACCGCATTTCAGAAGTAGGCATTGAGCTGAAAAACAATCTGGAGCTGGTTACGGTATCTATGGACGCTCCAAGCTTGGACGATACCATGCCGGATAATGAGCGTTTTATGAAAGCCCTGTCACAAAAGGTGGGAATCGAGAAGGTACGTCTTCCCTATTCTGCACTGAAAAAGCTTCCGGATGTGCTTCGGGAAGGAGATTTTACCGTTCAGGCAGTTATACAGCGTACATCCAGGAGCCTGTTCGTATATGATGTATTCGGCCCCCGGGAGAAGGTGGTTGTGGGAGGCGTGGCTATGGATATAGGTACCACCACGGTCTCCGGTATTATTATCGATATGCTTACAGGTGAAATCCTGGCAAAGGGTTCCGCCGGAAACGGACAGATTCGTTACGGGGCAGATGTGATTAACCGTATTATCGAATCTGATAAATCAGGTGGAAAAGAGCGTTTGCAAAAAGCAGTAATCGAGGAGACCTTAAATCCATTGATTCATACGATGTGCAAACAGGCAGGCTTAACCGCCAGAAATCTCTACCGGATGTGCGTGGCTGGAAACTCTACGATGAATCATCTGCTGATGGGGATTAACGCCAATCCTCTGAGAATGGAGCCCTATATACCGGCCTTTTTTAAGACCAACTCGTTGTATGCGTCTGATATTGGAATCAGTATTAATCCGGATGCCCATATCATTGTATCTCCCAATATTGGCAGTTATGTGGGGGGAGACATTACGGCCGGAGCCTTTGTAAGTATGCTTTGGAATCGGCCAGAGTTTTCTCTATTTGTGGATTTGGGTACAAACGGAGAGATTGTATTTGGAAATGAGGATTTTATGTTCAGCTGTGCCTGTTCTGCGGGGCCAGCTTTTGAGGGCGGCGATATCAGCTGTGGCATGAGGGCTACAGACGGAGCCATTGAAGCTTGTACCATTGATGAAGAGACTATGGAGCCAACCTTTAGGGTGGTTGGCGAGCCGGGAACCAAGCCGGTGGGCTTATGTGGTTCCGGTATCATCGATGTGATCAGTGAGCTGTTCCGCTGCAAGATTATTGATCCCAAAGGAAAATTCGTCAGAAGCGGAGACAGAGTAAGGCATGACAAGTATGGCATGGGAAGTTATGTCCTGGTATTTGAAAAGGATGCGGACTCTGTGAAAGATATTGAGATCACAGAGGTAGACCTTGATAACTTTATCCGGGCAAAAGGAGCCATTTTCTCTGCCATCCGTACATTGTTGGCTTACTGCGATTTTGATATGTCTATGATTGAGCATGTCTATGTGGCGGGTGGTATCGGAAGCGGCATCAATATGGAGAACGCCATAAATATCGGTATGTTCCCGGATGTGCCAGTGGAAATGTATGAATATATCGGAAATTCTTCTCTGGCAGGCGCTTATGCAATGCTCTATTCCACGCAGTCGGAGAGAAAGGTCTATGAGCTTGCACAAAATATGACCTATATTGAACTGAGTGCGATTCCTCAGTATATGGATGAATTTGTGGGAGCATGTTTCCTTCCGCACACAGATACCAGTTTGTTTCCCAATCGGTAGTTGGGTGGCCGGATAGAAAGAGGAGCGTTCATGAGACCAGAATACGAGAAAGACAATAAAGAGCGGGTTCCCTTTGAACATTACCTGGAAGAATACCGGGAGATGGATCCTGTGGAAGCGGCCAGACGCCTGCACATTCCCTATGATGAACAGCGCAGAGTATTTACTGTGCGCATGATGGAGCGGGAATATCAGGTTTCCTGGCCTGAATTTCAGGCGGTTCGTACGGATCCGGGGGATTCATCTTACAGCGCCCTGGAAGAGACGATACCTGCCAAAATCAGTATGATCCGTTTTTTGTGCGCGGGAATTGCCTCTAAGGGAAGCGGGAAGTTTTTGACCTACCGGGAGGTGCCATGGGGAGAGTTGTATTTTCAGCCCTTTAACGGAAGATGTCTGATGCGCCTGGCTTTTGGCTTTGGAAATAAGCAGGAGCTGTTTGCGGAGCAGATGGAAAAGCTCGGCGCCAAAAAACTGGACATGGGGGACATCGCATACGAGTTTGAATATTTGAACGGATATCGGGTCCGTTTTCTTTTATGGGCAGGTGACGATGAGTTTCCACCCTCGGCACAGATTTTATTTTCCGATAATTTTCCCCTTTGCTTTAAGGCGGAGGATTTGGCTGTGGTGGGAGATGTGGCCATCGGAACCTTAAAACAGATTTAGAATGGGCAGGATCGAAAACGGTCTTGGATAACAGGAGGTATAAGATTATGGGATTTTCAACAGTACCATGTAATGAGTTTGTGGAAGTACTGGCGTCAAAGGCACCAGTTCCGGGCGGTGGAGGCGCCTCCGCTTTGGTGGGAGCCGTTGGCGTTGCCTTGGGTAACATGGTAGGAAGTTTAACGGTCGGTAAGAAAAAGTATGCAGACGTGGAAGAGCAGATGTATGAGCTGAAGGGAAAGTGTGATGCTCTTCAGAAGGATCTGCTGCGTTTAATCGAGAGGGATGCGGAGGTTTTCGAGCCGCTTTCCAAAGCTTATGGAATGCCCAGAGAGACGGAAGAGGAGAAGGCTGAGAAAGCCAGGGTCATGGAGATTGTATTAAAAGATGCCTGTTCCGTTCCTATGGAGATCATGGAGAAGTGCTGCGAGGCACTGGACTTGATTACAGAATTTGCAGCCAAAGGATCTGCACTGGCCATCAGCGACGCAGGAGTAGGAGCTACGTTTTGTAAGGCGGCTCTGGAGGGAGCTTCTTTGAACGTATATATTAATACGAAATCTATGAAAAACAGGGAATATGCGGAAGAGCTGAATGCAAAGGCAGACGCTATGCTTCAGAAGTATACAAAGCTTGCGGACGATATTTTTGCAAGTGTTCTCGGCAGACTGAAATAGGCAAAGGAGAGGAAAGATGGCAAAACAATTATTAGGCAAAGAAGTAACGGCTGCACTGAATGAGAGAATTAAGGAGAAGGTAGCCAAATTGGAAGAAAAGGGAGTAAAGCCCACCCTTGGTATCATCCGTGTAGGAGAAAACGAGAGCGATATTTCCTATGAAAGAGGCGCCACAAAGCGTTGCGAGACGCTGGGAGTGGCCTGTGAGAAGATATTGCTTCCGGAGAACGCCACCCAGGAGGAAGTTCTACAGGTGATCGATAAGGTAAATAAGGATGACCACATTCACGGGGTGTTGTTGTTCCGTCCTCTGCCGAAACATCTGAATCAGACCGAGATTGAGGAAGCTCTGGATCCGGCCAAGGATGTGGACTGTATGACGGATGGATCCATGGCAGGCGTCTTCACAGGGAAGGATCTGGGCTTTCCGCCATGTACACCGCAGGCTTGTATGGAGATCCTGGATTACTATGGCATTGACTGTACCGGCAAAAAAGCGGTGGTAATCGGAAGAAGCCTAGTGGTAGGAAAGCCGGCAGCTATGATGCTGATTCAGAAAAATGCCACTGTGACGGTTTGTCACACCAGAACGAAGGATATGCCATCTGTGGTAAAAGAAGCAGATATCGTCATTGTTGCGGCGGGAAGAGCCGGTGTGGTAGATGATACGTATGTTTCTCCCGGACAGGTAATTATCGATGTGGGAATCAATGTCAATGCAGAAGGCAAGCTTTGCGGGGACGTGGATTACGCAAAGGTTGAGCCTATTGTAGAAGCCATCACACCAGTACCTGGAGGGGTTGGCAGTGTGACTACTTCCGTATTGGTCGGACATGTGGTGGAGGCAGCAGCCAAAACTTTATAGGGTTATTCAGGCACGAAAAGACCGTTAATCCGGTCTTTTCGTGCCTTCTATACAGATTTGCCTACAATTGTGAAGATCTATTTTACTGCCGGAACGAAGAGCGAGATTTAAAAAAAAGAGATTTTGTCCAAGAGTGACGTTTTCGCAGTTGCTCAGGGAGATTGCCCCTCCGTCACGCCGGGCATCATTCATAATAAAACGGTTATGATTGATTGTAACGTTCGTACATTTTTCTAAGTATATGGCTCCGCCCCATTTTGCGATATTCAGAAAAAAGAAGCAGTCTTGAATCACGATGCGATGGCAATCCCATAAGTAAATGCCTCCGCCGTCCATCTGGACATGGTTTGCGCAGAACAGTGCGTTGCTTATTTCAAGGTCGCTTTTGTGTGTCAAAAAGATGCCTCCGCCCCGCGTCTTGCCGTGTCCGATCTTCAGGTGATTTGCTTCCCAGTTGCTTTTGCGTCCTGTTCCCCCAACTATTAATTTCATTTCTCATAAACCTCTCTGAACATAGCCTGTATATCCGGAAGTATCTTCTTTTCAAAATCCTGAATACCATATTTCTTTCCAAAAATGCATGGTTGAAGATACAACGGTGATCCGCCAACTCTCAGGAAGGAAAACCCTTCCTGGCAATTTGTCCTTTGATGACAGGATTTACATAGAAAGTCCGGCTGGTAAAGTATAATGTTTTTGACTTCCACGATCTGTCCAGCAGGATTTTTATAGCGCTCCCTCACATTGGAACCTGGGAGCAGGTAGATTTTTTCGAAAAGACGAAAATCATTTTCCTCCAGCAGGCGCGAAATCTGCCTCATTGCCTCATGACGTACCTTCCACTCAGGAACCAATTTTAATTCAAAACCAAGCATTCCGGCAAATTTCAAAACTTCTTCTATTCCCTGGTTTGTATCAGGGTGGGATACCACGGTATTGATCCGGACAGGCAGGATTCCGGAGAGTTTTTTCATGTTCTCCATAATCACAGACAGTACATAACCGGGATCTTTAGAGTTTCCAATGAGATTGGAAAGATATTCTGTCCGAAGAGAGTGAAAAGAAATATTCATGTAATCTAATTTTTGAATGGCGGACAGATTCTCCTGCAAAGGAAAAAATCCGTTTGTAGTTAATGCAACCTGAAAACGGTTTTTTGTGAGTCTGTTTATAAGCTCGTCTAAATGAGGGTATAAAAATGGTTCCCCGCCTGTAATATGTACTCTGTGATAAAGAGGGCTTAGGAGGGAAATCACGTTTAAAAACGCCTCATCTATTTGTAGATCCCTCATATATTTTCCTCCTTCCGCATGACAGAAGGGGCAGTTAAAGTTGCAGTGATCCGTTACCTTAATGCGAAATTTATCATTGATAATATATCTGATCATATTAAATCCCTAATAATTTAAATATAAAAGACGCGATTCCGGCTGCCTGGGAAGAAACCTGAAGGATGTCTTTGAGATTTTTAGACATTCCGTTTTTCTTTTTTCTCCAGGAGTTCAGGTACTCTTCAAATTCCTCCGGGGAGGCCGCGTACTGGGCATTCATCACATCCAGAAGCGCCTTTTTTGCCACGAGTATATCTGCGTCTTGTTCTTTGTTAAGCAGTTCTATGAACGTGCGAAAGGCCTCCTGATCCACGTTCAGAAAATCCTCCGGTAAGATACCGGATCTCCGACAGCCGTCTTTCAGGCCGGAAGACTCAGATTGAATCGTTTGTACGGTAACGCCGCCAAGGTTTATGGATATATTTTTTTGCATGTTGTGCCTCCTTTCTGTTTTGTAGATGTATTTCGATTGTTCAAAAAGTTCTCTCATATAGGACTTCAGAATGCCGTGCGCGCTGTCTTTGATGCAGGAGAGCAATTGGACAGTAGGAAGTTCTCCGTCCCGCCGATACAGCCATGTTTGAAAACGTTGCCTTCTGAAAAAAGGAGTTCTTAAAATTTTGTAGAGTATAATGGCTTCCTCAACATTTGTGATGAATTGGCGCTTAAAGATGTTTTGTTCCCGGATTTGCTGCTCTCTCATCTGATCCTGCAAGGCTTCATAAGAAGAGTCGTTTCCCAAAAGATTTGTTTGCAGTTCACTTTTTAAGGTATGCACAAAGGCCTTGTAACTTTGAAGATACATTCGAAAGGTATCCGAATGTTTTATCTGTAAAATTTCCGTGATACTCAGGCGTTCAGGCTTATCCAATTTAGGAAAAGAAAAGAGGCTTAAAAATCGTTCAAACAAATTTGTGTCTCGGTAATCCAGGTCAAATGGATATATATGTCTGAAATCATGGTCGTAAAAAATACTTAACGGGTTGTTACAATAACTTTGATAGGCCTCGTTACAGCTTTGCGCATAATTTTTAAAAAGAATAAAATCAAGCCAGCGTTTTTGAGTGGATTTCGATGACATCCCGTGACGATCCATCTCAATCAGGATATACGTGGGCAAAATAGCAAACTCCTGTACTTCAATTACCTTCCGAAGAGGTGCGAAAAGAGCTTCCACCTTGTCTGTAGATTCTAATTTTTCCGTAAGCCTATTTTTTATCTCGCTGTGGGTGTTGATGTCCGCAGCAATATTTGCCGTGAGTTTTACCCGCATCTTTCCACTGCGGATTGCGGGCTGGATGGAATCAATGCGACGCGTCAGCTCATGGATTTCCACATCGTCCTGATAACCATATTCTGAAGGAAACCAGGTTCTCTTTATTTTTGCATCCTCAGAAAAAGAATTTCTGTCATCCCCAATGGAAAGCTCGGCTGAAGGCGGAAATTCTTTATAGGGTAAAAATAATTTTTCATATTGATATAGCAAAGTTTGCGTGTATCTGGATTGATAATAGCAGCCAACAGGCATGTTTACCCTGGAAGAAAGCAGTATGCTGTATATAAAATGTTTTCTTATGAAAGGCTGTATATCGGTACCTTTTGGGCACAATTTTTGGGCCTCGTAATCTCCGGACAAAAAAAGAGTCGGTTTATCCATGGAGTTCCCATTCCTTCCATTGTATAGAGTGTAAAAGGTAAATTTTACTAATTTTATTATACAACTATACAACAAAAAAATAAAATGGAAAATCGCAATCACGTTTTAATTTTCGTCATTTTGACCTAAAAGCCAATAGAGCGAAACATTGAGAATTTTAGAAAAGGTCAGAAGCTCATAGTCTGTGACGAAGCGTTCCTGCTTTTCGATTCGGCTAATCACCTTCTGGGAGATTTCTATATTTTCCAATTGCATTTTGATTGCGAGAGTATCTTGAGAATAGTGCATGTTTTTTCTGGCGGATTTTAGACGGGGCCCTATGATATTCGCCTTTCCGTTATAGTCGTATATCTTCATACAAAATCACTCCTTACTCAAAAGATAGGTAATATTATTGACAGTAGCATAGAAAAGAATTATAATTACCTTAAAGATGACTAAAGAGATGGTTCCAAAGCAATTACGAAAGAGAAGAGCAGCTTGAGCTTAAAAAGGCTGGGACAGACGACATGAGAAAGGCATGAGTATGTGGAGCGCAAGATGGAGTTGGATGATGATGACTGCCATATTGATGTTTGTGGCAGTCATGACACTGAAGAGGCAGTGGGGGGATGAGCAATGGGGGGACTTTCTTCAACAAAAGGAATACACGATTCGTATAAATGGATTTCCCGAGGGCGGAACGATTACAAGAGTGACATCCAGCAATGCTCAAGTAGTCACTGCCGCATGTGTGGGAGTGCGCAGGAGGGGGGAACCGGTTATCCGGTTTGATCTATGCAAAAGCGGGACCACAATGCTGGAGTTTCGTATTCGATGGAAAAAACAGGAGTATGTGTTTCGCTGCTGTCTAAGGGCTAAGAAGGAAGAGTGGAAGGCTGGAAAGTTTCAATTTGCTTTGGGAAAGTGGGAAGGAGAAAGTCCTCCGAATGCGGCAAAGGCCAGTCAGCAGGTTCGAATTCAGGTGAGAATATTTTAGCATTGACTTTTTTGGGCGGAATGATATAATGAATTCGTGAAATAAATACGCTGTGTCAAGTGCCGGGGCAGTTTGCTTCGGAAGAGGGAATTAGGTGAGAGTCCTAAGCGATCCGGTCACTGTATTCAAGGAGTGCCGTCTCAAAAAACCATTGCATACCCGTAAAAATGCGAGAAGGAGGGACGGTGTGATGATAGGTAAGTCAGGAAACCTGCTTGACATATTGAGATGAGCTTCCGTGTAAAGTAAAACATCCAGACCAGACGGCAGAGAAACTGTCGCCTGCATTGATGTCTGCTAAGGGTAAGCGGGCATATTTTTTATACTTGAATTTTTATCAGTATATGACTTTTGAATACATCTCAACGCATTTTAATTCACAACATACCTCCTTCCCGGATGGGAAATTCCGCATCCCATCCGGAAAATAAAATCACAGTTCTGTGTCTGTCATTTGGCGCTAAAAATGGCACATGCAGGGCTGTGATTTTGTTTTATATAGAATTGCAACGTTTTGTAAAAAAGAAGTGTATAAATCCCTATGGCCCCGCATACCTTGTATTAGTACAACGAGGGGGGATTTTATGCAGGAATTTAATTTGTACAAAGATATACAAGCACGCACAAAAGGGGAAATTTTTCTGGGTGTGGTGGGACCGGTAAGGACGGGAAAGTCAACATTTATCCGGCGGTTTATGGAGGAAATGGTGCTTCCAAATCTGGCGGACAACGAAAAAAATATTGCAACAGATGAACTGCCCACCAGCGGAAAGGGAAAAATTATTACCACGGTGGAGCCTAAGTTTGTCCCTAAAGATGCGGCCCGGGTGATTCTATCCAATGAGATCGAAGTAAAAGTTCGCCTGGTGGACTGTGTGGGCTTTGTAGTGGAAGGAGCCACGGGAGTGGACGATCATGATCAGACCCGCCTTGTAAAGACGCCCTGGTCTCCAAAAGAAATTCCCTTTGCCGAGGCCGCTGAAATCGGGACGCAGAAGGTAATCCGGGATCACTCCACCATTGGCCTTGTGATCACCTGTGACGGAAGCTTCGGTGAATTGCCCAGAGAGCGTTTCCTGGAGGCCGAAAAAAAGGCTATTACAGAGATGGAAAAATCAGGGAAGCCCTACCTGGTGCTGGTGAACACACAGAAGCCTTTTGGAGATGAGGCGAAAAGGACGGTGGAATATCTGGAGTCTGCTTACAGTGTCAGCGCACTTCCCATTAACTGCGAGCAGCTGAGAAAAGAGGATATTCACAGGATTATGGAAAAGATTCTCTATGAGTTCCCTGTAGCAAGGCTGGAGTTTTATATTCCAAAATGGGTGGAGACACTTCCTGTAGATCATAAAGTAAAGGCCTCTCTGATTGAAAATATCCGGGAGTTGATGCAGAGGCTGACCAGAATCCGGGATGTAGATGCCCAAAGCATACAGTTCGAGAATCCGTTTGTAAAGAAAATAAAACTGGAGTCTATGGAGCTTGCCAGAGGCGCAGCAAAAATTCAAGTAGAAATCGATGATACATACTATTATGAAATGCTCAGTGAGATGGCAGGGGTTCCCATCCAGGGAGAGTATCAATTGATTTCCATGATTCGGGAACTGTCAGAAAAGAAGCAAGAGTATGAGAAGGTACAGACAGCTTTGGAAGCAGTGCGGGGGACAGGATACGGGGTGATTACTCCCGAACAGGAAGAGATTGTGCTGGATGATCCCACTGTGATTAAACAGGGAAGTAAATATGGGGTCAAAATCAAGGCTACCAGTCCTTCCATTCATTTAATCAAAGCAGAGATTGAAACGGAGATTGCACCTATTGTGGGAAGTGAGCAGCAGGCACAGGATTTGATGACCTATATCAAAGAAAACAGCAAGGGGGAAGATGGAATATGGCAGACTAATATTTTCGGCAAATCCATTGAACAGCTGGTGGAAGACGGTATTCGCACGAAGTTGGCCGTTATCGGAGAGGAAAGTCAGATGAAGCTTCAGGATACGATGAAACGGATTGTCAATGAGTCTAACGGAGGTTTGATCTGTATTATTATTTAATGTTCCAGCAGATATATAATATGAAGTTTGCAAAAAAAAGCAAAAAGAAGAAAAAAGCGTTTACAAAATTATAAAAAATTGATAAAATTTTCATTATAGAAAAATAAATGCAAAGGTGGTTCAGAAGCCTTTGTAAATGAAAACACACAGGAGGCAAATCCATGTTAGAGAAGTTTTTTAAGCTAAGAGAGAACAAGACGAACGTTAAGACAGAATTGATTGCCGGCATTACTACGTTTATGACCATGGCTTACATCTTGGCTGTAAACCCCAATATCCTTTCTGTGACCGGGATGGATAAGGGGGCCGTCTTCACAGCGACGGCTATTGCTGCCTTTTTGGGGACCCTGTTTATGGCTTTGTTTGCCAATTATCCTTTCGCGCTGGCTCCAGGTATGGGATTAAATGCGTATTTTGCCTACACGGTAGTGCTTAAAATGGGGTATTCTTGGCAAGTGGCCTTGGCTGCCGTATTCATTGAGGGAATTATCTTTATCCTGTTGTCCTGTTTTCGCGTCCGGGAAGCCATCTTTAATGCCATCCCCATGAGTCTGAAGCATGCCGTTAGTGTAGGGATCGGGCTATATATCGCATTTATCGGACTTCAGAACGCGAAAGTGGTTATCGGAGGAAGTACTTTAGTTTCCCTCTTTTCTCTGGAGGGATTTCAGGAGTTAAACAATGGGGCCGGATCGTTCCAGGACGTGGGAATTACCGTGCTGTTGGCTATTGTCGGTATCTTGATTACGGCGATCTTGGTAGCCAGAGGGATAAAAGGCAATATTCTGTGGGGAATCCTGATTACCTGGGCCATTGGAATTGTCTGCCAATTGGCCGGGGTGTATGTCCCAAATCCGGAGCTGGGCTTTGCATCCCTGCTTCCTGATTTTTCCCAGGGCCTTTCCATTCCCAGTTTGTCACCGATTTTTGCACACTTTAGCTTCAGCGGCATTCCGATTCTGGAATTGGTAGTCGTGGTTTTTGCTTTCCTGTTTGTGGATCTTTTTGATACGCTGGGAACCTTAATCGGTGTATCTTCCAAGGCCGGAATGCTGGATAAAGATGGAAAACTGCCCAGGCTCAAAGGCGCTCTTCTGGCAGACGCAGTTGCCACCACCACAGGAGCAGTGCTTGGAACTTCCACGGTGACCACCTTTGTGGAAAGTGCCTCGGGTGTTTCAGAAGGAGGAAGAACCGGGCTGACGGCCATTACAACAGCCATATTGTTTTTGCTTTCCTTGCTTCTGTCGCCTATTTTTTTAGCGATTCCTTCTTTTGCCACAGCTCCGGCTCTGGTTGTTGTGGGCTTCTATATGCTGGGGAATGTGGGGAAAATTAACTTTAGCGATGCTTCTGACGGAATACCGGCCTTTATCTGCATTGCGGCTATGTCTTTCTTCTACAGCATTTCTGAGGGAATTGCTATGGGAATCATTTCCTACGTGGTAATCAATGTGATTTCAGGCAAGGCCAAGGAGAAGAAAATCAGCGTGGTTATGTATGTGCTGACCGTGTTGTTTATACTAAAATATTTCCTGATTTAATTTCAGTTTTGATTTCAACAGAAGTTTCATCACCGGGCAGGAAGTTGTTTTGCATGTCATCAGCTTCCTGCCCGAATTGTGTGCGCTGATGTGGAAAAGAGCAGATTAGAGTGAATGATTGGCACTTTGTTCCTAATTGACAAACAAGGGGAAATCATTTATAATGAAACCAATTTGTAACAAAATTGTAACAAAGAGAAAAAAGAGTCAAAAAAGGGGAGCGTATCATGAAAAAAAGAAGTGTCATGTGGTTCCTTCTGCTGCTGGCCTTTTTCTTTGTCTGCCAGCCAGTGCAGACGGATGCAGCCTGGAAGAAAGCAGAAGATGGAACCTATTCGTATTACCAAAAGGGGAAGAAACTGAAAAACCGCTGGGTTGGAAATTACTATGTGGACGGGAACGGAATCATGGTGACAAATCAGTGGGTAGGCCAATATTTTGTAGGGGAAGACGGGAAGTGGATTTCCAATTTCAAAGGAGGATGGCAGGAGATTCAGGGCAAATGGTACTATTATACCAAAGCCGGGAAAAAGCGGGCAGGCTGGATTACAGTAAAAAAGAAAAGATACTATTTGGATCCGGAAACGGGAGCCATGTTAACCAAATGGCAGAATATCAACGGGGAATGGTACTATTTTCACCGCTCCAGCGGCGTATGCTACCAGGGGTGGCAAAAGATAGGGAAATATACACGCTATTTTGACCTAACGACCGGAAAACTTTACCGGGGACTTACCAAAGTGGGAAACAAGCTGTATTTTTTCGGGCCTAAGAAAGGGAAAATGAAAACCGGGTTTCAGACGATTAACGGAAATACCTATTATTTTTATCCAAGGTCCGGGAAAAATTATGGCGCGGCCTTAAAGGGCTGGCAGACGATTGGAAGAAAGCGCTATTACTTCCATAAAAAGACGGGCGTTATGTATGTGGGCCTGCAAAATATCGGTGATTATACATATTACTTTAATAAAAAAGGTGTAATGCAGAAAAGCAAGGCCGTAACCATCAATGGATATGTTTACAATATTGACGCGGCGGGAAGATGCACACTTCAGATTCATGTGGATGATACGCAGCTGACAGATAAGATGCTGTTTTTCACTCGTTTTGAGTCCGGTAGCGCCGGATATAACCAGACAGGCGGAGACAATGGCAATGCCTGCGGTTTTTATCAGTTTGATTACCGCTATGCGCTGCTTCCTTTTGTGAAATACTGTTACAGCAAAGATCCGGTGATGTTTGCAGAGTTTAAAACGTACGCTTCCTATGCCAGCGGTGTGAAGCTGCGAAAAAATAAGAAATTCTATAAAGCGTGGAATACCATTTATAATCGTTCTCCAGAAGGATTTGCCCGCTATCAGGACGAGTTTGCCAAACAGGAGTATTACGATGAGACCGCCAGGTATCTGGCCAACATGGGCATTACGTTAAACGGCAGATCCGATGTGGTAAAGGGCGCGGTTTTTAGCTATTCGATTCAGCACGGACAGTATACGGCAGCCCTGGCCGTGAAGAACTCAAAAGCTTATACAAAGACAGACGCAGATTTTTTAAAGAAACTATATACATATCGGATAAAGCAGTATCCGCAGTATAAACCCAGATATGTCCAGGAGAGAGCTTTGGCCCTTTCACTTTTATAAAGTACGTAGAGAGAATCCTGCATGACAGGATTCTTTTTACTTGACACGTTTTTTTTCACCCCCTATAATTTATAAAATAAGCTTAATACAAGTAGAAGAAACAGCCGGGAGTGGAGGAAGTCATGACATTAGAGGAAATAAAAAAAACAATACAAGAACCGGATGAACAGGCAAAAGCCCTCTGTAAAAAACGGTGGGATAGCATTGCTAAGCCCTTGCACAGCCTTGGAAAGCTGGAAGATGCATTTGTAAAAATCGCCGGAATCACTGGCAGCAGTCAAATCACTCTGGAAAAAAAGGCCCTGGTGATTATGTGTGCGGATAATGGAGTCGTGGAAGAAGGCGTGACCCAGACAGGGCAGGAGGTCACGGCCATTGTCACTGAAAATTTTATGAAAAAGCAGGCTACCGCCAGTTTGTTGTGCGAGGCGGCCGGAGTGGATATCGTGCCGGTGGACATCGGAGTGGCGGTGGATACCAGCGTGATCAACCGCAAAATCGCATACGGAACGAAAAATATGACGAAAGGACCGGCTATGAGCCGGGCTCAGGCTGCGGAGGCCATTGAAACCGGTATTTCCATAGTGGAAGGATTAAAAGAAAAAGGGTATCAGATCCTGGCCACCGGGGAGATGGGGATTGGAAATACTACCACCAGCAGCGCTGTGGCATCCGTACTTATGCATTTACCGGTAGAAGAAGTAACCGGAAGAGGAGCCGGGCTTTCCTCCGCAGGATTGGATCGAAAGATCCGGGCTATTAAAAGGGCAATTCAGGTGAATCAGCCGGATCCCCGGGATCCGGTGGACGTGCTGGCTAAAGTGGGTGGTCTGGATCTGGCCGGTCTTACCGGAGTTTTTTTGGGAGGAGCAGCTTGTGGGGTACCAGTGGTGATCGATGGGTTCATCTCTGCGGTGGCAGCTCTCTGCGCCGTATCCCTATGTTCCTTAGCCAGAGAATACATGCTGGCCTCTCATGTATCCAAGGAGCCGGCGGCCCGCCAGGTTCTGGAATCACTGGGCCTAGACGCTATGCTGCACTGCGATATGTGCCTGGGAGAGGGGACAGGGGCAGTGATGCTGTTTCCGGTTCTCTCCATGGCACAGAAAGTTTACAATGGAATGAGTACTTTTCAGGAGATCCAGGTGGAAGAGTACCAACCCCTGGATTGAGGTGGAAAGAATGTTTACTGTGGTAACAGGGGGAAGCGGCAGTGGAAAGTCAGCCTTTGCCGAAGAGAAGGTGACAAGACTCGGAGAAGGGAAGCGCATTTACATAGCCACTATGATGTGTTTTGATGAGGAGAGCAGACGAAGAGTGGAGAGGCACAGAAGGATGAGGGAAGGCAAGGGCTTTACCACCATCGAGTGTTATACCGGGCTGGAAAAGCTAAACCTGCCCGGGGATAGCATTGTGCTGCTGGAGTGTATGTCCAATCTGGCGGCCAATGAGATGTTTGCGAAGGAGGGAGCCGGGGAGAATGCGGCCAGGCGGATTCTGGCGGGACTCCATCACATCCTGACCCAGGTTCGCCATATGGTTGTGGTGACCAATGAGATTTTTTCTGATGGGGATATCTATGAAGAAGAGACCAGACGCTATCAAAGCTGCCTTGGAGCAATCAATATATGGATGGCACAGAAGGCGGATGAGGTGGCAGAGGTGGTTTACGGGATTCCACTATATCAGAAGAGAAAGGCGGGCAAAGGATGAATCTGATCAGAAGTCTTTTTGTTGCATTTTCCATGTATTCTAAGATCCCCATGCCCAAAACCAATTGGACAAAAGAGGCTATGAAATATGCCATGTGTTTTTTCCCTCTGATTGGAGTCGTGATTGGCGCGGGGATGCTCATCTGGGATTTTCTGGCCTGGCAGACTCCCGGAAGGGGAAGTATTCTTTACAGCGCAGTGATGGTAGTGATTCCCGTGGCAGTGACAGGGGGAATTCATGTGGACGGGCTTTTGGACACCGCAGACGCGCTCAGTTCCTATAAAAGCAGGGAGGAAAAGCTGGAAATTTTGAAGGATTCCCATGCCGGTGCCTTTGCCATCATCGTGGGTATCCTCTATTTTTTACTGGCCTTTGGTATCTATTCTCAAGCCGATAGAAAGAGTTTGCAGATCCTGGCTGTGGGCTTTATCCTGTCCAGGGCTATGAGCGGATTTGCTCTGGTCAGCTTTCCCATGGCTAAGCAGACAGGGCTTGCGGCTTTGTTTTCCGAGCAGGCAGTGAAGGGAAGGGTGCGTATCGTCATGGCATTCTATATTTTCGCCTGCGCAGGGGGAATGCTGTGGATAGATCCGGTTCTTGGAGGAGCAGGGATGTTGGGAGCTGCTTTGACCTTTGTCTACTATTATCGGATGTCCAATCGGAAATTTGGGGGCATTACCGGAGACCTGGCGGGATTTTTTTTACAGATTTGCGAGCTTGTGATGGCTATTTGTGTGATTGGAGGTAATTTGGTAATATGAAACTGATTGTAGGCGGAGCTTTTCAGGGAAAGGCAGCCTATGGAATTGCAATGGGTCTGATTCAGGAAGAACAGATGAAAGATGGGGCAGAGTGTGCCTTAGAAGCTTTGTTTTCCTGTAAGGGGATGAACCACTTTCATCTCTGGGTAAAAAGGGCCTTGCAGGCTGGATGGGACTTGGAACAATTGCCACAGAGATTGTTTCTAGAGAATCCGGGAATCGTTTTGATTACGGATGAGTTGGGCTGCGGCGTTGTGCCTATGGATGCCTTTGACCGAACGTACCGGGAACAACACGGAAGACTTTGCTGTAAACTGGCTGCAATGGCCGGGCAGGTACACCGGGTGATCTGTGGCATCGGAACGGTGATTAAAGATGGCTGAGCTGCTTTTGATACGTCACTTTGCCACTAAGGGAAACCTGGAAGGACGTTATATTGGCGTCACCGATGAACCAATCTGCAGGGAGGCGGTTTTGGGGAGAGCCTGGTATGGTAAGTTTCCGGTGGAGCAGGTATTTGTAAGCCCTTTAAGGCGTTGTATTCAGACGGCTGGGATTGTGTTTCCGGGAGTGGGACAGACGATAGTTTCAGAACTTCGGGAATGCGATTTTGGGGAATTTGAAAATCATAATTACAGAGAGCTGGCAGAACATCCTGATTACCAGAGGTGGGTGGAAAGTCAGGGAACCCTTCCTTTTCCAGGTGGAGAACAGCCGCAGGTCTTTCGGGACAGGTGTCGCCAGGGGTTTTTAAAGTCCGTGGAGTCTATGAAAAAGCTGCGGATGGAGTGTTGTGCCCTGGTAGTGCACGGTGGTACGATCATGAGTATACTGGAAGCTTTCGGACAGCCGAAACGGGATTTTTATGATTGGCAGATCAAAAACGGCGAGGGTTTTTTGCTGGAATTTTCCTGGGAATCCTGGCTGGAGAACGGGCGCATGAGGGTCATAGAAAATCTGTGATTGATTCCGTAAGGCCGGTATGATATGATAAGAACAAATGTTTTGGTCCATGGGAGGATAGTATGATTGCGTACGTCAGAGGTAAGATAGAAGAAGTGTTTGAAAACCGGGTGATTTTGGATGTTCATGATATTGGATATCAGGTCTTTATTACATCCAGAGAAGCAGATCACCTTCCGCCCAAGGGAGAGACGGTGTTGCTGTATACGTATTTATATGTAAAGGAAGATGCCATGCAGCTCTATGGATTCCGGAAGCAGGATGATCTGGAAATTTTTCGACTGCTGCTTGGAGTAAATGGGATCGGC
>CABSEG010000055.1 GCA_902476645.1 uncultured Lachnospiraceae bacterium | reverse complement strand
ATGTCAAGCTGTACGCTTGGTGCGGACACGCTGGCAACAGAAGCAACTGTTTCGGAAGCCGATTTTCCAGCTTCGGCAACAGCTTTTTCCACCTTCGCCTCGCCCTTCTTAGCGTCCAGTGACTTCATTGTGGGGAACAACAGCACATCCCGAATCGCAGCGGAATCTGTCAGCAGCATACACATTCGGTCGATTCCAAAACCGATTCCACCGGTGGGCGGCAGAGCATTTAAGAAATCCTCATCCGTATGATTCGCCTCTTCATCCCCCTGGGCAAGAAGCTCTTCTTGGGCCGCAAACCGCTCTCTCTGATCAATCGGATCATTCAATTCTGAGTAGGCGTTTGCCATCTCCCAGCCGTTCATAAAGAACTCGAAGCGCTCCACATATTCGGGATCATCCGGCTTTTTCTTGGTCAACGGAGAAATCTCCACCGGATGGTCCATGACAAAGGTCGGCTGTAGCAGATGCTCTTCCACAAATTCTTCAAAGAACAGATTCAGGATATCTCCCTTCTTATGCCTGTCCTCATACGCAACATGATGTTCTTTTGCCGCTGCTCTGGCTTCCTCCAATGTGTGGATTTCACGAAAATCTACGCCGGAATACTTCTTTACGGCATCCACCATGGTAATCCGTTCAAAGGGCTTGCCCAGATCCATTTCAATCCCATTGTAGGTTATTTTCGTAGTTCCCAGCACGGCCTCAGCCACATGGCGGTATAGGTTCTCAGTCAAATCCATCATACCGTTGTAATCTGTGTATGCCTGGTACAGCTCCATAAGGGTAAACTCCGGATTATGTCTGGTATCCAACCCTTCATTTCGAAACACTCTACCAATCTCATAGACTTTCTCAAGTCCTCCTACGATCAGCCTCTTTAAATACAACTCCAACGAAATCCTGAGCTTTAAGTCCTCATCCAATGCGTTAAAGTGGGTCTCAAAGGGTCGTGCAGCCGCACCGCCGGCATTGGATACCAACATGGGGGTTTCCACCTCCATAAAGCCTTCCTGATCCAGGTAATTGCGAATCTCTTTTAAAATCCTGGAGCGCTTGATAAAGGTATCCTTTACCTCCGGGTTCATAATTAGATCCACATACCTCTGGCGGTAGCGCAAATCCGTGTTCGTCAGACCGTGGAACTTTTCGGGAAGAATCTGAAGGCTCTTCGACAAAAGCGTAATCTCAGAGGCGTGGATGGAAATCTCCCCTGTCTTAGTCTTAAATACCTGACCTTTCAACCCCACAATGTCCCCGATATCCATCTTTTTAAAGGCTTTGTACTCTTCTTCACCCACACTGTCTCTGGCCACATAGGACTGAATATTTCCCTTTAGATCCTGAATATTACAAAAAGAAGCTTTTCCCATGACCCTCTTGGACATCATGCGCCCCGCCAGGGTTACTGTCTGCCCCTCCAGTGCGTCAAAGTCCTCCTTCACATCCTGACTGTGATGGCTTACCTCGTATTTGGTTATCTCAAAGGGATTTTTCCCATTCTGCTGAAGCTCCGCCAGCTTCTCTCTGCGCACCTTTAACAGTTGGTTTAAATCCTGTTCCTGTATTTTCTTCTGTTCTGCCACAACATTCACTCCCTAATTTGATCTTTGGATTTCTAATACCTGATACTGCATCTCTCCTGCCTGGGTCTCCACCGTGACAGTCTCTCCTACTCTTGCCCCGATTAATGCCTTCCCTACCGGCGACTCGTTGGAGATTTTGCCCTGAAGACTGTTGGCCTCTGAGGAGCCTACCAGCTTAAATTCCATCTCTTCGTCATACTCCTTATCCAATACCTTTACGGTACAACCCACATTGATGGTGTCCAGATCTACTTCATCCTCCACCACCACCTCGGCGTTTTTCAAAATTTTTTCAATTTCCTCTATTCTGGCCTCAATATCTCTCTGCTCATCCTTGGCTGCGTCGTACTCTGCATTTTCAGAGAGGTCGCCTTGTTCTCTCGCTTCCTTGATCTTCTGAGCAACTTCTTTTCTCTTTACAACCTTTAAATCATGCAGCTCATCCTCTAATGCTTTTAAACCTGCATAAGTTAATAGATTCTTTTTTTCTTCCATTTCTTATTCTACACCCTTTCAAAATCTGCTGTCTTTTCATTCCAGCTTAATAATCACAGTATTATATCCCACTGTCACTTAAATGTCAAGATTTCTGTGCCCGGTTTCGGCTTTTTCCCTGCCTGTCCCATTATATGAGCCATCTTCTGCCCTTATCACTGCCAAAAGCCTTTATCATTGAGAAAATTCTTTTACCAAAGCACACAGAGATTCCATGGTTGTCAATTCGTTCACTCTTCTGCGAAGGGACGCTGAGTGGGGATACCCAGAGGTATACCATGCCACATGCTTTCGCATCTCCCTCAGGGCTGTGTATTCCCCTTTGTACTCCGCCAAAAGCTCTCCATGGCGAAGCATCATCTTCGCTACTTGGGCTCTGGAAGGCTTCTCCAACAGTTCACCCGTATCCAGATAATGCGTAATCTGCCGAAATATCCAAGGGTTTCCCCTGGCTGCCCTTCCCACCATAACACCGTCGCATCCGGTCTCCTGAAGCATACGCTGCGCCTTCTGAGGAGAGTCCACGTCTCCGTTTCCAATCACAGGGATGGAAACACTCTCCTTTACCTGACGAATGATCTCCCAATCTGCCTGACCGGAATAATACTGTTCTCTGGTCCTGGCATGCACCGCTATGGCCGCCGCTCCGCTGGCTTCAATAATCTTTGCAATTTCCACCGCATTGACATGCTCTTCGTCAAAGCCCTTTCGAATTTTTACGGTAACAGGCTTTTTAACACTTTTAACCATGGCCGTCACAATGGCCTCCACCAGTTTTGGCTGTTTCATCAAAGCAGAGCCCTCCCCATTGTTCACTACCTTGGGCACCGGACACCCCATATTTACATCCAAAATATCAAAGGGGCGCTCCTCTATCTGAGCCGCTATCCGTCCCATCAGTTCCGGCTCTGAGCCAAAAAGCTGAAGGGAGACCGGATGTTCTCCGGGACCGGTTTGCATCAGACTCTCCGTATTTTTATTATGAAAGGATATGGCCTTTGCGCTGACCATCTCCGTACATAACAGCCCCGCTCCCTGCTCCCGGCAAAGCAAACGAAATGGCAGGTCCGTTACTCCTGCCATAGGTGCCAATACACAGGGATTGGGAAGCTCCACATTTCCAATCTTAAGCTTCCTCATAGGTTTCCCCCAAAAAGAATACTTTATAATACATTTCCAAAGCCTCCAGCAATTCCCTTTTCGTCCGCTGCAACTCTTTGATTTTTAACACGCTGCCGATTTCATCATAAAAAAAATCATCCGCCGCGGATTCTGTGCGAAAGCACAAGGTCCCGTCCTGTTCAAATTCCAGGGTCAGGATTCCTCCCACATCCTGGGTGTAAAGCACGCACATAATCTTTAGCTCGTCTTTGATTGAATCAGGCAGGGCCGAAAACTCCTCATTCAGATAAAACTTTTCCTCATAGGCGCTGGCCCCGCACAGTACCACTTGTCCTTGTTCCATATTGCCTCCTAGCTATATCCGTAAATTCCCCGCACGGAAACTTCCCCTGCATAGACAGCTTCTGTCTTTCCGTCTTCCCGCTCCACCAAAAGTTCCCCTTTGTCATTGATGCCCCTGGAGATTCCCTGGTACTCATTTCCCGGCGTTAAGACCCGCACCTGGCGGTCGCGGCTGACTAAAAGCTGGTTGTAAAGCTTTTGCAAACGGGAAAGATTTTCTGTTTCCATAAAAACATCATAATACTGCTCAAAGTACTCCAGGCACCGTTGGATCACGTCGGCCCGCCTGACCTTTTTCCCCAGCTCCAAGCACAGGGAAGTGGCTGTATCCCGTATTTCCATCGGAAATTCTTCCATGTTCACGTTGATGCCCGTTCCGATCACCAGGTAATGAATCTCATTCATCTCCGCACTCATCTCCGTCAAAATCCCACACAATTTTTTCCCGCCAATTACGATATCATTGGGCCATTTGATCTGAGCGTCCAGCTCAAACAGGCTTCGACAGGCACTGGCCACAGCCAATCCCATGATTAACGTCAGCATCGAAGCCTGTTCCGGGCGCATCCCGGGACGCACAATCACAGTCATAGCGACGGCAGTACCCGGGGGAGTGCTCCAGCTTCTGCCTCTTCTTCCCTTTCCCTGGCTTTGTTGATCTGCCAAAACCAGAGTACCATGCCCGGCCCCCTCCTCGGCCAGCCTTTTGGCTTTATTATTGGTGGAATCCACCACTGGCTCATATACTACTTGTTTCCCCACCCATGCAGTGGTCAGACGGCTTTCGATCTCCTGGGCTGACACCACATCCGGATATCCTGTAATATGATATCCCCTGTTTGGTATCGCCTCAATCTCATATCCCTCTTCCCTTAATTGACGGATAGCCTTCCAGACAGCCGTTCTGGATACCCCAAAGCGGCTACAGAGTTCCTGACCAGAAACGTAATCATTTCGTTCCCGCAAAATATGCAATATATCACTCTTCATCCGGCCTCACCCCTTTAAAATCACAATCTGAAGTACAAACAGAACGACCAATGCGAGGGCCAACAGAAAAAATAAAGCACCTAAAAGATAATTTTTCTTCCAGAAGCGTACCGTGGAGAGCAGCCCGTTTAAAGCCGCACCAAAACCAATGGCCACGGAAAAAAACACAGACGCCTGACGATAGTTCACCAGGCCCGCCACGCCCAACAGCAAGATGATGCCTCCCATCACACCACCGATAACCTCCAGTTCAAAGGTATCCCGTTCTTTTTTTCTCTTCATACTTACGCTCCCAGCGTAGCTGCCATCACGGCCTTGATGGTATGCATCCGGTTTTCTGCCTCTTCAAAGACCTTAGACTGGGCAGACTCAAACACTTCATCGGTCACTTCCATATCCGTGATGCCGAACCGCTCTCCCATTTCCTTGCCGATTTTTGTCTTTAAGTCATGGAAGGCAGGAAGGCAGTGTAAAAAGATGGCCTTCTCCCCCGCATTTTTCATCACTTCTGCCGTCACCTTATAGGGAGTCAGATCACGGATGCGCTCCTCCCATACTTCGTCTGGCTCTCCCATGGAAACCCAGACATCCGTATAGATCACGTCGGCTTCCCTGGTGCCTTCCTGCACATGCTCTGTCAAGGTGACGCTTCCTCCGGATGCTAAGGCATATTCTTTGCACAAACCTACCAAATCCTTATCGGGGAAATACTTTTCAGGCGCACAAGCAGTAAAATGCATCCCCATTTTACTACATGCGATCATCAGAGAATTGCCCATATTGTAGCGGGCGTCGCCCATGTATACCAGTTTTCTGCCCTTGAGACTTCCGAAATGTTCCCGAATTGTCAGTAAGTCTGCCAGCATCTGTGTGGGATGAAATTCATTGGTCAGCCCGTTCCAAACCGGCAC
Organism: uncultured Lachnospiraceae bacterium; assembly: GCA_902476645.1. Lineage (GTDB taxonomy): Bacteria > Bacillota > Clostridia > Lachnospirales > Lachnospiraceae > CABSEG01. Next base: position 13,699 of record CABSEG010000055.1, on the reverse strand, counting down.
GCCGGCATATCTGCCCAGTTCCTCTACAATCTCTTGACCATAGCCTCGATACTCGATACCGTCGTACATTCTTCCCAACACCCTGGCCGTGTCCGCTATGCTTTCTTTTTTACCGATCTGAGATCCGCTGGGATCCAGATAAGTGGTTCCCATACCAAGATCATGAGCCGCAACCTCAAAGGAGCATCTTGTCCTGGTGCTGGTCTTCTCAAAGATCAAGGCCACATTTTTCCCCCGGAGCATGTCCACGGGAATGCCCTTTTTCTTTTTTTCTTTCAACTGCGCAGCAAGATCCAGCAGATAAGTAATCTCTTCCGCCGTATAATCCTTGAGTGTTAAAAAATTACGTCCTTTCAGGTTCATTGTTCATCCTCCTTGCAAATTCTATTCGCTTGCCTGCCTCACCGCTTTTGCTTTCCATGATACCACGTATTGACGTTTTATTCAACGAACAATCACCGGAATTGCCCGAAAGCGCTTTCCGTGACGGCAACATTTGCCATACAAAAAATACAGAGAAACCGCTTTCGCAGCTTCTCTGTATATTCATTACACATCTGTTCCAACCTCTGTGATGGACTTCACCAATCCGGCCACATTTTGGATCTCGGACGGAATGATAATCTTAGTGGCCTTTCCATCCGCCACCTTTGCCAGAGCCTCTAAGCTCTTTAAGGCCAGCACAGACTGGTCTGCTCCCGCCTCCTTTAAAAAGCGCAGACCGTCAGCGTTTGCCTGCTGTACCTTCAGGATTGCGGTAGCCTCTCCTTCCGCTTCCCGGATTCTTCTCTCTTTCTCCGCTTCTGCCCTTAAGATGGCCGCCTGTTTTTCCGCCTCCGCATCCAAGATGGCGGACTCTTTCTTACCCTCTGCCACCAGGACGGTAGACTTCTTTTCTCCCTCTGCCCGCAAAATAGCCTCTCTTCGTTCCCGTTCCGCCTTCATCTGCTTTTCCATAGCATCCTGGATGGCTGCCGGCGGGATAATATTTTTCAGCTCTACCCGGTTTACTTTAATACCCCAGGGATCTGTGGCCACATCCAGAGAAGCCCTCATCTTTGTGTTGATGGTCTCTCGGGAGGTCAGGGTTTCATCCAGTTCTAAATCCCCGATGATATTTCTTAAAGTGGTGGCAGTGAGATTTTCGATGGCCATGATGGGATTCACCACTCCGTAGGCATACAGCTTCGGATCTGTAATTTGAAAGAAAACTACCGTGTCGATCTGCATGGTGACATTATCTTTCGTAATCACAGGCTGCGGCGGAAAGTCCACCACCTGTTCCTTCAAAATTACCTTCTTGGCAACCCGGTCAATAAAAGGCGCTTTCAAATGAAGTCCCACCGACCAGGTTGCCCGATATCCTCCCAGTCTCTCCACCACCAACGCCGTAGCCTGGGGTACAATTCGAATACAGGATACTAAAATCAATAACACAACAATCACTAATATGGCCAACAAGACCGGTGCAATCATAACTCCCATCACTGTCCCTCCTCTTCCTTTACAATCAGTTTCACTCCGGTTATTCGCACAACCTCAACCACTGTTCCTGCCGCAATTTTTTTACCGCCATTTGCGGCTCTGGCCATCCAGTCTTTCCCTTCCAGACGAACCTCCCCATGTTCCATCAGATTATCAATTTCCTGAGTTACCACAGCTTTCCTGCCGATCAGGCTATCCACATTCGTCTTCACATGATCCCTGTTGATATACCGGGCTGCAAAGGGTCTCGTAAAAATCAAAAGCAGAATAGATACCGCAAAAAACAGCACTGCCTGAACCCAGATATTGGCTCCTAAAATGGATGCCACAAACCCTACCACAGCTCCTCCGGCAAACCAAATGGTCGTAAGGCCCATGGTGGCCAGCTCGATCACAATCAGGACCACCAACAGGATCAGCCACCCGACAGATTCCATCTCCATAGCCTCGCCTCCTTTGTTGATTGGGAATGGTTATGCATATCTTACTATGTTTTCTGCAAAAATACGATCATACAAATCTTACCTTTTTGTTAAGCTTCCCCCTTCCTCGTCTCTTGATTCGTATTTTTTCAGAAAGGAAAAACAGAGAGCCTATCATAGCAGGTATGATACGCTCTCTGTCTGTTCTGTTCCTGATTTTAATAAAACTGATGATCGCCGATCTTAACACCTCTCCCGGAACCCGTGTTAAAATACAGGGCCCCCGGAACGGGATCTTCTCCATTTAAAGCTGCTTGGGCAGCCTCATAGCACTCGCTGGGTACGCCATTTGCCAGCGCACTGTCCAAAGCGCCGCTGTAAGCTGGCGTAAACTGGCCGCTCTGATAGATAACCCCGCGGATGGTATTTGCGAAAGAACCGCTGGCCACCCGGTGCATCACCACAGCTCCTACGGCGACTTTACCGTCCCGGCTCTGATTTCCGGCCTCGCAGTAAATCAAAGCCGCCAGCAGAGATACATCATCTGAACTTGCAGTGGTCACCGTTTCCTCACTGGGCTCTTCCTGTACTGTCTCTGTAGCCGGAGTCTCCGTCTGCCCTGTGGAAGCCTCGGTCTGAGGCGCCTCTGCCTGAGATGCTTCCGTCTCCTGTGCCGCCTCTTCATAGCTCTCCTGCACCTGTCCATAGCCTTCCCCGTTGGAAACTTCCTCTTGTGCAGCCTCGGTTTGTGTATCTGCTCCGTTTTCTGTCATCTGAGTCTGACCATATGTAACTTCTGTCTCTTCCTGAAAAGAGGAAGCGGATGTCTGCTCCGTGGACGTTTGCTCTCCGGTAGCCACCGGAATCGCCCTGTCTAAAAGAATGGTTTTTTCCACATCCTCAGCCGGAACATAAGCCATCCTGGAGTCATCCAGCTGAACCGAGATCCAATCTCCATTATCGCTGATGATTTCGTAGGATGCTCCCGCAGATGCCGTCTCTAAAATTTGTGCTGCAGCGCTGGGCGCGGAAAAAATGCGAACATCATCCCAGTTTGTCTTTACGCCGGAGGTTCCATATACCTCTGCCAAGTTCCGGGCCTCCTCCCCGAAGGCCAAATACTCATTTTTGATGTAGCCTTCCACTCCATTGGAGATGACATGGGACCATTCTTCTCCCCTCTCAATCACGTCTGCGGCCCCGGCCTTTGGCAGGTAACCAATGATAGCGCTGTCTGTAGATGCATAGGCGCGGATATTCACTTGGGTTGTCACATTTGCCACAGCCCGATAGCTCCATACGCTATCTTCTATGCCGCTGGAACCCTCGGCCAGAACTGCCATGGATGCGAACATGGAAAGTGTCATCACAGAAGCCGTACATCCGATTACAGTTTTCATTCTGCTCTTCATAATACCCTCCTGAACAATTGCTGTTTTGATATTTGCTACCATTTCATTACAATTGTTACATTTCTGTTAATTTTGTTACGGATGTATTTTATAACATTTACACTTTCTTGTCAACCCTAAATATCGTCCACAAAAAAAGACAGGCTGTGCCGAGCGTTCTATCTCTCTGACACTTCCTGTCTCTGCCTAAGAGCTTCATACATCAACACTGCCGAGGCAATGGCGGCGTTCAGGGACTCTACTTGTCCGCACATGGGGATCCGTACCAGAATATCTGCCTGCCCGGCCAGCCTATCCGTCAAGCCGTTTCCCTCATTTCCGATCAAAAAGGCGGTCCCCGGACGATAATCCTGCCTGGCATAAGAGTCTCTTCCTCCCAAATGGGCCGCATAGGAAATAATTCCCAGTTGCCGCAGTCGTGACATCACGGCTCCCAGATCCGGCACATAACAAAATGGCATTCGGTAAATGGAACCCATGGTGGAACGAATCGTTTTGGGATTGTACAAATCCACTGTATCCTGGCTCATAATCACTCCAGTCACCCCCGCTCCCTCTCCGGTGCGAAGTATCGTGCCCAGATTCCCAGGATCCTGCAAATTCTCCAGCACCAGAACCAGCGGTCTTTTCCCCTCCAAAACCTGCTCCAGAGGATAATGGTACTGCCGGATCACACAGAGAATTCCCTGGGGCGTCTTGGTATCAGACATTGCCGCAAATACATGATCGGCCACCACCTGAACATCCTCTCCAAGAGACTGGCCTTGACGTTTATAGAAGGTTTCTGACACAAAGGTCTGCAAAATCCGTTCCCTGGGAGCCTCCTGATACATTTTCCATCCTTCTACTACGAATACGTCCTGCTCTTTTCGCATCTTGCTTTTTTTTTGAAGCTGGATCAGGTTTTTAATCTTTCCATTGGAAGTACTTGTTATCATTTCTTTTTTGTGATCCGTTTACACGGAAAGGGATCTGCTCACCTCAAACTGATACTCGGAAATACTCTTTTGCATAGCCAAGGCTTCATTAATGTCAAAATCCGTGTACTCGCCGTTTTTGTATCCCACCACGCGATTAGTTTTGCCTTCCATAAGAAGATCCACCGCATAAGAACCCATCATAGATGCGTAAACCCGATCCTTACAGGTGGGGCTTCCTCCTCTCTGCATGTGTCCTAAAATCGTGGCTCTGGTCTCCACTCCTGTGGCCGCCTCAATCCTGCGCGCCATACTGGTGGAGTGTCCGATTCCCTCCGCATTGATGATAATATGGTGCTTTTTTCCCCTCTTACGGTTGGCAATAATATTGTTAATCAGTTTCTGTTCATCGTAATCATATTTTTCCGGAATCAAAATATCCTCGGCCCCATTGGCGATCCCGCACCAAAGGGCGATGTAACCTGCGCCTCGTCCCATTACCTCAATAATACTGCAGCGCTCATGGGAGGTAGACGTATCGCGTACCTTATCAATGGCTTCCATCGCTGTATTGACCGCCGTGTCAAACCCTATCGTGTACTCTGTACATGCAATATCCAGATCAATGGTTCCCGGCACGCCAATGGTATTGATCCCCAGGTTTGCCAGCTTCTGCGCCCCTGCAAAGGAGCCATCTCCTCCTATCACCACCAGTCCATCAATACCATGTTTTTTGCAAATTTCTGCTCCGCGTTTCTGGCCTTCTTCCGTGCGAAACTCTGCGCAACGTGCGGTGTACAGAATCGTGCCTCCCCGTGAGATCGTATCGGATACGTCCCGGGCCGTCATCTCTTTGATCTCCTCGTTCAGAAGGCCATTGTATCCCTTATAAATCCCTTTTACCTGAACTCCCTTGGAAATCGCCCTGCGTACCACGGCACGGATAGCCGCATTCATGCCAGGCGCGTCCCCGCCGCTGGTTAACACTCCAATTGTCTTGATTTCGTTTGACATGTTTCTACCTCCACACATAATTAAGGTCATTCTCATTTCTATGCTATCTTGTCTTAACCATTCTAATTCATTTTTCCGATATTTTCAATACACTTTTCAACAACTTTTACGTTATCCCGGCCGAACTTTGCCGTAATATCACGAAGAAGATCTTCTGTGATCTGAATGGTCCAGTTCTCAGAAAGCCGCTTCACAGATTTTGGAGATTTTACATAAATCACCACGAAATCCTTGCCCTCAGCGTACCGGATCAGATCATAAAGCTCTGACTCCCGATTCAAAAACTCCGTTTTGTTTTCAAACTGTATCCACAGTTCCCTGGGAATATCCTCAAAGTCCCAAATGCTCTCGCAGATCAGCTTACTTGCCCTTTCCTCTTCCGCAGATACCCGCCCCCGGATGAAGACTTTCCTGTCTGTCTCCAACATGGCCTGGTATTTTTCGTAGTCCTTCGGAAATACCACCACTTCCAAAGTTCCCACCAAATCCTCCAGCGTCAGAAAGGCCATTGTCTTATTATTTCTGGTATATTTGATGGTTTTCTCAGTTATCATGCCTCCCACAATCACTTTTGCGCCATCCTGCACTCTCGAGGCACCCATTTCCTCATCCAGCATAAAGTCAGAAGTGGTAGCGGAGATATTCTTCTTCCACTTTGCCTCATATTTCTCCAGCGGATGACCGCTGATGTAGATCCCCAGCACTTCCTTCTCAAAGGCCAGCAGCTGTTCCTTTTCATATTCTCCCACATCTGGCATCTGAACCGAAAATGCTTCTTTTTCCTCTTCCCCCACAAAATCAAAAAGGGACATCTGTCCTGCCATGGAGGATTTTTTTTCCTGATTGACGCTGTCCATGACCTGTACATAAACCAGCATCAGCTGCTTTCTGGTTCCGCCCAGTCCATCCAATGCCCCGGACTTGATAAAGCTCTCAATGGTACGCTTGTTTACTTCTTTCCCGGAAAGGCGTTCTATAAAATCTTTTAGGGAAGTAAAGGGTCCCCGCAGTTCCCTCTCCTGAATGATCGCATCAATCACCGGCTTGCCCACGCCTTTAATAGCGGAGAGCCCGTATCGGATATTTCCACCGTCCACAGAAAAAGAGCTCTCCCCGCAGTTGATATCCGGAGGCAAAATCTGAATTCCCATCTGGCGGCAGGTCAGAATATATTCCGCCACCTTGGAAGGGTTATCCACCACGGAGGTCATCAGGGCAGCCATAAACTCCACCGGATAATAATATTTCAGATAGGCTGTCTGGTAAGCTACCACGGCGTAGGCGGCAGCGTGGGACTTATTAAAGGCGTACTTGGCAAAATCCGTCATCTCATCAAAGATTTTGTTGGCCACCTTCTCGCTAATCCCATTTCTGATACAGCCCGGCACCCCTTCTTTTTCGTTCCCGTAGACAAAATTTTTGCGCTCTTGCTCCATCACCGCAGTCTTTTTCTTGGACATAGCCCTGCGCACCAGGTCGCTTCTGCCCAGGGTATAGCCGCCCAAATTGCGAACGATCTGCATAACTTGTTCCTGATATACGATACACCCATAGGTAGATTCCAAAATAGGCACCAACTCCGGACAATCATAGGTAATGGTATCCGCATGGTTTTTCCCCCGTATATATTGGGGAATAAAATCCATGGGACCCGGACGGTACAGAGAAATTCCGGCGATCACATCCTCCAGGTTCTGAGGCTTTAACTCTTTCATGAAGTTTTTCATCCCCGCACTTTCCAGCTGGAATACACCCTCTGTCTTTCCCGTGCCCAAGGAGGCAAACACCTTTGGGTCATCATAGTCAATATGGTCAATATCAATCTGGATGCCGTGGCTTTTTTCCGCCAGGGATACCGCATTCTGAATCACAGTCAGCGTCCGAAGGCCCAGAAAATCCATCTTCAAAAGTCCCAGTTCCTCCAGTGTGGTCATCGTAAACTGGGTCGTAATGGAACCGTCGCTGGCCCTGGATAGGGGAACATATTCATCCACCGCCTTTTGGCTGATCACAACTCCGGCTGCGTGCATAGAAGTATGCCTTGGTAAACCTTCCAGGCGTTTGGACATATCAATCAGTCTTTTCACCTGTGGGTCTTCCTGGTACAGCTTGCGAAACTCTCCGCTCATATCCAGCGCCTTATCAATAGTAATGTTAAGCTCGTTGGGAACCAGCTTTGCAATGCTATCCACCAAAGCGTAGGGCAACCCCATTACGCGTCCCACATCCCGGATCACGCCCCTAGCCGCCATCGTACCAAAGGTTACGATCTGAACCACACGGTCCTTCCCGTACTTTTTCACCACATAGTCGATCACTTCTTGCCTGCGCTCGAAGCAAAAGTCTACGTCAATATCCGGCATGGACACCCGCTCTGGATTCAAAAAACGCTCAAACAGCAGTTGATACCGGATGGGATCCAACTTGGTGATATTCAGCGTGTAGGAAACAAGGCTTCCGGCCGCAGAGCCTCTGCCTGGCCCCACCATGATCCCGTGATCCCTGGCGTATTTTATGAAATCCCATACAATCAAAAAGTAATCCACATATCCCATCTGGCGAATGGTCTGCAATTCATACTCTAACCGCTCCTCCAACTCCGGGGTTACTTTCTGATAACGCCGGGCCAGTCCCTCAAAACATAACTTATTTAAATATTCCCAGGAGGTATACCCCTCCGGCACGTCATACTTAGGAAGCTTTGTCACTCCAAATTCGATTTCCACTTGACAGCGCATGGCAATCTTATGAGTATTTTCCAAGGCCTCCCTGGCATACGGAAACAATTCCTCCATCTGCTGGGGAGACTTTACATAATACTGCCCCCCCTCATAGCGCATCCGGTCCTCATCCTCCAGCTTTTTTCCTGTCTGAATACACAGCAAAATGTCATGGGCCTCCACATCTTCCTCGTAGGTATAGTGTACGTCATTGGTGGCTACCAATCCGATATCCAGTTCTTGGCTAAGGCGCAGAAGCTGTTGATTGACCAGACGTTGCTGCGCGATCCCGTGATCCTGAAGCTCCAGAAAATAATTATCCTTCCCAAAGATTTCCTGATGACGAAGAGCCGCCTTCTTAGCTTCCTCATACATCCCCTTTGCCAAATATCTTGGAACTTCTCCTGCCAGGCAGGCGCTCAGGGCAATGATCCCTTCATGGTACTGTTCAAGCACCTCCATGTCCACCCTGGGTTTATAATAGAAGCCCTCCACAAATCCTTTGGAAACGATTTTCATCAAGTTGCTATATCCCCTATTGTTCTCTGCCAGCAACACCAGGTGATAATACCGCTCCTCCCTTCCGGAACTTTCCTTGTCAAAACGAGAGTTCGGCGCCACATAGACTTCGCACCCCAGGATGGGGCGAATCCCCGCAGCCTTGGCTTCCCGGTAGAAATCAATGACGCCGAACATTACACCATGGTCCGTGATCGCTGCACTATCCATTCCCAGCTCCTTGACCCTGGCCACATATTCTTTAATTTTATTCGAACCGTCCAACAGACTGTATTCTGTATGGACGTGTAAATGTGTAAAATTCACCTTATCCCTCTTTCGTCTATCCAATCCATTCGCTAAACAGCATATATCCAACACAAAGGCAGATGGCGAGCACCAGACAAGGAGTCAGAAACGTCCGCCTTTCTCCCGGCACCCTTTTCTTCCTCGTAAAGCACCACTTCATATGCTCCAGACGGCCACACTGCCTGGAAATCCACACCAGCGCGCAAGCCGCCAGGGATGTACACACGAGAGCAAGGATTCCATAGACTCCCAGGCTAAGCAACAGCTCCTGTCTGGTAAAAGCCACGCTCTCTACTTCTCCTCCCATACTCTGCGCTATATCCTGAAGAGGCCTCGAAAGGGCCATCAGAAGTACATTCCAACCATTGATGACAAAATGTACCGTCATGCTTCCAAAGATACTGCCTGTGGCCTCCACCACCAGACAGAGTATGATCCCCAGTACCAGCGCATAGCTAAACTGGTTAAAGTTCAGATGCAGCAGACCAAAGACCATGCCGCAGGCCAAGGCCCCCATCAGAACGCCTTTTTCACGATAGGCGTGATAAAAAATCCCTCGGAATATAAATTCCTCTGAAGCTGCAGGAATGACAGCCATTAAGAGCAGATTCAAAAGCACGGAGTTTTGCTGAAGTCCCACGCTGATCTCCGTTACCTGATTGGTCACAAACATCATAGAACACAGGTTGATAAAGGTGACCAGAGGCATCAGCAAAAGGGAAAACAAGATTAACATGAAAAAAGCGGAGAACCGGATTCCCCGAAATGGCATCCAATCTCCGGGACGCACCCGCTTACATGCCATATATAACAGCACGGGAACCAGATATAAAAGCTGGCTGACCACCATCAGCCACTCCATACGAAGTCCCGCAAGCAGTCTGCCAAACAACAGAGGCACCACAATCCCGCTGAGTACCAGAACGAGAAACAATCGGTTAACGCTTTTAATCCACTTTTTTTGCAAGAATATTCACCCACTTCTGATCTTTTCTGTCACCACGCACATCCCTTGTGGTCCAAATCCGCAGCGATCGCAACTTCTTTTGCCTTTTTACCATCTCATAAGCGGACTCTTGAGTATAGTCATGAAAGAACCTCTGTCCCCGGAATCCTTCTGTCTCCCCATATCGGAAAGACATGTATAAGACTCCTTCCGGCTTTAAAGCCTGCACCACCTTTCCCATGATCCTGTCCATGTCCTTTTCCTCCACATGCAGCAGGGAAGCGCATGCCCAAATTCCGTCAAAGACCTCCTCAAAGTCCATCTCCTCGAAGGTCATATGCAAAACATCTTTATCTGTGTGAATCTCCGCCAGCTTACACATCTGCTCGGAACCATCCATCAAGGTTACATAACAACCCCGGTCTTCCATATAAAGACTGTCCCGCCCGGAACCACAACCCAGATCCAGCACTTCGGCATTTTCCGGAAGCAGCTCTAAAAACTCATCCAGAATCTTCCCCATATCCAGATTCACCGTGTTTTCATAATATATGTCTGCATACCGCTCATAATAATCTATTGAATCCAAAATCAATCTCCTTTTTTCTTTCGAGGCATCTCCCATAAGGACTTATGTCCCTCAAAAACAGGATGTTGCCAAAACTGCCTTGGGAGAAACCTCCCAGGGCAGCTTTTATCTCTTAATATTATCTATCCCTATGCGTTGCTGTTCATCATAAATGCAATCAGTTTGTCAATATCTTCTTTTTCATGCGCTACCAGCTCCAACTCCGGAATCTCTCCGTTGGAAAAAATGTTGGCCATGGAAACATACTGGGAAAGCTTGGACTTTAAGTTCAGACGGTCTCCTTCACCAGTCACCAGCTCTACCTTTCCGACGCAGCTGTCAATCACCTCAAAGAACTTATCAATATCTGTAATATTCTGCACCTTCATCTAAAAACTCTCCCTTCTCATTAAGAAATGAAACATTATATTTAACATCTACTAATATACCTTATCTCCAGTCAGAAATCAAATGGTTTTTGCTATTTTAGGGCTATCGCTTCAATCTCAATCAGCACATCCTTTGGCAGTCTCGCCACCTCCACACAGGAACGGGCCGGATATGGACTGGAAAAATACCCGGCGTAAATTTCATTGATTTTTCCAAAGTCATCCATTTCTTTGATAAATACCGTGGTCTTTACCACCTTTTCCTCCGATGTCCCGGAAGCCTTCAAAAGAGCGGTCAGATTTTCCAATGCCTGCTTAGCCTGCGCTTCGGCCCCCTCCGGGATTTCCCCGGTGGAGGGCACTACCGGAATGACTCCCGATGTATAGATCATACCGTTTACTTCAATTGCTTGGGAATAGGGTCCGATCGCAGCCGGAGCCTGATCTGTACAGATTATTTTTTTCATGTTCCTCCTCCTCACTTTCTTGATTCTATGTAATATGTTTTATTTTCCCTCAGGATCTACCTTCAGAATACGGTTTTGTGTAATTTGGATACGCCCCTGTTTTAACAGTCTTCCTACGGCCCTCTTAAAGGCTGCCTTGCTCAGTCCAAACTCTCTTTGTATGATCTCCGGCGATACCTTATCATTAAATGGAAGCACACCCTCAAATTCTTCGATGGCCTTCATGACCGCTTCCGCGTCTTCTTCCATCTGAACTGGAATCTTATCCCTGTCGCTTAAATCCAGTTTTCCATCCTCTTTCACGGCTGTTACCCGAAGCTCCAGTTCATCTCCCACCCGGTAGGTGCCGGAAGCCTCTCTTTTGGGAATCAAACCGGAATAGCGCTGATCCACCGCCACAAACACCCCAAAGTTCTCACTGATCTCATAGACGGTTCCTTTCACCCTGTCATCCTTATGGTAAGGAGAGTCCGTCCTCAAAAATTTATACACGTTCATAGTAGCACATAATCTATTACTCTTGTCTATATAAAGAGCTACCAGACAACTCTCCCCTTCGTGCACTTTTCTAGTCTGCTCCTTAAAGGGTAAAAGCAGATCCTTTTCCAATCCCCAATCCAGAAAAGCGCCGATCTTTCCAACCTCCGCCACTTTCAATACCGCAAGGCCGCCCACTTCCATCACCGGTTCCCTTCTGGTGGCGATTAGCCGGTCCTTGGAATCCTTATAGAGAAACACCACGAACCGATCCCCTTCTTGGGCTCCCTCGTCCACTTCCTTCTTCGGCAAAAGAACCCGTTCCTGCCCCTGTGGCTCCTCTGCCAGATAAACCCCGAAACTAACTTTTTTTACAATCTCCAATTCCTGTTTTTTTCCTAGCTGAAGCATACTCCCTCCTGTTTTGATTCACTGGTCAAATGCAACGATCGCATAGGGCAGCCCCTTCGTATCACACAACGCCACGGTGCAGCTGGTTTCTGCCAGATGTACCTTTGGCAGAATTACGTCGTGCAGCAAAGCTGCTTTTTTATACTCTGCCCTCACCTGACGGACCCTAAAATCATCCGGTAGAAATTCAGAGGCCATTAAGACATATTGACCATTGTTGACATGATTGTTTGTATCCAGTTGATATTTTAACACAGAACAAGGGGGCATTTCCACACTTTCTTCTGAAACGGCGATTTTTCTCGAAACATAGTCCATATCCAGCCGTTCCTCCAGGGCATATCCATCCATCTGTTCTTTTGGAACCCTCACCGGATGTCCCGTTTTCAGATCCACATATACCCAGATAGAATTGGCCGCCACAAGCTGTGTATGATCCTGGGATAGCAGTGTAAAATTTCTGGATCCATAAAATCCCTTAAAGTCATAGGGCCAAGTCTGAACCAGAATTTTCTCCCCGAATTTGGGAAGCCTGTGCAACACAATCTGCCAGAAAGAAAGCACCCAGGCCCCCTGGGCCTTTGCCAGATAATCAATGCCAAGCCCCACTTCCTCAGAATGAAACGTGCTGCAATCCTGGAAGTAGTTAATCACCGCATTCAGCGTCATTGTCTGTTTTTGATCCACTTCACTATAACGTACCCTGCTTTCGAATTGATAGCCCATCTGCCCCTCCCGCTTTCTCTTTATGAACGAAAAAAGGTTGCCCCTAAGGCAACCTTTTCTTTTTCCTGGGCTACAAGGATTCGAACCTTGAAATGACGGAGTCAGAGTCCGTTGCCTTACCATTTGGCGATAGCCCATTATACTTTATCTGTCAGCGTTTCTACTGTATATCGCTCACAACATTGGATATTATATAAGGGTTTTTTTCAAAAGTCAACCCCCTTTTTCAACTTTTTTCACTTATTTCCTGCTGGGACTTGGATTAAACACCTCGATGTGTTATAACTATAAGAAAAAGTTCTAAAACAGACATATCTGTCCAGGACTTTCACAGTAAATGAGATAGGAGCAAAGAATCATGAGTACAATGAATCTGACACTGTTGACAGACCTGTACGAACTGACCATGATGCAGGGCTATTTTAAAAGCCACTCCACAGAAGTGGTTGTCTTTGATGCTTTTTACCGCCGCAATCCCAGCGACGGAGGCTATGCCATTGCAGCCGGCCTGGAGCAGGTGATTGATTATATCAAACATCTTCGTTTCTCCGAAGAAGACATCCGGTATCTGAGAGGTCTTGGAATTTTCGACGAGGATTTTCTAGCATATTTGAGTGACTTCCGTTTCAGCGGGGATCTTTATGCCATTCCCGAGGGTACGGTGGTGTTTCCGAGAGAGCCTTTAATCAAAGTAGTGGCTCCTATCATGGAAGCACAGTTGGTGGAGACTGCCATTCTGACCATCATCAATCATCAAAGCCTGATTGCCACGAAGGCTTCTCGTGTGGTATATGCTGCCAAAGGAGACGGTATCATGGAGTTTGGTCTTCGAAGGGCTCAAGGGCCGGATGCCGGCGTCTACGGCGCCCGGGCTGCCATGATCGGCGGTTGTGTGGGAACCTCCAACGTACTGACGGTCCAAACTACCAAGCTTTATC
>CABSEG010000054.1 GCA_902476645.1 uncultured Lachnospiraceae bacterium | reverse complement strand
GTCCAAAAGAAAACTTATCCTTTGAATCTCCTCAATTTTTTCCTCACGTTTCTGCTGCTTGGGGTCTTTCAGAGAATCTGTAACTCTTTGATTGGATGGCGTAATATTCTCTGCTGCAAAAAATGGCATGTCAAGATCTTTGAAAATAGTTCCTGCCTTCAGAGCCTCCTCTTGTGTGTATAGCTCTCCCCAAACCTGGACAGGTATCGACGCAATTGCCAGATGTTCTTCTTGTGTCTTCACTGACAACACTCCCTTCTGAAATCAGATTTCAATCGATTTCATATTCAGTATGCGCAAAAGTGCGGATTTCGTCTCAAGGGAGTTCTTTCCTATATTGTCAAATGGATTTTGTTCCTTTCAGTATGTGCTGCCGAAAAGGAAAACAACCATTTTCGCTATCAGCTTTCTACCATGGTTCCTCCATTTACATGAATGACCTGACCTGTCACATAGGAAGAATCGTTGGAAGCCAGATAAACATAGGCCGGAGCCAACTCCACCGGTTGGCCTGCCCTTCTCATAGGAGTGTCCTGACCAAATTGCGATATTTTTTCTGGTGAAAAAGAAGAAACGATTAATGGTGTCCAAATAGGACCAGGTGCTACTGCATTTACCCGGATTCCTTCGCATACCAAAGACTGGGACAAGGAGCGGGTAAAAGAGACAATGGCCCCTTTTGTGGATGAATAGTCAATTAAATCCACCTCTCCCTGATATGCTGTTACCGAAGCCGTGTTAATAATAGAACCACCCCGTCCCATATAGTTTAAAGCTGATTTCACAAAATAAAACATGGAAAAAACATTTGTCTCAAAGGTTAAATACAACTGCTCTTTTGAAATATCCTGGATACTGTTACGTGGAAACTGAACTCCTGCATTATTCACCAGAATATCAATTTTTCCAAATTGTTTTCCAGCCTCTTCTACCATCTTTTTACATATACATTCATCCCGAATGTCCCCGGAAAGCAGCAGGCATTTGTGCCCTGTCTCTTGGATATATTGTTTCGTCTGCTCAGCATCAATATGCTCATCCAGATATGCTATGACTACATTTGCTCCTTCTTTTGCAAATGCTACTGCCACTGCTCTGCCGATACCACTGTCTCCTCCGGTAATGAAAGCAGTTTTTCCTAAAAGCTTTCCACTTCCCTGATAGCAACTGTCGCAGAAAACCGGTAATGGTTTCATCTGTGCCTCTATCCCGGGCTGTATACATTGTTGTTGAGGTGGAAAAGCTTTGGGAAAATCACTGGTATGGATACATTCTTTCATAGTTCAGGTTTCCTTCATTTCTGATTCTTTAATAAGATATGAGAAATCTCATATCTTGCTATAAAGCAATCCATTTTTTAAAGGATCTCTTTCCATTTTCACACAGCGTACTATTTCCAAACATGAACAGGCATTAAAAAACGATGCATCATATCTGTAAAAAACCGCACTTACTTGTGATACGGTTCGTGATTCAAAATGCGAAATCCCCGATAGATTTGTTCCAGCAGGATCACCCGCATTAACTGATGGGGAAAGGTCATGGCAGAAAAGCTGAGCTGACTATCTGCTCTTTTTAGTACGGAATCATCCAGTCCCAGAGAGCCTCCGATCAAGAAAATCAGGTGGCTGGTTCCAGCTACGGCAAGATCACCCATCTTTTTAGCTAACTGCTCAGAACTTAAGGCTTTCCCCTCAATAGCCAGGGCAATCACATAGGCGCCTTCCCTGATCTGGGCCAAAATCCGCTCTCCTTCTTTCCTTTTAATCTGCTGTTCCTGAGCCTGACTCGCCCCGTCCGGGGTCTTTTCATCTGCAACTTCCTTGATTTCCAACTTACAATATCGCCTAAGTCGTTTTTCGTACTCCTTGACAGCATCGCTAAAGTAACGCTCCTTGATCTTTCCCACCACAATCAACGTAATCTTCATTTTAGTAATCCAGACATTCCCGGTTACAGGTTACGGTTTTAATATAGGCTCCGGCCTCCACATGTAACGGATGCACGGCATATTCTTTCAGTGCGTCTTCGCTCTCATATTCACCAATTAGGGCCACATCCTTGGTGCTGCTTTCCAATGGACAGATGACAACCTTAAGAGAAAGCACCCCCGGAATCTGATTTTTCAGTGGCTCCAGGATTTCTTTCATTCGCTTCCCCGCCTGCTCTTTTTCTTTCTCTGACAAATGATCTGCAAAATTCCACATTACAATGTGCGTAACCATACGTTTCCTCCTGACTCTTTCACACTTGTTTTCATTTCTGTTCTGAGAAAGGCTGCTGCTTTCCTCAAGCAGCAGCCTTTTTCTTATTGATATTTGTTCTTTAAAAACTCGTCAATACCTTTTGCCGCAGCCTTCCCGGCACCCATAGCCAAGATGACGGTTGCCGCTCCTGTTACGGCGTCTCCGCCGGCATACACGCCTTCTTTTGATGTCTTTCCTGTTTCCTCATCTGCGATGATACATTTTCTCTTATTAATATCCAAACCAATGGTGGTGGAGGAGATCAATGGATTGGGAGAGGTTCCAAGGGACATAATCACGGTATCCAGCTCCAGTTCAAACTCAGAACCCGGAATTGGAACCGGTCGTCTTCTTCCTGATGCATCCGGCTCTCCCAGTTCCATACGAATGCAGCGCATACCTTTTACCGCGTCATTCTCATCTACCAATATTTCCACCGGATTCGTAAGCAGATCGAAGATAACCCCTTCCTCTTTTGCGTGGTGAACCTCTTCCACTCTTGCCGGAAGTTCAGCTTCGCTTCTGCGGTATACAATATGTACCTCTGCCCCAAGGCGCAATGCCGTCCTGGCGGCATCCATGGCTACATTACCGCCGCCTACCACAGCTACTTTTTTACCTCTGGCTATAGGTGTGTCGTAATCTTCATCAAAAGCTTTCATAAGATTATTCCGGGTCAGATATTCGTTGGCGGAGAATACGCCATTTGCATTTTCTCCCGGAATTCCCATAAACATAGGAAGACCCGCTCCGGATCCGATAAAGACAGCCTCAAAACCTTCTTCTTCCATCAATTCATCAATGGTAGTGGATTTCCCGATAATCACATTCGTTTCGATCTTGACACCCAAAGATTTTACATTTTCCACTTCAGCCTTTACCACTGCGCTCTTGGGAAGACGAAACTCCGGAATACCATATACCAAAACGCCGCCTGCCTCATGAAGCGCTTCAAAGATAGTCACATCGTATCCCATCTTTGCCAGATCACCGGCACAGGTCAGACCAGCAGGGCCGGAACCGATCACAGCTACCTTGTGACCGTTTGAAGCTGCAGGTGCCGGAGGCTTTATCCCGTGCTCTCTTGCCCAGTCTGCCGTAAAGCGTTCCAGCTTTCCAATGGAAATGGGTTCCCCTTTGATCCCTCGGATACATTTTCCCTCACACTGGCTCTCCTGGGGACAGACCCGTCCACAAATAGCCGGAAGCGCGCTGGACTCCGAGATAATCTTGTATGCCTCTTCAATATTTCCTTCTTTTACCTGATGGATAAATCCTGGAATATTGATAGATACGGGACATCCCTGTACGCATTTTGCATTCTTACAATTGATACAGCGTGCCGCCTCTTCCATAGCCTCTTCTTTGTTATATCCAAGACATACCTCATCAAAATTAACTGCTCTAACTTTGGGTTCCTGTTCTCTTACAGGAACTTTTTTTAATACATCTGCCATTATTCGTCACCTCCGCAATGTCCGCATCCTCCATGGTGGGTATCTCCCTCCTGAAGCTTCAGAATCGCTCTGCCCTCTGCGGTTTTATACATCATTTGCCTCTTCATAGCCTCGTCAAAGTTGATCAAATGGCCGTCAAATTCCGGTCCGTCCACACAGGCAAACTTGATCTCATCCCCAACTTTCAGACGACAGGCACCGCACATACCGGTTCCGTCCACCATGATCGGATTCATACTGACGATCGTGGGCAGTTGGTATTTTTTCGTGGTAAGACAGCAAAACTTCATCATAATCATCGGACCGATGGCAACAACCAAATCATATTTTTTTCCATCGTTTTCCACCAGATCCTCAATGACCTTTGTCACCATTCCGCTGCGGCCGTAGGAGCCATCGTCGGTGGTCACATAGAGATTTCCTGCCACCGCTTCCATCTCCTTTTCCAAAATCAGCAGATCCTTGGTTTTGGAGCCCATGATAACATCTGCCTCAATCCCCTGCTCATGAAGCCATTTTACCTGGGGATAAACAGGCGCGGTTCCAACTCCTCCGGCTACAAAAAGAATTTTCTTTTTCTTCACTTCTTCTATAGGGTCTGTACACAATTCTGAGGGCTTGCCCAGAGGGCCCACAAAATCCCGGAATGCATCCCCTGCCTGAAGTCTGGAAAACTTCTCCGTGGAAGCCCCCACAATCTGAAATACAATGGTGATGGTCCCCTCGTTCCTGTCATAATCGCAGATTGTCAGAGGAATTCTCTCACCTTTCTCATCCTTTTTTGCGATGATAAACTGACCTGGAAGGCAATGCTTCGCAATGCGCGGCGCTTCCACAACCATCAGAAAAATCTTGTCGGCAAGTTTTTCCGCTTTTCTAATTTTATACATACGCAACCTCCATTTTTCGCCGCTCCCCGGGCAGAGGCGTCGGCGTTATTCTCTTATGCAATGTTTACAGTATAAAACAAATAGTAACAAATTTCAATAGGACCGTATAAATTTTGAGTCAAATCAGACAGATTCTTCTACATATTGCTCAAATTCTTCCATACTCATGAGAACCTTTCTGGGTTTTGTTCCCTCTTCTTCACCTACGACTCCGGCTGCGGATAACTGATCCATAATCCTGGCGGCTCTGTTAAAGCCGATTTTGAAGACTCTCTGCAACATTCCGATGGAGGCTTTATCTTTTTCAATAATAAACTTTCCGGCTTCTACAAAATAAGCGTCCCGCTCCTTGCCCCCCACTGCCTGCTCTGCTGTGACCTGCTGCGCTTTGGCAATCTGTTCCTCGATCTCCTCATTGTAGCCCGCCGTTTGATTTTCTTTGGTCAAAAACGCAACTACACTGGCCACCTCCGCGTCTGAGACAAAGGCTCCCTGCACTCTTGCGGGCTTCTGATATCCCTGGGGATAAAAGAGCATATCTCCTTTTCCAAGCAGCTTTTCCGCCCCATTCATATCGATAATTGTCCGGGAATCCACGCCGGAAGATACGGAAAAAGCAATTCTGGAAGGCATATTTGCCTTGATCAGACCGGTAATTACATTGACAGACGGACGCTGCGTGGCAATAATCAGATGAATCCCGGCTGCCCTGGCTAACTGGGCCAGACGGCAGATAGCATCCTCCACCTCACCGGGGGCTACCATCATTAAATCTGCCAGCTCATCTACAATAATCACGATCTGTGGCAGTTTCTCTGGTTTTCCTTCTTCCTCAATATCTTCAATGGTTGCAATCTTTGCGTTATATCCGGCCAGATCACGTACATTCAGATCTGCAAACTTTTTATAGCGGGATGTCATTTCGGCCACTCCCCAGTTCAGGGCTCCTGCTGCCTTCTTCGGATCTGTCACCACCGGTATGAACAAATGTGGTATCCCATTATAGACGCTTAGTTCCACAACCTTGGGATCAATCATAATCAGTTTTACATCCTCTGGTTTCGCCTTATAAAGAATACTCATAATAATCGTGTTAATACAGACAGACTTTCCGGAACCTGTGGCTCCTGCGATTAACAGATGGGGCATCTTTGCAATGTCCGTTACCACTACTTTGCCTCCGATATCCTTTCCTGCTGCGAAAGCCAGATTGGAGGGGTGGTTTTGAAACTCTGGCGATTCGATCAGCTCTCTCAGCATAACAGCACTGTTTTCTTTATTTGGAACCTCGATGCCCACGGCTGATTTTCCCGGAATCGGAGCTTCGATTCGGATATCCGCCGCCGCCAGATTCAGTTTAATATCGTCAGCCAGATTTACAATTCTGCTGACCTTAACCCCTTGTTTAGGGGATAACTCATAGCGGGTCACTGTTGGCCCGCAGCTTACATTAGAAATACTGACCTCCACCCCAAAATCATGCAGAGTTTGCTGAAGCTTCCTAGCTGTCTCCCGAAGTTCCTGATCCGTTCCTCCCTTTTTCCCCCGTCGGGGTTTTTCTAATAGCTTCAGAGGTGGAAACTGGTATGCCCCTGACTGACTTTGACTCGTCTGTTCAATCTCTTTGGCCACCGCCTGCATCTGTGCTTCCTGTTCTTTTTTCGAGGACTTTGGATTTTTTCCGATTTTTTCCGAATCGGCCATCCTGACTTCTTCTATAGGCTCCTCTTTTTCTTCCTTTTCGTAATAGGCCTCAGAGGCCTGTGGCGCTTGTTGTTCCCTTTCAATGGGAAACTCTGGAAGGACATCTGCTTTCTTTGTGACTTTTTCTGCCTTTCCGGAGCGTCCTTTCTTTTTCTTTGGCTCTCCCACAATGGTATTCAGGCTGACGCCGCTTACCTTGTGCTCCATTCTGGGATGCTCTGGCAGAATCGACATTTGCGCTCTGGTTTCCTCTAAGAGTCTCCTCTGCTCTTCCAGCTTTTGTCTCCTTTTTAGCTCCTGCTTCTCTTTTCGAATGGCGGCAAGCTCTTTCCTATGCTCCATGTCTTTCCTGGCAGAGCGATAAACCTTTTCTCCACTGCTTTTCATCCCCTTGAACAAAGAGCGCTCGGTAATCAATACCAGGCAGATTGCAATCAGTACCCCCAGAACCACATAAGCCCCCGCCAGACCAACGGCCGGACAGAGAAGACGGCAAAGAAGGCTTCCGGCAATCCCTCCTCCCAATTTTCCGGTACCGAATCGATAGTAGTCCATCATGTTCCAATCCGGCTGATATCGGTTGCACATAAGCTCTACGACACTGCACAGGCAAATATAAAGCAGTATCATAGCCCCAGCCTTCCACCAGGCAAACTTATTTCCTCTGTTAGAGATAAAAAAAGCGGTAATAAGGACAAAAACCACTGGGAGAATAAAATTAAAAAAGCCAAAAATTCCAAATAAAAAAGTACTGATCTGATCTCCCAAGGCCCCCCCAAATCCCAGATTACTAAGCAGAAGCAACGCAGCGATGGCTATCGCAATCCACAAAAGAATCTCATCAACCATCCAAAACTGACTGGAGGACTTCGCCGGTTTTTTTCGTTTTTTTCCAGACTTTACACTGCGATTGTTTCGTTTTTTGGTATTCGTCATACTAATCTCTCCCCTAAATTTCTTTCCAAATCGATGGAAATCCCCTGCCTTTTGGCAGGGGACCTGATTCCTATACCAGGAAATGCCCGACTATGGAGGCAACGCCCACGACAAAACAATAAATGGCAAATCCTTTGAACTTCTTCTTTTTTACGATGACCAGCATAGTCTTGATACAGATATACCCTACAAGACCAGCCACCAAAGCCCCGGCAATACAATTTCCAACCAAAGGCATCGACACGGTCTCTTGCCCGATATCCTTTAATTCCAGTATCGCTGCTCCGACCACAGCAGGAATGGACATGATAAAGGAATATTTTACTGCGAACCGTTTATCCAATCCGCTCATCAGGCAGGCAGCTATGGTCGTCCCGGATCTGGACAATCCCGGCAGTGTGGCGAATCCCTGCGCAATTCCGATAAAAAAGCCGTTCATATAGGAAACATCTTTTGGAAGTTTTTTCCCGTCTTCGGAAATATCTGCAACCAGGAGTAATACTCCCGTCAGAAGCAGACAGACTCCGGGTACCAGAAGCGTTCTTCCGGCCAAGTCTACAATGCTTCTCATGGTATATCCAATCACGGCAGTTGGAATCGTGGAGACAATCACCAATACCACGAATTTACGATAATTATTATGTATCACTCTTTTATATCGGAGCGCTTCATCATATTTTTTGTTATAAAAAAAGGTCTTTGCATTCTGAAAAATATCCATACAGATGCAGATCGTTTCCTGAATCATTCTCCAGATGTCCTTCCTGTAAACAACCAGGATCGCCATTAGGGTGCCCACGTGGAGCATGACATCAAATAACATTCCTCCGTTTGTATTCATATGAAAAATATTCTGAAGAATCGCCAAATGCCCGGAACTGCTTACCGGAAGAAACTCGGTGATTCCCTGGACGATCCCCAAAAAGATTGCCTGTATGATTGACATAACGCTTCCTGCCCTTTCTCATTTGTGCTCCATCTGAACGCTGCCGTTTTCCTCAGACCTGTATCCGATGAAAATTCCGGTAGCTTCAATTGCTTAAGAACAGCAACATGAAACGATGGACTGTCTCATTTCATGCCGCCGTTCTCTCAGATAGCCGGAAATATTATAGCATAGATTTTTAAGATATACAAATCATTTCATGCAGTTTCTGAATGGCCTCGTGGATTCCTCCCACTTGATTGATAATTCCCTCCTCAACTGCCTTTTCTCCCACCAAGATTGTGCCGAGATCCTTCGTCAGCATTCCGGTATAGAGCATCATTTCCTCCAGTCTTTCCCGTTTAGCAGAACAATGATCCGAGATAAAGCCTAAGATGCGGTCTTGCATTTGCTTAAAATAGTCATAGGTCTGCGGTGCCCCAATCACCGTACCGCTCATTCGTACCGGATGAATGACCATGGTTCCTGTCTTTACAATAAAGGAATAGTCTGTGGAGACCGCAATGGGGACTCCAATGGAATGACTCCCTCCCAGAACCAGAGATACGGTTGGTTTACTGATGGATGCGATCATCTCCGCAATTGCGAGGCCCGCTTCCACGTCACCTCCCACTGTATTGAGCAAAACCAGCAACCCCTGAATATCTCTGTTATCCTCAATGGCCGCCAGTTGTGGAAGTACATGCTCATATTTTGTTGTTTTGGCATTGGAGGCCAGAGTCTCATGACCTTCAATTTCGCCGATCACTGTCAATAGATGGATATTGTGATCCAGAACTAGCTGGCCAAAGTCCTTTACCTGATTGCCCTGCCGTTCCACTCTCTCCTCCAGCTGCTCTTTCTTTTCTTCGCTCTTCCCCTGCTTTGACATACGATTCTCCTTTTTTTGTTTTTCCTAGTATGTCCGTTTTTGCAGAAAAAAAACGCCGTTTACACGGCGTTTTCCCAACTACATGATCTGATCAAATTCATAATCATGCTTTAAAATAAGACTGCTCCAGATCCCGCACCATCTTTATATAAAGATTTTTACAATCCTCGTTTTTTCCTTCTTCAATCATACTGATACACGGGGAAAGATACTGGTTCCAAATCTGCAGGTAGATCTTCTTGGCATCGTCCCGGCGGTTAATATGTTTCACAATGGTAGGAGCTAAATCATAATATTCCCGAATGATCTTCTCCCCATCCTCCTGATCGGAAAGATACGTGTCCCTGTAATTGCGAAGCAACGTCAGCTCATAACAGTCATCAGGTTTTCCAAAGGTCTCGCAGACCGCAGTGGTAATATAACAAAACCTGCGTTCGAATCCGCTGTTGATCTTTTCAAAGGAAGCCCCTTTTACATTCGTCGTGGGAAACTGTTCTTTCCATGCCTTCTGTACAGCCTCTGCCAATTCTTTTGACGCAGTGCCCTGAAATTCCAGAATTCCTGGCAGCACATAGACTGCAAGACATAGATTGTAATCAATCAGAGTCTTCTCCCTCAGCGTTTTCTTCTTAATCTGGTCCAGCTCCTTTGCAGCTTCCCTGGCCACCAATGTGCCCAGCTCCTTTAAGAAGGCCTCTTTCTCTTCCACACTCTCATAATAGCTGTCAATTGCTTTATAGGTCACCAAATTTTTTTCGTAATATTGTTTAAAATATTCTGGGTACAGCTTCTTTTTAAAATTTCCGATGGGATCTTCAATCTCCGAAAGCAGCTTTGGCATACCCTCTATACTGAGCGCATAATCATTCATAGATCTTCTCCCTTATATATCAGACAGGTTTTGTCAGGCTTCAGCCCAATTATGGTACACATTTTGGACATCATCATCGGCATCCAGTAAATCCAGCGTTCTCTGGAGATTTTTGATGGCAGTTTCGTCTGTCAATTCCACATAATTTTGGGGAATCATGGTTACCTCCGCTTCTGCCATGG
Organism: uncultured Lachnospiraceae bacterium; assembly: GCA_902476645.1. Taxonomy (GTDB): domain Bacteria; phylum Bacillota; class Clostridia; order Lachnospirales; family Lachnospiraceae; genus CABSEG01. Next base: position 9,830 of record CABSEG010000054.1, on the reverse strand, counting down.
GAATCTTTTTCTGCTCCAATGCCTCCCGCACGACAGAAAAGTCATCCGGATCCGTGATGATTTCATAACTATCCTCTTCCTCTGTGAAATCCTCTGCCCCTGCATCCAAAGCCAGCATCATCAGATCATCTGCGTCCATGCTGCACTCTTCTTTGTCAATAATAATCTGCCCCTTTTTATCAAAACTGTAGGAGACACATCCGGGTGTGCCAATACTTCCGTTTCCTTTTGTAAAAGCGCTCCTGATGTTGGCAGCCGTTCTGTTTTTATTATCTGTCAGTGCATCTACAATGATAGCGATTCCACTGGGTCCATAGCCCTCGTAGGAGACATACTCATAATGCACGGAAGCTGCGTCTCCTGCCGCCTTTTTGATACCACGGTCAATGGTATCATTGGGCATATTATTGGCTTTTGCCTTGGCGATCACGTCACGGAGCTTGCTGTTATTGGCTGGATCCGGTCCCCCTTCTTTTACTGCCACGGCGATTTCTCTGCCGATAATGGTAAAGATCTTTCCCTTTGCCGCATCATTTTTTTCTTTTTTGTGTTTAATGTTTGCAAACTTTGAATGTCCAGACATTTTTCTACTCCTTTGCTTCTTAGTTTTACGCGCCTACAGGCTATGTGTCCTGCCCCGGTGTTTTTTCTTCCTCCTGCAGTTTGATCACGCGTACCTTTTGTATTGTCTTTTTGGCAACCGCCATAATTTGAAATTCATATCCGTCAGAACGGATCACTGAGTGTTCATCCTCATCCGGAATCCTTTCCAGCTTTGCAATCAGGTAGCCATTTAAGGTCTCAATATCATCATCGATCTGAAATTCACAACCCAGAGCATCCTCCACTTCCTCCAGCGGAGCCATTCCGTCCATCAGATAAGTAGTCTCATTTAGCTTCTCAATCAGAGGCTCTTCTTCGTCGTATTCATCTTGAATATTCCCGACAATTTCTTCCAGAATATCCTCCAGAGCCACCAACCCGGCGGTCTGGCCGTACTCATCGGCCACAATTACCATTTGCAGCTTTTTCGACTGCATACTCTGAAACAGCAGATTGATCTTCCGTGTCTCAGGGATAAAGATGGCAGGCCGTACCAAATCCGGTATGTCCTTAATTTGCCAATCATCGTACTGACCGTTTGTATGACATCGCATCGCATCCTTCAGATGCAGGATACCGGTAATGTTGTCTACATCCTCCTCATAAACCGGAAATCTGGAATGGGTCTCTCCCAACATAAAGTCCAGAACCTGCTGCAACTGCATCGTCCCGTCCACAGCCACGATATTTTTCCGGTGGGTCATGATGTCACCGGCATCCTTGTCCCCGAATTCAAAAATGTTGCTGATCATCTCAGCCTCCGTTGCCTCTAACACCCCCTGTTCATGACCCTCGTTGACCATGGAGATAATCTCCTCTTCTGTCACGTCATCTTGATAATTTTCAGGATTCAGGCCAAACAGAAGCGTCACCAGGCGGACAATGCCAACAATCAGCTTCGTCACCGGGGAAAAAACCACTTCTATTCCATGAACCGGTCCCACAAAGGCGAAGCACCACTTTTTCGCGTACTGTTTTCCAACCAACTTGGGAATCTGAATTCCAAAAGCAAATAAAAACAGCAGAACCAACAGCAATGCCAACACCTCTGCCAGGATATGTAAAACCGGATTGGGAATCCGCGCCAAAGTCTCCAGACTTCGGAATCCAAGATACCAGTTTTCAGATATTCCCCAGACAACCATGCTTCCAACCAGAAGGCATAAAAGATTGGAGACGATCTGAATGGTATTTACCAGATTTTCCGGATTTTCCTTATATCTCCGAATCCATCCTGCTTTTTTATTCTCCCCTTCCCGCTCCTTTTCTTCCAATTGGCTGTCGTTTACAGATTGAACAGCGGCACCGAATCCATACAGCATGGCATCTGCCAGTACAAGACATACATAAATTATGAGTCCTAACCACATCGGACTCCCACCATCATCCATAAATCTCTTAACTCCTTTTTTGTCCTTTCCCTCGTATATGCATCAGTAAAAAATATATCATTATCTGGTGGATTAGTCAAGATTCTCCTTCTTTCTCTATGTAGTCAAGTCCAGACTGACCATCAGGGCCTGGTTGACCAGCTCCAGAATTTCCGTATCCAGATGGCAGATCCTGTCCTTGAGCCGTTTCTTGTCAATGGTCCTTAATTGCTCCAATAAAATCACAGAATCCTTTACAATCTCATATCTGCTTGCGTCAATCTCCACATGGGTGGGAAGCTTTGCTTTGTTCATCTTAGAAGTAATGGCCGCGCAGATGACTGTGGGGCTGTGTTTGTTTCCCACGTCGTTTTGAATAATCAGTACCGGACGGACTCCACCTTGTTCCGAGCCGATTACCGGCCTTAAATCTGCGTAAAAAATATCTCCTCGTCTAATAATCACACATTTCACACTCCGATTTCTATGCTGAATTACCTATAGTATCTCCACATTTTTCAATGGTATGCGCTTTTGTGTTCTTATTCTACGATTTCAGCTCCTTACCGGCCCATGGACTCCTTTTGTTTATAAATCCTGGGCACCCGTTTTCCAATCCCGCAGACAAATTCATAGGGAAATCTTCCGGAGAGAGCCCCCAGCTCCTCCACGCTCAGGCGGGTCCCCTGACTGTTCCCCATTAAGATTACTTCATCTAATTCCTTCGCTTCCGGAATCTGTGTCACATCCACCATAAACTGATCCATACAAATACGCCCCAGAATGGGCGCACGCTTTCCATGAATCAGAACATACCCTTTGTTTGACAGACTTCTGGGATATCCGTCTCCATATCCCACCGGAATGGTAGCCAGACGTGTTTTTCTTTCTGTCACATAAGTACCGCCATAACTGACTGAACCTCCTGCTTCCACTTCCTTGATATATACAATATGACTTTTTAAAGACATGGCCGGACGCAGAGGCACCGTATCCCTGGCGACCTCTTCGGATGGATAAATACCGTACATGGTAATCCCCGCCCGTACCGCATCCAGGTTGGCTCCCGGAATTTCCAGAATACCTGCACTGTTGGAGCAGTGCCGAACGGGAATAGGAACCCCCGCCGCCTCCAGCATATGTTCAAACTGCAAGTATCTCTCCAACTGATGATATGTATAAGTCTTGTCTTTCTCATCTGCCTTCGCAAAATGTGTAAACAACCCTTCGATCTCCAGCCCGGAAAGCTTTTGAATTTCCAGGATCTGTTCCAGGCTGGAAGCATCATCCCGAAAACCGATTCTGGACATACCTGTATCCACGGCAAGATGAATTTTTAGAACCTTCCCCACTTTCACTGCCGCCTCTGACATGGCTTTTGCCATATCAAATTGGAAAACGGTAGGGCGAATCTGTGCTCTGGCCAAATCTTCATATTCTTCCGCAAACGTATAACCCAATATCAGAATCGGTTTTTGAATCTGATGGTGGCGCAGTTCATAGGCCTCCTGCGCTGTCGCCACGGCAAATCCCCAAAGATAGTCCCTCTCTTCCATCCGCCGGGCGATGGGAACCGCTCCATGACCATATCCGTCCGCCTTAATGACCGCAATCATCTTGGTAGCGGGAGATATGTTTTTTCTCATATTTTCAAAATTTTCCTCGATTGCATCTAAGTCAATTTCCGCATAAATTCTGCTGTATCTTTCCATCGTCTCTCCTTATTCAGGCTTCATCACCAGGTCCATTGCCCGGATGATATCACCCGCCAGCATGCCGCGGCTCCCTTTTTCCTTTGCCGCCGCATCACCGGCCATACGCCCAGGCAGGAAGCCTCCATAGCCTTCATTCCCTGAGCCAAAAATCCTGTAATCATACCAGTCAGCACGTCCCCGGAACCGCCTGTGGACATCCCATTGTTTCCACTCCGGTTGATATAGATTTTTTCTCCATCCGTGACTACGGTTCCCGCATCTTTTAAAACACAGATCACGTTCCATTTTTTTGCATAATTCACGGCGGTTCCACATACGTCTTTCAGAATCTCTTCTTTACTCTGTCCGGTCAGTCTTGCCATTTCCCCAATATGCGGAGTAACCACAATTGGTTGTTTGTGCCCTTCCAGTACTGAGGGATTTCCAGCAATGATATTGAGTGCGTCTGCATCCAGGACGACTGGTACCTGTTCCTTTTTCAGAAGTGTCCGCAGGATGTTCTGCTTTTGCATCCCGGTCCCAATTCCCGGGCCAATTCCAATAGCGCTCGCCCATCCTGTAATCTTTAACAGATGTTCTTCCAGATTCTCATTTTCATAGGAATCCGTGATTGCTTCTGCAAGTTGCGATTGTAAGATCTCACGGTTACAGGAGTCCGTAAACACTCTCACCAGCCCCACTCCGGTCTTATAGGCAGCCTTCGCACAGAGCAACGCTGCCCCGGCCATTCGAAAGCTGCCCGCAACCATAAGAGCTTTTCCAAATGTCCCTTTGTTGGAGCAGGGATCCCGGTAAGGTAACAGACCAGCCACTTTATCATACCCGGAATAAGTAAATGCCCTGGGGAGCCTTTCCAAAAAACTCTCTTTTGTAATGCCGATTTGTCTAACCAACACCTTCCCGGCATAAGCCTTGCCCCGGTAAAGCAGAAGTCCCCTCTTTAAGAATCCAAAAGTGACTGTCGCATGAGCCCGGATGGCAATCCCCATAACCTCGCCTCTGTCTGCGTCAATTCCGGAAGGAATATCCAAAGACAGTACTTTCGCACCGGACTGATTGACGGCCTCTATGACCTCCCTGTAAACGCCCTCCACCGGTCTGGACAGACCAATTCCAAAGATCGCATCTACTATACTATTATATTCAGAATAAACTGGGTTAGAAATAAGACTTATCCCGTATTTTCTGCAAATTTCCAGTTGCCTTGCCGTTTCTTTTGTACAGGATGTTTCTTTTCCGACAAAATGTACATCTACCAGGACCCCTTCCAGATGCAGCAGCCTGGCTACAGCTAAGCCATCGCCCCCGTTGTTGCCGCCCGCACACACCACCAAAACTCTTGTAAGATCAAAGGATTCTCTGTGTAAAACTTCAACCGCAGAAAGAGCCGCTCTCTCCATCAGAACACAGGAGGGAACTTTAAAGTGTTCCATGGTGTGATAATCGCATTGCTTCATCTCTGCTCCTGTTAGCACATATTCCATTCCTCTTCTCCTTTCACATCGCTGCCATTCGTACAGAAGACGCGCCAAAATAGCATCTATCTTGACACGCCTTCTCTCGGTTTCTTATTTTGCTTTTTCCTTTGTCTTCTTTTCTTTCTCTCTCTCAAACCTGTTGATATTGTAGGATAACTGCATCAGACTCTCAGAGAGATGGACATTTTCTACGATTACGTCTCCTGGAAGATGTAAATCTGTATGGGCAAAATTCCAAATCGCCTTTACGCCGTTTTCTACCAACAAATTGGCCATCTCGGCAGCATTTGCTCTGGGCAATGTCAACGTGGCGATCTGAATGCCCTGCTCCTTTACAAACTCGGGAATCTCCTCCACCATACGGATCTCAATTCCGCGAACCGTCCTTCCTTTTAGGCTTGGATTTACATCAAAAATTCCTTTGACTAAAAAACCTCTCTTCTCAAATTTGACGTAATTTGCAAGGGCCTGTCCTAAGTTCCCGGCGCCCACAATAATCATATTGTAGGTCTTATCCAGCCCCAGAATTTTTCCGATTTCCGTATAAAGGTGGTTTACATTATATCCATAACCCTGTTGTCCAAAACCTCCGAAGTTGTTTAGATCCTGCCTGATCTGTGATGCTGTTACCTGCATTTTTTCGCTCAGTTCGTTGGAGGAAATCCGTTCTACCCCGCTTTCCTTCAGATCGCCCAGGTAACGGTAATAGCGCGGCAATCTTTTGACAACGGCCCTTGATATCTCTTTACCCACTTCTTTGTCACCCCTTCCAAGCTTTCCGGTCTCTTCATCCTAATCTCCATCCATCTTAAGCCCGGCAACCTAAAGTTGAATGGTCACAAAAATATCATAGATGGCCCGGATGGCAGCCTCAAAATCATCATTTCGCACGCCAATGATAATATTCAGTTCACTGGAACCCTGATCAATCATTTTGACATTGACATTGGCATGGGCCAGGGCGGAAAAAATTCTGCCAGCCGTTCCTCTTGTGGAACGCATTCCCCGTCCTACCACGGCAATCAGAGCCAGATCGGACTCCAAATCAATCAAATCAGGATTGACAGCCCTTTGAATGCCTGCCAGAACCTGTTGCTCCTTCTCCGCAAATTCCGTCTGATGGACAAAGATCGTCATGGTATCGATTCCGGACGGCATATGTTCAAAAGAAATTCCGTTATCTTCAAATACCTGAAGCACCTTTCTTCCAAACCCAACCTCCGAATTCATCAGCTCCTTTTCAATGTGAACGGACACAAATCCTTTTTTTCCGGCTATACCGGTGATGGTATATTTGGATTGCTGACAGGTATTTTTTACGATGAACGTTCCCCGATCCTGAGGACGGTTTGTGTTCTTGATATTGATAGGGATCCCTTCCTGACGAATTGGGAAGATAGCCTCCTCATGAAGTACGGTAGCGCCCATATAAGCAAGCTCCCGAAGCTCACGGTAAGTGATGGTTTCGATTCCCTCTGGGTTTGGGATAATCCTCGGATCCGTAATCAAGAACCCGGATACATCTGTCCAGTTTTCATACAGGTCGGCCCGAACAGCTTTTGCCACAATGGAACCTGTTACATCGGAACCTCCCCTGGAGAAGGTCTTTACCGTTCCATCCGGCATAGCGCCGTAAAAGCCTGGAATCACCGCGCGCTCACTTTTTGAAAGCTTTCTGGAAAGAGCCTTGTTGGTCTTCTCCGCATCAAAGCTTCCATCCTTCGTAAAGTAAATGGCATCCTGTGCGGGATCGATAAAATCATATCCCAGATAGTTTGCCATAATAATTCCGTTTAGATACTCTCCTCTGGAGGCTGCGTAATCTTTTCCCGCTTGCTGTTGAAATGCCTGGGCAATCTGATGAAATTCTTCCTCCAGAGACAATTCCAAATTTAATCCGTCAATAATTTCCTGATAACGCTCCTTGATCCTGGCAATTGCCTCGGAAAAGTCCTCTCCTTTTTCTGCCAGTCCGTAACATTCATAGAGCATATCCGTCACTTTGATGTCTTTGCTAAAACGCTTTCCAGGCGCGGAAGGAATCACGTATCTTCTGCTTTCATCTGCATGGATGATATCGCCTACTTTTCGAAATTGCTCCGCGCTGGCCAGGGAGCTTCCTCCAAATTTCACTACTTTTTTCATTTTTTCCATTTCCTCCTCGTATTGACCCATTTCCTGCACATAATAAGTCTATATTAGCGCAAAATTTCCCATACGTCCAGCATTTTCTAAGCTCATGCAAGAAATTCACTAGAGTATTTTGAGACTCTGTGATAGAATACAGGGAGAAAGGAATGGAAATTATGATTTTAGCTTGTCAAAATATTACAAAGGCTTTCGGTCCTAATGTCATTTTGCAGGATGCCTCTTTCCACATAGAAGACCGGGAGAAGGCTGCGATTGTGGGAATCAACGGCGCGGAAAAGTCCACGCTCTTAAAGATAATCATGCATGAGCTTACCGCAGACTCTGGAGAAGTGATCCTCGCCAAGGGCAAAACAGTGGGATACCTTGCCCAGCACGAGGCTGTGTCCTCCGGAAATACCATCTACGCAGAACTATTGGAGGTAAAAAGGCCACTCATAGAAATGGAGGAGCGCATTCGTTCCCTGGAAGAGAATATGAAGACCCTGACCGGGGATGAGCTTACAAAAGCCCTGGAGGATTACCATAGACTTCATACCGAGTTTGAACGTCAAAACGGCTATGCCTATCAGAGTGAGATTGTAGGCGTCTTAAAAGGTCTTGGATTTGAAGAATCTGAATTTGAAAAGCAAGTGGATACCTTATCGGGTGGACAAAAAACCCGGGTGGCTCTTGGAAAACTTTTGCTTGCAAAGCCAGATATCATTCTATTGGATGAGCCCACCAATCACCTGGATATGAACTCCATTTCTTGGCTGGAGACATACCTGCTCAATTATCCGGGAGCTGTTCTGATTGTGGCCCATGACCGCTATTTTTTAAACCGGGTTGTGACAAAAGTCATAGAAATTGATGGTGGAAGGGTTTCCACTTATCTTGGCAATTATACTGCCTACTCCATGAAACGGGCCCAGGTTCGGGAAGCCCAGTTAAAGGCTTATTTTAACCAGCAACGTCAAATCAAACACCAGCAGGAAGTCATCGCTAAATTGAAATCCTTCAACCGGGAAAAATCCATCAAGCGGGCTGAAAGCAGAGAAAAAATGCTGGAAAAAATGGATGTACTGGAAAAGCCCACAGAGATTGATTCCGAAATACATATCAGCCTGAAGCCCAGGATTGTCAGCGGAAACGACGTGCTGACCGTGGAACAGCTAGCCAAGTCATTTGACGGAAATACGCTGTTTTCTCACCTGGATTTTCAGATTAAACGTGGAGAGAGGGTGGCCATTATCGGAAATAATGGGACAGGTAAAACTACCCTGCTAAAGATCATCAACGGGCTTTTAGATGCCGATGAAGGGGCTATTACCCTGGGCAGCAAGGTAAATATTGGTTATTACGATCAGGAGCATCATGTGCTTCACATGGAAAAGACTCTGTTTGAAGAGATCTCCGATGCCTATCCGGGATTGACCAATACAGAGATTCGAAATGTGCTTGCCGCTTTTCTCTTTACCGGAGACGACGTTTTTAAAAAAATCTCTGATTTAAGCGGCGGCGAACGGGGGCGTGTTTCCCTGGCTAAGCTTATGCTTTCAGAGGCTAATTTTCTCATCCTGGATGAGCCCACCAACCATTTAGACATTACCTCAAAGGAGATTTTAGAGCAAGCTTTAAACCGATATACCGGCACACTTTTATATGTCTCCCATGACCGTTATTTCATCAATCAGACTGCTACACGAATACTGGAACTTACCGGGAATACTCTGATTAATTATCTTGGCAATTATGATTATTACCTGGAAAAAAAGGAAGAGCTGACAAAGATTTATGTCCCAAAGTCAGAGGATACGCTGTCACAGACCGGTGGTGAAAGCTCTGGTAAGTTAAGCTGGCAGCAGCAAAAAGAAGTGGCTGCGCGCCAGAGGAAACGGCAAAATGACTTAAAAAAAACAGAAGAGCGCATCGCAGTTTTGGAGGCCAGGGATAAGGAAATTGACGTATCTCTGGCAAAAGAAGAGGTTTTTACCAACGTACAGGAATGTATGAAGCTTAATGAAGAAAAGTCAGAACTTCTAGACGAGCTGGAACAACTCTATCAGCTCTGGGAAGAGTTGGCAGAAGACGAAAACGGGACAGCGTAATGCTGTCCCATCTTTTTATAACATCTCTTCTAATTTTTCGCGGATGGCCTTGATAAATTCTTCACTGTTTAATACGGTGGGGTTTTCCAGAGAAGTAATCAGGGCCAAATCCTTAGTCATTTTTCCATCTTCAATGGTTCCTGTGGTGGCTTTTTCCAGCTTATCGGCAAATTCCATCAATTCTGGAATCTGGTCCAGTTCGCCCCTCTTTCTTAAGGCACCTGTCCATGCAAAAATGGTGGCAACAGAGTTTGTGGAGGTCTCCTCTCCTGCCAAATGCTTATAATAGTGACGCTGCACGGTCCCATGTGCCGCTTCATATTCAAAGTTGCCGTCCGGAGAAACCAGCACAGAGGTCATCATGGCCAGAGAACCAAAGGCCGTAGCAATCAAATCGCTCATCACATCGCCGTCATAGTTCTTGCA
>CABSEG010000053.1 GCA_902476645.1 uncultured Lachnospiraceae bacterium | reverse complement strand
AGTGGCGGAATTGGCAGACGCGCAGGCTTCAGGTGCCTGTGGTAGCAATATCGTGCGGGTTCAAGTCCCGCCTTCCGCAGTTAAAAGATGATCCGGTCCCGGTTCTTATGTAGCGGGATGCGGATTTTTTGTTTTTACAGACGATCAGGGAACCGAGGCAAATCGAAAGAACTTTTTGCAATTTTGCAGTGCAGATGCCCTGAGAATGCGGGTAAGCGGGAGAAAAAGATTGCAATAATAGAATGTGAATGATATACTAAGCCTTAGTGAACGGATGTGTCCGCTTGCATACAATGCTATGGATGAAATGGGGAATGGATTATGAAAAAAATAGAAGAGTATGTAAGAAGCATTCCGGATTTTCCGGAACCAGGCATCATATTTCGGGATGTAACCAGCATTTTGCAGGACGCAGATGGACTGAAGCTGGCCATTGACTTAATGCAGGAGAAACTGAAAGGATTGGAGTTTGACGTGATTGTGGGGACAGAATCCAGAGGCTTTATATTTGGTGTTCCTTTGGCCTATAATCTGCATAAGCCCTTTGTCCCGGTAAGAAAGAAAGGAAAGCTTCCCTGCGAGACGATCTCTGCCAAATACGATCTGGAGTATGGAAGCGCTGAGGTTGAGATGCACAAAGATGCCATCAGGCCAGGAGACCGGGTGGTGATGGTAGATGATTTGATTGCCACCGGCGGAACCGTGGCTGCCAGTATCAAAATGATTGAGAGCCTGGGCGGAACGGTTGTAAAGGCTGTCTTTTTAATGGAATTGGCGGGCCTGAAGGGCCGGGAGAAGCTGGCGGGTTATGATGTGGATTCCGTGATCTGTTACGAAGGCAAATAGAGATAGGAGACGGTGATGCGTATGCCTATGGAGGAAAAAAATAGAGTCGATAAGAGGAATGAAATCAAAAAGGCGGATGCAAGCGTAAAAGCAATGGATGATTTTACCAGTCCTGACGTGCTTTATAAAGAATTGATTTCCAGCGTCAAGAAATATCATCCTTCTACGGATATTTCCATGATTGAAAAGGCGTATCGAATTGCTTATGAGGCGCACAAGGATCAGTATCGCAAGTCCGGCGAGCCTTATATTATACATCCGCTCTGCGTTGCGATTATTTTAGCAGACCTGGAGCTGGATAAAGAGACGATTGTGGCAGGGCTACTCCATGACGTGGTAGAAGATACCGTTATGACCACAGAGGAAATTACCAAAGAGTTTGGAGAAGAGGTGGCTCTGCTGGTGGACGGAGTTACCAAGCTGGGACAGTTATCCTACAAGGCGGATAAGGTAGAGGTACAGGCTGAAAACTTAAGAAAAATGTTTTTGGCCATGGCAAAGGATATTCGGGTCATTCTGATTAAACTGGCGGACCGCTTGCACAATATGCGAACCTTAAAGTATATGAAGCCGGAAAAACAAAAAGAAAAAGCCAGGGAAACCATGGATATCTATGCACCCATCGCCCAGAGGCTGGGTATTTCCAAGATCAAAATTGAACTGGATGACCTTTCTTTGAAGTATTTGGAACCGGAAGTCTATTATGATCTGTCTGAAAAGATTGCCCTGCGTAAGAGAGACCGGGAAGCTTATGTGCAAAGTATTGTAAAAGAGGTCAGCAAGCACATTGAGGCAGCGGGAATTAAGGCCCAGATAGACGGCAGAGTAAAGCATTTCTTCAGCATCTATAAAAAGATGGTAAACCAGGAGAAGACTCTGGATCAGATCTATGACCTGTTTGCGGTGCGTATCATTGTGGATACGGTGAAGGACTGCTATGCGGCTCTGGGTGTGATCCATGAGATGTATAAGCCTATCCCGGGGCGATTTAAGGACTATATTGCCATGCCGAAGCCAAACATGTACCAGTCCCTGCACACTACATTGATCGGGCCAAATGGCCAGCCCTTTGAGATTCAGATCCGTACCTTTGAGATGCACAGGACAGCGGAGTATGGAATAGCGGCCCACTGGAAGTATAAGGAGGCCTCAGACGGCAAGAAATCCGGACCGGAGCAGGAAGAAGAAAAGCTAAGCTGGCTGCGCCAGATCCTGGAGTGGCAAAGAGACATGTCCGACAATAAGGAGTTTATGAGTCTGTTAAAGAGCGACTTGGATTTGTTTGCCGAAAATGTCTATTGTTTTACGCCGGCAGGAGATGTGAAAAACCTTCCCAATGGCTCTACCCCCATCGACTTTGCATACAGCATCCACAGTGCCGTGGGAAATAAGATGATCGGCGCGAGAGTGAATGGAAAATTGGTCAATATCGACTATGTGATCCAGAATGGAGACAGAATCGAGGTGATCACCTCCCAAAACTCCAAAGGACCCAGCCGGGACTGGCTGAAGATTGTCAAGAGCACCCAGGCGAAAAATAAGATTAATCAGTGGTTTAAAAATGAACGGAAAGAAGACAATATTCTAAAGGGAAAAGAAATGCTTCTTTCCTACTGCAAAGCGAAGTCGATTGTTCTGAGTGATCTGTTAAAACCGGCCTATATGGAAAGTGTTATGCGCAAGTATGGGTTCCGGGATTGGGACTCTGCTCTGGCAGCCATCGGACACGGAGGCTTAAAAGAAGGTCAGGTGGTGAATAAACTTTTAGAGGGCTACCAAAAGCAGCATAAAAAAGAGATTACGGATGAAAGTATTATTGAAGCTGCCGGTTCCAAGGAAGGTGTGCGCATTGCCAAGAACAAGGGCAGCATTGTGGTAAAGGGGATTCACGACGTGGCGGTCCGGTTTTCTAAATGCTGTTCTCCCGTCCCGGGAGATGAGATTGTTGGCTTCGTGACCAGAGGCCGTGGTGTTTCCATACACCGAACAGATTGTGTAAATGTGATCCATCTGAGTGCAGAGGAGCGGGGGCGGCTGATTGACGCCGAGTGGCAGGAGCCTGAGGATAGCAGCGGGGAGCTGTATACAGCGGAGATCAAGATTTTTGGAAACAACAGAACCGGACTTCTGGTGGACATTTCCAAAATTTTTACGGAGCGAAAAATCGATATCACCAGTATTCATTCCAGAACCAGCAAACAGGGAACTACAACGATTTCCATGTCTTTTGAGGTGCCCAGCAGGGAGGAATTAAACAGACTGATTGAAAAGATCCGACAGGTGGAGAGTGTTTTGGATATTGAGAGAACCACGGGTTAAGCAGGAAGGAATTCTATATGGCAGAGATTAAGATTGAAACAATCATTTTAGGCATGGTGCGGACAAATTGTTACCTAGCAATGAATCAGAAGACAGGAGAGGGATTTCTGGTGGATCCGGCAGATCAGCCGGAAGCAATTAAAGATATGGTGTCTCGCATGGGAATGAAGCCAGAGGCTATTTTACTGACGCACGGTCATTTTGACCATATTGGAGCAGCGAAGGCTATAAAGGATTTTTATCAGATTCCCATCCTGGCCCATGAAGAGGAGAAGTCGGTAATGGAGAATGCGTTCTGTAATCTGTCTCAGAGCTTTGGACAGCCTTTTGCCGTGTATGCAGATCATCTCTGCAGGGAAGGAGAGATACTGGAAATTGCCGGCTTTCAGATTCGTATTATGCATACACCCGGACACACAAAGGGGGGCGTGTGCTACTATTTGCCGCAGCAGCAGGTAGTTTTTTCCGGCGATACCCTGTTTTATGAGAGCATGGGGAGGACGGATTTTCCCACAGGCAGCGCCGCTGAGCTAAAGCAATCCCTGCGGAGACTGACAGAGGAGCTTCCTGGGGAGACGAAAGTGTATCCAGGTCATGAGATGACCACGGATATAGCCCATGAGAAAAGCTATAACCCATTTCTGATCTATTAAAAGAGCGGCCGGGAGAGAAAGATGATTGCAGTACAATTTAATAAAAGAGATTTTGAATACGATATCCATTCTCTGATCAGGGCATTTTATCCGGGAATGGAAGTTTCTATTTATTGCCGGGGTGAGACGGAGCCGGAAGCGGAGCTGTTTGTGGATGTGGACTATCTGGAGGATGCTATAGAGGTTTCACTATGTGACAAAGGCAGAGCGCCTGTTTCGCGACGGAGTGTAGCACTGCATGGACAGAATGAGCGGGCTCAAAAGAAGAATATATTAAAACGCCTGCTCTATGAAATGCTCTCTGTGTATACGGGTCAGACACTTCCCTGGGGAACGCTCACAGGCATTCGTCCCACGAAGATTCCTATGGGACTGCTGGAGAAGGGGTGGACCAATACCCGGATTGCGGACTATATGCGAAACACATATCTTTGCAGTTCTGAGAAGGTGGCGTTAAGTGTCAGCATTGCCAACAGAGAGCGTCATATTCTAAAGCATATCCACTATGAAGACGGCTACAGCCTGTACATAGGTATCCCGTTCTGTCCCAGCATCTGTCTGTATTGTTCCTTTAGTTCCAGTCCCATCGGGGTATGGAAGGATCGGGTGGATGAGTATCTGGACGCTCTTTGCAAGGAGATTGCCTATGGGGCAAAAGAATATGAGGACAGAACGCTGGATACGGTATATATCGGCGGAGGAACGCCCACCACGCTGGAGCCGGATCAACTGGAGCGTTTGCTGTCAGAAATGGAACATCACTTCGATCTTAGCAGGGTACAGGAATTTACAGTAGAGGCCGGAAGGCCGGACAGTATCACCAGAGAAAAGCTGGAAGTGTTAAGGCGTCATGGGATTACCAGGATATCCATCAATCCCCAGACCATGAATCAGGATACCTTAGATACCATCGGGCGCAGACACACGGCAGAAGAAACCAGGGAGGCCTTCCACTTGGCAAGAGATATGGGATTTACCAATATCAACATGGATTTAATCGTAGGGCTTCCAGGGGAAGAACTGCCTCAGGTCGAATATACCTTAAAAGAGGTAACCAAGCTGAATCCGGACAGCATTACCGTCCACTCGTTGGCGATAAAACGGGCGGCAAGGCTGAATATGTTCCGGGATCAGTATCGGGAGATGACCTTTACCAACAGCCAGGAAATTATGCAGATGGCTGCCAGGTATGCAGCCGGGCTTGGTATGGCGCCCTATTATCTATATCGGCAAAAGAATATGGCTGGTAATTTCGAGAATGTGGGCTATGCCAGGGAAGGAAAAGAGGGGATTTACAACATTTTGATTATGGAAGAGAAACAGTCCATTCTGGCTCTGGGAGCAGGAGCCGGGACGAAGGTCGTTCAGGGGGAAAAGATAGATCGAATCGAGAATGTGAAAGATATTAAATCATATATAGAACGCATTGATGAAATGATAGAGCGAAAAAAACAGGGATTTTTGAAATATGGAAAATAATCGTGGTAACGACTTCCGGCTGACTCTTGCCAGGGAGATCTCCCACGGCATCTGTGTAAGCAATCTGGCATATCGGGTGGCCAGGGAGGTTGGGCTTAATGATGAGCAGTGCTATGAGCTGGCTGTGGCGGGTATGCTGCATGATATCGGCAAGCGGGAAGTGGCTAAGTATATAAATGCAAAAGAGGAAGATACGCTGGCCATAGAGGAAATGAAATATGTGCGTACCCATTCCACCTTAAGCTATACGATTCTGAATCACCAGGGATATTCAGACTTTATATTGGAAAGTATCTTATACCATCATGAAAATTACGACGGAAGCGGATATCCTTCCAATCTGTCTGAGGATGAGATTCCCATCGGGGCCAGAGTGCTTCGGGTATGCGATGTGTTTGCGGCTTTGACCAGCAACAGACCTTACCGGAGCGCCTTTGATGTGAATACTGCAGTGGAACTGATGATCGATGAGGCGAAGGACTACGATATGAGGATTTTTCTCGCATTTCTGAGGGTGATCCATGAGGATGGGATTGAAGAAATGCTGGATAAGCAGGATATAGAATTGGAGATAGAGGAGGACTTGTTATGAGCTTGAAGAAGAAGCCGGTTACGGGCATGAAAGACATCACCCCAAGAGAGATGGAAATTCGGGATTATGTGATGCGCCAGATTAAAGATACTTATGAGACCTTTGGCTTTTCTTCCATTGAAACACCTTGTGTGGAGCATATTGAAAATCTCTCCAGCAAGCAGGGGGGAGAGAATGAAAAATTGATCTTTAAAATCTTGAAAAGAGGGGAAAAGCTAAAACTGGACACCGCAAAAACAGAGGCGGATTTGGTGGATGGAGGCCTGCGCTATGACCTGACCGTGCCTCTTTCCAGATATTATGCCAATCATGCAAATGATCTTCCAAGCCCGTTTAAGGCCTTGCAGATGGGAAACGTCTGGAGAGCGGACAGACCTCAGAGGGGGCGGTACCGCCAATTTATGCAGTGTGATATTGACATTCTGGGAGAGCCTACGATACTGGCGGAAATTGAGCTGATTTTGGCCACCTCGACTCTGGTGGGAAAGCTGGATTTTGAGGATTTTACTATCCGCATCAATGACCGCAAAATTCTGAAGGCTATGGCTGCATACAGCGGTTTTCCAAAAGAAAGCTACGATACGGTCTTTATTATTCTGGATAAGATGGATAAAATTGGACCGGAGGGTGTGGCCAGGGAACTGGAAGAAGCAGGTTTTGCGAGAGAATGTGTCGATGTGTATCTGGATATGTTTCGAAATGTGACAAAAGATCTGAACGGAGTCCGGTATTTGAAAGATACCCTGAAGGACGTGCTGGAAGAAAACGTCGCATCAGATCTGGAGACGATTATAGAGAGTGTTGAGGCAGTCAAAACCGCTAATTTTAAGATTGAGTTTGATCCTACGCTGGTTAGAGGGATGTCCTATTATACAGGACCTATTTTTGAGATCAGTATGGATGGTTTCGGAGGCTCCGTAGGCGGAGGCGGCCGCTACGATGAGATGATCGGGAAGTTTACGGGAAATCAGACCTGCGCCTGTGGCTTTTCCATCGGATTTGAGCGTATTGTTATGCTTCTGCTGGAGAGAGATTATCAGGTTCCAAAGCCGGGTGTAAAAAAGGCTTATCTGATTGAGAAGAATCTGGGCAAGGAGCAGCTTTTGCAGGTATTAAAGCAGGCAGAAGAGGAACGCAAACAAGGCGTGCTGGTTAACGTAGCGGTTATGAAGAAAAACAAAAAGTTCCAGAAGGAACAGCTGACGGATGAGGGATATACCGAGTTTGTGGAATTTTTTAAGGATCGCATATAAAGGAGGAGAAGAATGGCTGAGTCAATGAAGGGTCTGCACAGGACCCACAGATGTACGGAGGTAACGGAGGCCGAGCTGGATTCCCAGGTTACAGTCATGGGATGGGTACAGAAGAGAAGAAATCTGGGAAGCCTGATTTTTATAGATCTGAGGGATCGCACCGGTCTTTTGCAGATTGTGTTTGATGAAAATGATATTGGCGCAGTGGGTTTTGAAAAGGCGGGAAAACTTCGAAGCGAGTTTGTGGTAGCTGTAACAGGAAGGCTGGAGAAGCGTTCCGGGGCCGTAAATGAAAGTCTGAAAACCGGTGAGCTGGAGGTAAGGGCCACGGATCTTCGTATCCTTTCCGAGTCTGATACCCCGCCCTTTCCAGTGGAGGAGGGAACGCAGACAAAGGATGAGCTGCGTTTGAAGTATCGTTTCCTGGATTTACGCCGACCGAATCTGCAAAGAAACCTCATGTTAAGAAGCAAGGTAGCCACTGCGGTGCGGACCTTTCTGGCGAAAGAAGGATTTTTAGAGATAGAGACCCCTATTTTGGTAAAGAGTACACCAGAAGGAGCCAGGGATTATCTGGTGCCAAGCCGGATTCATCCGGGCTGTTTTTACGCCCTTCCCCAGTCTCCTCAGTTGTATAAACAGCTTCTGATGTGCTCCGGTTATGATCGGTACTTTCAGATTGCCAAGTGCTTCCGGGATGAGGATTTGCGTGCGGACAGACAGCCGGAATTTACCCAGATTGACATGGAGTTGTCTTTTGTGGACATTGACGATGTGATTGACGTAAACGAGCGTCTTCTGGCAACCATCTTTGAGGAAGCTTTAGGGGTAAAGGTATCCCTTCCTATTCAGAGGATGACCTGGATTGAGGCCATGAACCGGTTTGGTTCCGATAAGCCCGATATCCGATTTGGAATGGAATTGCACGATGTATCCGATGTGGTAAAAAACTGTGGATTTGGAGTGTTTACCGGGGCTTTAGAGCGGGGCGGCAGCGTCCGTGGGATCAACGCCAGCGGGCAGGCAAAGATGCCCCGCAAAAAGATTGACGCTCTGACCGAGTTTGCCAAGACCTATGGCGCAAAAGGGCTGGCCTATTTAAGCATTCAGGAGGATGGCAGCTATAAATCTTCTTTCGCCAAGTTTATGACTGAGGAGGAATTAAAGAACTTGGTGGAAGCTATGGAGGGTAAACCGGGAGACTTGTTGCTTTTCGCTGCGGATAAAAACAAAGTGGTCTGGGACGTACTGGGAGCGCTCCGCCTGGAACTGGCTAAGAATCTGGGACTTTTGGATAAACACGAGTTCAAGTTTTTGTGGATCACAGAGTTCCCCCTTCTGGAGTACTCAGAGGAGCAGGGACGTTTCGTGGCTATGCACCATCCTTTTACCATGCCTATGGATGAGGATCTGGACAAGCTGGATACGGATCCGGGCGCTGTGCGTGCAAAGGCTTATGACATTGTGTTAAACGGAAATGAGATCGGAGGGGGCAGTATCCGTATCCATCAGAACGATATCCAGGCTAAGATGTTTGAAATGCTAGGCTTTACGAAAGAGCAGATGGAAGACCAGTTTGGATTTTTGCTTCGGGCTTTCCAGTATGGAGTACCGCCACACGCAGGACTGGCATACGGACTGGATCGTCTGATCATGCTGATGGCAGGGGAGGACAGCATCAGAGAAGTGATTGCTTTCCCGAAGGTAAAGGATGCTTCTGATTTAATGTCTGAGGCACCGGGTACAGTAGATGAAAAGCAGTTGGAAGAACTATCCCTTGAGATTCGAAAGACAGAAAAATAAAAAAACAAGGCCGCATGGAAACATGCGGTCTTTCTGCATCTAAATTAAGATTGTTCTACAGAAGCCTGGAAGGTCTCCATGGCCTCGGTAAGATTACCCAGCAAGGCATCGGTAAAGGAGTCATCCAATTGAATTTCCCAATTATATCCATTGTTAACCAAGTGAAGCGTCACGGTTTTGGTAGCCTCCTGCTCATTATGCCGCAGACAATCCAACAATAGCTGGGAAGTTTTATCGGACAGTTCAGCCTGTGTGGCCCGCACCGCTTCAGTGGTGGAGGCGTAGGTAAGAAGCTGACTGTGGTAATCTGACAGCACCTGCTCAAGGTCTACACTGGTAATAGCCACATCCACCTCTGCTGTATTTTCCTGGATTCGGACCTCCAGAATCTCATAAGAAAGATGATCGGAGATTTGCTGTGCCAGAGCCAGGTCGATCTCGTTTCCAAGGGTATTGTAGGTGGCAAAGATATCATCCATTTCCAGATAAGACACCCACTCCTGAGGCGTCTGGGACTTTAAGGCATCCATGGTCAGGGAAACCACTTCCTCCGGGGAAATCAGATTCTGGTCATGCAGATAGGATATGAAGCCGCCTACCAATTGATCCTCCAGCTCTTCAGAGGCCTGAATAGACCAGCCATCTTCCGAGTTCATCAGCTCAAAGCGGGCGGAGGTGGTAACTAAATCATAGGTATGTTCTGTTAAAAGGTTACCCAGCAGGGAAAAATAAGAACTCATATCTGTCAGGTCTTGTTCGCTTTCTCCTGTGACAGACTCGGAAATAACCGCCCGGCACATATCCCTGGCAAGAGCTTTGGCATCCACGTTGGTGATGTCCACATCTACTACAGCCTTATTACCGGTGATATTACAGGAACGGATTTTGTAGTCAAAGTTCTGGAAAAAGAGCTGAACCGCATTTGTGGTCTCACTTCCAATATCCGAGCTCGCAGACTGGGTATGCATCATATCTTCATAGGAAATAAAGGAGAGGATCGTTTCTTCATCCAGATCCTTTATCAGCTCCAGTTCTGTTTTGACAATTCCTTTTGCAGAGGTGTCCGGGCGGCAGCCACCCAGAAGAACCAGACACACAAGCAAAAGCATGACAAGAGAATGCTTTTTCATAGTTTGGTCTCCTTAAAATTTGGATTGATTGCTAATAGTCCAAAAAAGGGCTGCTATCTGCAAGAACAGAAGAAACGGAATGCCGAGAACAAACCGGATGTGCCTGGTTTTATGACGAAACAGATACATCCCTGCCCACACGCCTGCGCTGCCCCCAAGCAATGCCAGCAGAAACAGCGTTTTTTCCGGTATGCGCCTTTTCCCGTCTATGGCTTTGCGTTTGTCTGATCCCATGGCGCACAGACCTGCCAGATTCGCGCAAATCAGCCAGATTACCGCATATTCCATTGCATCTCCTTTCTGTGAATCCCTGTTTTTGAATGAACGCAAACATCACTTTTATCGTATAGTTTATATGAAAACACCCAGATTGTCAAATTGCTTGACAAGCTATCCTAAACCAGCTATGATTAGTACTGTAATGCACTAAATTACTATAGGAGGAAATTTCATGTATTCACTGGAGGAAATTAAAGCAGTTGACCCGGAAATTGCCCAGGCGATTGTGGATGAACAGGAACGGCAGGATAGCCATATTGAGTTGATTGCGTCTGAAAACTGGGTCAGCAAGGCTGTAATGGCAGCTATGGGAAGCCCGTTAACCAATAAATATGCGGAAGGATATCCGGGAAAAAGATACTATGGCGGGTGTCAATGTGTGGACGTGGTGGAACGTCTCGCAATCGAGAGAGCAAAGAAGATTTTTGGCTGCACTTATGCGAATGTACAGCCCCATTCAGGAGCCCAGGCAAATATGGCCGTATTTTTTGCCATGTTAAAGCCGGGAGATACGATTATGGGTATGAATCTGGCACATGGAGGACACCTGACCCATGGAAGTCCTGCCAACATGTCAGGGGCTTATTTTAACGTGGTACCCTACGGTGTCAACGATGAGGGATTCATTGACTATGACGAGGTAAGAAGACTTGCCCTGGAGTGTAAGCCGAAGATGATCGTGGCCGGAGCCAGCGCATACGCAAGGATCATTGACTTTAAAAAATTCCGGGAAATCGCCGATGAGGCGGGAGCCTATCTGATGGTGGATATGGCCCACATTGCAGGGCTAGTGGCGGCAGGCTTGCATCCGAGCCCGATTCCTTATGCGGATGTGACAAGACCTTAAGGGGGCCAAGAGGCGGTATGATCCTCTCCAGTGAAGAGAATGCAAAGAAATTCAACTTTAATAAAGCGGTATTTCCCGGCATCCAGGGCGGTCCTCTGATGCATGTGATCGCTGCAAAGGCAGTATGCTTCAAGGAAGTGATGACCGATGAATATCAGGAATATCAAAAAAATATCGTAAAAAATGCCAAGGCGCTTTGTAAGGGCCTGATGGATCGGGGAATTAAGATTGTTTCCGGGGGAACGGACAATCATCTGATGTTGGTAGACTTGGCCAGCATGGGCAAAACTGGAAAAGAAGTGGAGAATCTTCTGGATAGTGTTAACATTACCTGCAATAAAAATACGATTCCAAACGATCCCCAGTCTGCCTTTGTAACCAGCGGAGTACGTCTGGGCACTCCTGCAGTGACGGCCAGAGGCATGAAGGAAGAGGATATGGATGTGATTGCCAAGACGATTGCCATGATGCTTGAGGATGCTGAGGGCAACAGAGAAGAGGCAAAGGCCCTGGTGAAGAGCCTGACAGATAAATATCCGTTGATCTGAGAATAAGATCATTCTATTTTTTCAATACCCATGTTCCTGAGAAAGGAGCATGGGTATTTTTCTGTCCTGGAGCCTCTCATAATTTCAATTACGAGAAAGAAGTTTGCTTTATAAGAGGATAATATATAGATAAAAAAGTGTAAGAATTGTACAGGATAGTATAAATACAGGAATGGGAAAAAATGGTATGATAAGATGAATGTCAGTAATGATATGACATATGTTATAACAAAAAGAGGAGGTAAGACATGAGGAAAAGAAGGGCGAAGCTTCTGAGTCTTGTTTTGGCGGCAGGTATGACTATATCGGGTGTGAGTCCCGCTATCCCCGCCATTGTATCTGCAAAAGAAAATGAGCAGGATGACCGGCAGATCCAGGACAAGGAAACAAAGAATCAGAAGGAAGTAGGAGAAGAAGCGAATAATGGATTGGCGGCTCAATATTATACCACCAGCGGTTCCGGAAGAGATGTGGTATTGCAGGATTTAAAGTCTAATACCGTGGACTTTAATATTAATTTTGCGGATTTGGAGACAAGACTGCAGGAGCAGACAGGGCAGGCTGATTTTGCAGGCGCCCGCTGGACCGGAAGAATCCAGGTAGAAGAGTCCGGATATTATACCTTTTATGGGTATGCGGACAATGGCATCCGGCTTTGGATCAATGGTCAACAGCTGATCAATTACTGGGATGGAGGACTCTGGGATGCTTTACAGACCAGCGAGCCCATCTATCTGGAAGCCGGGCAGTATTATGATTTTAAAGCAGAATACTTTGACTATGAGGGCGGTTCTCATGTAGTTTTATATTGGAGTAATGACCAGAGTATCACCCAGAGAGAAGTAGTTCCAAATTCGGCATTTTATCTGCCGGAAAATTATGAGGGAACTTACATTTCAGACTATGACATCAGTGAGGGAAATCTGACAGAGGGAGAAGCATTTGACGGACATGTGACGGTCAATGGGAAAGGCTTTGCGGAAGGGATGACCTTTGAGGTGGTAAAGGCTAATGGATCTTCCATGTCACCCCAGGTAATGGCTGAGGTAGAGAGTCTTACAGAAAATCAGGTGAAACTGGTGATTCCCCAGTTATCCGCAGGCACCTATAAAATCAAGGTAACCCAGGGAAATACCAATGTGGTATCTTCCGGCTATCTGATTGTACGCCCAAATGCCCAATCCGGACAGACAAGATCCGAGCGCCCAAGAGCAGACTGGGAGAGAAGCGATTTTGTTAATTTGAACGGATGGTGGGACTTTTCTTTTGACCCAAATGAAGTGGGCCAGGAAGAAGGATGGTATGAGGCAGATAAGCAGATGGAGCAGACCATCAATGTACCGTTTTGCTGGGAATCCTCATTGAGTGGAGTCGAGAATCCGGATTATATGGGACAGGCCTGGTATCAGAGAAAAGTCGTAGTAGACGAAAGCTGGGCTGGCCGCAAAATGTTTTTGAAATTCGGAGCCGTGGACTGGAAGTGCAAGCTCTGGGTAAACGGTCAGGAAGTGGGCGAACATGTGGGAGGCTACAACGCCTTTGAATTCGACGTAACGGATTACCTGAAGGTGGGGGAAGAAAATACGATTACCCTTTGGGTAGAGGATAAAGGAAGTTATGGCGATGACAGCTATCCGGCCCTGATTGGAAAACAGGGAAGAAACGCCCCCTGCGGTTATACTCATACAAGCGGCATCTGGCAGACCGTAGGGCTGGAGGCCAGAAGCGCCACCTATCTGGATAATGCGAAGGCGGCAACCGACATCGACAATTCTACGGTTTCCTATTCTCTGGATATTACTACAGATGAAGCACAAGAACTGACGGTGGAATACGAGTTTGAAAGCAAGGTTTACAGTGTGGAGGAAGATCAGGATATTCCGACAGGTTCCAGCATCCAGGGATCTCAGAAGATCCAGGTAGAAGCGGGAAGCAGCACGGTGAATCTGGAACAGATTCAGGTGGAAAATGCCAAGCTTTGGAATTATGACGATCCTAACCTGTATTATGGAACCCTGACGGTGAAAGACAGCGAGGGCAAGGTTCTGGATCAGGTGGAGACCTACTTTGGCATGAGAAAAGTCGAGCAGAAGTATTTTGATGAAAGCCTGGGAGTAAAATACATCTATCTGAACAATAAGCCTGTTTATATGGCCGGACTTTTGGACCAGGGCTTCTGGGAAGAAGGAATCTATACGGCGCCTTCCGAGGAAGCGTTGAAATATGACATTCTGGAGATGAAGGAAGCCGGATTCAACATGATCCGCAAGCACTTAAAAGTGGAAGATCCGCTGCAGTACTACTGGTGCGATAAGCTGGGTATGATGGTATGGCAGGATATGCCTCATGCCACTGCCATGGTGCCGGACGAAGAAGGAGATGAGACTCCGGGACGTCAGTACTATGAAGAGTGCCTGGAATCCATGATGAATATGAACTACAATCATCCGTCAATCGTTGCAGTCATGCTGTTTAATGAGACCTGGGGACTTCAGGACGCATATGCCAGCGATGCGGCGAGAAATGTCAAGGCAGCCGATGGAAAGAGCACCAAAGACTGGGTGGAAGAGCTGTTTTATAAGGCAAAAGAGTTAAACCCCAATGTGTTGGTGGAGGATATGAGCGCCTGCAACGGCGATCATGTGCAGCCGACGGAATTAAATACTTACCATATGTATCCAACCACCTATCAGGATACGGTGAATACGGTGGAGCGCTGGAATGGAAGCGCATTTGTAGGTTCCACGGATAACTTTAAATTTGGAGAGAAGCAGGATGGCGATCCGCTGTTAAACAGCGAATACGGCGGCGTGGGAGCAGGATCAGGAGACTTTGATGTTTCTTACTGCTTTAAGTATATGACGGACATTCAAAGAAGATATGAAAAACAGTCTGGCTTTGTATATACTGAGCCCTACGATATTGAATATGAACGCAACGGATTCATGACTTATGACAGACAGATGAAGGTCTTTGGCTATGATGAAATTGCCTATGGCGGGGATATGACTACAAAGGATTTGACCCAGGAAATCTATGTGGGCGTGGTAGATCAGCCTATTCGTAACGTAGAGCCAGGGCAGAAGATGAAGAGCAAGATTATGGCCATCGGCTGGACGGACGAGCTTCCGGACAATATCGTCATGAAGTGGCGGTTTGACGGAACAGATATTTACGGAAACAGTATCAGTACCGGAGTGTCTGGAGAGCAGTCCATGAAATTGAATCCCTACAGAAAGACCACGACTACCATTACTTACAATGTACCGACCCAGGCTTGCGTAGGTACCCTGACCGTATGGCTGGAGGATGAGAATGGAAACAAGCTGGCAAAGAACTTCACCAATGTGGTAGTTTCTGACGAAACCAGTGAGAATAAGGCTTATACCCAGACGAACCTGGATGGTTCTGTTGTTATGAAAGCACAGGTTCAGGATGCCCAAATGGATACGTCCGAAGACGGAACCGCGTTGGCATACAGCTATACCCTGCCCGAAGATTTTGATCTGTCGGATCTGAATGGAATGCGTGTTTTGGCGGAAGCTTCCTCCTACAAAGGACAGATCGGCTCAGATAAATACGTATCCGCTTATTCTTCCGCATATGGACAGACGGCAGAGGGAAGAGAACGTCCCTCGGACATGACCGTTTCTATTAACGGCATTGAAGTGGATACGGTCTATCTCCCGGACAACCCAAGAGATATGAGAGGAACGCTGACCTTAAACAGCCCCTATAATGGACAGACCAGCGCCGGAAACTTCGGATATTTGGTAAACCTGAATATCTCCGATGAACAGATGGATGCTATCAAGGATACCCTGAAGGATAACCGGGAACTGACCGTTTCTTACGAGGTAAAGGAAGATGCGGAGAATCAGAATGGTCTTCGGATTTACGCTTCCACTTATGGACGCTATGCCGTAAATCCGACTTTGATCTTAAATCCCACAGATCAGAGTGTGGATGGCATTTTAAGCCAGGATCAGAAAGTAGATGTGGATGGGGACAATTACAGTGTGGAAGCTTCCCTGGAACGTCAGGAAGGCTATCTGCTTAGAAACGACAAAGATGGAGGCTATCAGGTTGAGATCTCAGATGACGGAAACAGCGTGACTCTGAAAAATAAAGAGACGGGAGATACCATAGCCAGTGCAGCCCTGGATGGAAATGAGGATGCATATGAAGTAAAGACGACACTGTTTGACGAGCATATTCGTATTTATGTGGATAACGATCCGGAGCCGGTAATTGACGTATACGATCAGAGCGGCTTTACCGGAGACGTAACCCTCGAGCAAGGTGTTGAGGATGCGGTGGTATCGCCGGAGTCCTATGAGGCGGTACAGGGAGAAGTAATAGAGTTACCGGATGAGGTAAACATTACGGATGATTTCTCCGGCGAGGAATTGGACAGCCGTTACGAAAAGATGGGAAATGACCTGGTGACGGAAATGCGGGATGGCGCCCTGTGGATGAGTGCTCAAACCGGAGATAAATTGATCCTGAATGACCTGAGAATGTCGGACGGTATTTATGAGGCCGAAATTACACTGAATTCTTTGTACGAGCCAAACGGCAATACCGGAATTACATTCCGTTCCAGCAACTATCTGCTTGGTTCCGATGGTCTGGACGGATATTATGCGGGAATTGGAAATGGGTATGTACAACTGGGACGTATGAATAACAATTGGACGGAATTGGCGAGAGTAGAGGTTGAAGGACTGGAGACGGGAACCACCCATAAACTGAAAGTTGCTGTATTTGGGTCCAGGATTCAGGTATATCTGGACGATGCGCAGACGCCCTGTGTGGATGTGGTAGATACCACTTATTCTGAGGGCGGAGCCTCTATCAGAGGATACCGGAGCAGTGCTACGATTGATAACCTTAAAATCACCAATGTACCTCAGTACACCAGTGATTTCTCACATGGCATCGGAGAATGGGACGCGAATGGAGTCTGGAAGGCAGACGGAGAATCTTATCAGGTTCGCAGTGATGATTCCTATGCATTTGTGGACGCAACGGAGCAGAAGAATGTGAAAGTTTCCGCAGAGCTCAAGGCATCAGACGAAGATGCGCTTCCTGCTCTGTATGTGAGAGCTCAAAACAGTGCCGCTGGTCTGGAAGGATACCGGGCAGTACTGAACGTAAAGGAAGACAAGGTTCAATTGATCAAAACGGTACAGGGTGAGGAAAGCGTACTGGCGGAAAGAAACTGGAAGCTGGATACGGATAAGGCTTACCGGCTGACCGTGGAAGCCAATGGAACCAGCCTGAAGGTATATATGGGAGATTCTGCCCAGGCTATGATTGCAGTGGAGGACGAAACATTTAAAACAGGTCGGGTAGGACTGTACAATGCCCAGGGAACCTCTGTCTTTGATAATTTATCCATCAACGGGGACTTGATCGATGGAGGATTGCTGCCGGAGGCAGATACGGGTGCGTTGGATGAATTGCTTGGGAAAGCGCAGGCTCTGAATCCTGAGGACTATACGAAAGAATCTTATGAAGCCGTGAAGGAAGCCATGGAAGCGGCAGGTCAGATCAACCGGTATGATCAAACAGAGATTGATAAGGCTGCCGCAGATCTGAAGGCCGCTATAGACAGTCTGGTTGAGGAAGATCCAGTATTTACGGATCTGGAAAGCTGGATTCAGTTTGCGGAAAGTCTTACCGAGGATGCGTATACCCAGGAGACCTGGGCGGTTCTTGAGAAAGCCATTGAGGCAGCCAAGGCAGTGGCAGCGGACGAAACAGCCTCCAGAAGTGAAATCGACCAGGCAATCTCCGATCTGGTAAAAGCTTTGGGCGGGCTGGAGTACGGCGTACAGAAGCAGCATCTGCAGGCAGCAGTGGACGCAGCCCAGGAGATTTTGGATACGGCATCAGACTATGAGGAGGAGAGTCTTGCAGCATTGAGAGCCGCGGTCGAGAACGCCAAGAAGGTGCTGGAAAACTCCGGAGCATCTCAGAATGAGGTGAATCAGACAGCCAGCGATGTGATTGACGCTATCGTGAAGGTGATTAAGGATGCAGACATCACAGCTTTGGAGAGTCTGCTTCAGGCAGTAGAGAGTCTGAACGAAAGCAAATATACGACGGAAAGCTGGGCGGCTTTGGAGGAGGCTATCCAGGTAGCCAGAGCAGTGCTGGCAAACCAGGACAGAACCGAGAGCGATCTGGCCAAGGCATATACCGATTTGGCAGAAGCAGTCAGAGGACTGGAGATGAGAGGAAATAAGGCAGCCCTGAGCGCAGCAATAGAAAAAGCCCAGGAGATTTTGGACCAGGCCTCCAGGTATACTGAGGCCAGCATCAGCGGCCTGCCGGCAGCCCTTGCGGAAGCTGAGGCCGTGTACAACGATGAAGATGCAACGGCACAGGAGGTTAACCAAGCCACAACGGCTCTGACAAGTGAACTGGTGAAAGCAAGACTGAAAGGCGATGTGGACGGCAACGGTACAGTAAACACCAGCGATTCTGCAAATCTGTTAAAATATGCTGCGGAAATGTCCAGCCTGGATGCGCAGCAGTTGGATGGGGCAGACGTGAATGGAGATGGAGTGGCGGATACCAAGGATGCGGCATTGATTCTTCAATATTCCGCAGAAAAGATTTCCGCATTCTAAACATTTTTCGAAGAAAAATGTTTGCGTAATCTCAAAAGAAGCCTATGAAATATAGGTTTTCGAGTGAGTGCAGGAAGCTGATGTCATCAGGCGGCAGCTTCCTGCTTTTATATAAAAATGTATGAGATGCCTGCGTAAGAATATGAAATAGAGTCGACGCTGGAAGGATAGAATTTGAAGCTAGAGAATCCGGGGTTTTGAGAAAAATTCTAAATAATGAAACTTGATTTTAATTGCGCATTTTGTTAAACTAATGAAAGTTAGATAAAACTAACTAAAGTGTGAATAAATCATGGATGACTCCTTCTGCCTTTGAGCGGGGGCAGAAGGGTTCCATGGGAAAGGATCAAGGATGAAGTATTTAGAAATTGAGAAAGTGATCGGAAGAGAGATTATTGACTCCAGAGGAAATCCCACCGTGGAGGCAGAAGTATATCTGACGGATGGAACAATGGGAAGGGGAACCGCCCCAAGCGGTGCCTCCACAGGAGAATTTGAGGCTCTGGAACTGAGAGATCAGGATAAGAACCGGTTTGGCGGCAAGGGCGTTTCCAAGGCTGTAGAGAACATCAATACCGTGATCTGTGAAACCCTGAAGGGGATGAATGCGGCAGACACTTATGCGGTAGACAAGGCCATGATTTTGGCCGATGGCACGAAGGATAAGTCTAAGCTGGGAGCAAATGCTATTTTGGCCGTCTCCATTGCCTGTGCGCGGGCTGCGGCAAATGCTCTTCAGGTGCCATTGTACCGTTTTCTGGGAGGCGTAAACGGGAATCGGCTGCCGCTGCCTATGATGAATATTCTAAATGGCGGCGCTCATGCAGCCAATACCGTAGATGTGCAGGAGTTTATGATTATGCCAGCAGGGGCCAAGAGCTTTAAGGAGGGCCTTCGTTGGTGCACGGAAGTATTTCATGGGCTGGCAGCCCTGTTAAAGGAGAGGGGGCTGGCTACCTCCGTGGGAGACGAGGGGGGCTTTGCTCCGGATCTGGGAAGCGATGAGGAGGCCATTGAGTGCATCCTGGAGGCCGTAAAGAAAGCAGGATATGAGCCGGGCAAAGATTTTGTGCTTGCCATGGATGCGGCATCCAGCGAGTGGAAGAGCGGCACAAAAGGAGAGTATGTGTTGCCAAAATGCGGGAAGAAATTTACCTCTGTTCAGCTTGTGGAGCATTGGAAGGAACTTTGCGAGAAATATCCCATCTATTCCATTGAGGATGGTCTGGATGAGGAGGATTGGGAAGGATGGCAGATGATGACTAAGGAGCTGGGGGACAAGGTTCAGCTCGTGGGAGATGATCTGTTCGTGACCAATATCCAAAGGCTGGCCAAGGGTATCGACCTTGGGTGCGGAAACTCTATTCTGATTAAGCTAAATCAGATCGGCTCCGTTTCCGAAACTCTGGAGGCCGTCAAAATGGCTCATGCTGCAGGGTACACCGCCATCGCCTCCCACCGTTCCGGTGAAACGGAGGATACCACCATCGCAGATTTGGCCGTAGCGCTGAATACCTGCCAGATCAAGACAGGGGC
Organism: uncultured Lachnospiraceae bacterium; assembly: GCA_902476645.1. GTDB lineage: Bacteria > Bacillota > Clostridia > Lachnospirales > Lachnospiraceae > CABSEG01. Next base: position 97 of record CABSEG010000053.1, on the reverse strand, counting down.
ACCCAGCAGAAGCGAGCGGGTGGCTAAGTATAATCAGCTTTTAAGGATCGAGGAAGAACTGGGCGAGGGAGCCGTATTCCCGGGTATGGCAGGGTTT
>CABSEG010000052.1 GCA_902476645.1 uncultured Lachnospiraceae bacterium | reverse complement strand
GACAGAGAAGAGAGAAGGATGGGAATCAGATATCCGTATGCGGTTTTGAAGGTGTGCGATCGGGCTGTCAGGTTTATGATGATTATCATAGACTCGGCAGTCTTTTTTAATTTTTTTAAATCCACATGGATATCGTCCTGGAGGGGAGCTAACCTTCCGGCGTGGTTTCCCAACCCGGTGGCAGAGGAAAGTAACTGGCGCCACAGGGGGTTTTATGATAAAATGTCTGTAGTCTGGCAGTTTTTGATAAAAAAGAGAGGACAGGGGCTGCAAAAAAGTCAAGAAAGAAAAAAGAAAGCAGAAGTGCGGTTACATAAGGAGGTTACCATGATTATTAAACCGAGAGTCAGAAACTTTATTTGTACAACGGCTCATCCGGAGGGCTGCAGGGAGAGTGTGCGCCGTCAGATGGAATATGTAAAGACGAAATCCGGGAAAAACAGGAAGCTAAGAACCCTGATTATAGGCGCTTCCACAGGATATGGTTTGTCTTCGCGCATTTGTGCCGCCTGGTCAGATCAGGCGCCGACCATTGGAGTTTGTTATGAAAAACCATCCGTTCTGGGACGCACTGCTACCGCAGGATGGTACAATACAGCTGCTTTTGAACAGTTGGCAGTCCGGGATGGTCTGTACGCAAAAACCATTAATGGGGACGCTTACTCGGAACAGGTGAAAAGAGAGGCCATGGAATTGATTCGCAGAGATCTGGGTCAGATCGATCTTCTCGTGTATTCTTTGGCAGCCCCAAGACGAACGATGTCGGATGGAACCGTATATACATCGGTTTTAAAAACGATAGGGCAACCATTTACCAGTAAGAGTCTGGATCTAAGAAAAAATGTCTTAACGGAAAAGACTGTGCTTCCGGCCGGCGAAGAAGAGGTTCAGGCCACCATCCGCGTGATGGGAGGAGAAGACTGGAGTGAGTGGATGAAGGCTTTACAAGAGGAAGATCTTATTTCTAAGGATATACGGACGATAGCTTACTCCTACCTTGGTCCAGAGATGACATATCCTATTTATAAAGAGGGAACCATAGGACAGGCGAAAGAGCATCTTTATCAAACAGCCCTTCAGCTAACCGGTGAGGGAATTCCTGCCTTTGTCTCGGTGAATCAGGCGGTTGTAACCCAGTCCAGTTCCGCCATTCCTGTTGTGCCTTTGTACATTTCTTTGCTTTATCGTATTATGAAGGAAACAGGAACCCATGAGGGCACGGTGGAGCAGATGTACCGTCTGTGGAACCAGTATTTGTCAGAGAAGGAACCCAAAACAGACATTCCCAACCGGATTCGTTTGGATGATGCAGAGATGAACCCCGATGTTCAGGCAAAGGTACTGGAGCGCTGGAATCTTCTTCGGGACGATAACCTGAACCAGTTGGCAGATGTGGATGGATACTGGGAAGAGTTTTATCATCTCTTTGGATTTGGCTATGACAATATTGACTATGAAGCAGATACGACGGCAGAGCGGAAGATTTTGAGTATTGTCAAGTAAAATTATAGGCAGCGGGCAGATTAGCATTTTTGAAATCCTGCACAGGTGGAGGATGAGGAGGTAATGATTCATGAACTACAGAGGATAAGAAAAATTGTCTGATTTTTGTAAAAAATATTGACAATAATGTCAGTTTGTGATATAAAGAAAAGGTATCACACAAAGGTACAGTAGGGGATTGGTCAAATGGTATGACAGGAGTCTCCAAAACTCTTAGCGGGAGTTCGATTCTCTCATCCCCTGTTTTAAGAAGTGCCGGGAATCTTGAAAGATCAAGGTTCCCGGCGCTTTTCGATTTTACGGGAAATTTGAAATTACAAGACCCAATACTACACCTAATTTATGGGACTCCCTCAAAAAAATCATTGTATTCCGCACCGAATATTTTACGCAATGCGGATAGCTCGCTGATGCGTATATTATAGGCCCCAGACTCTATATGGGCATAAAAATCGCGTGACATATCGATCCCAAGTAATTGCAATTTTGTCGCAACTTCTTCTTGAGTCATTCCGGCATTTTTTCGTAAGCTTCGTATATTTCCTCCAATACTTATATCTTGTTTCAGCTTCAAATGGCACCTCGTTGTGTGGTATAAAACATATTTTTATTGATTATATCCAAAAGACATGCTATTATTGTGTGAAATACCACATAAAAGAGGGGCCATGGAGGATCAAAAAATGAATTTGAATACGGAAAGAAAAGCTATAAATAAAGCGTATACAATCTGGCAGCGCACGATGTTATCACACTGCCAGATTGGGGTATTTTACATGCGGTAGGCCACAAGGGCTACGTTTTCACCGGTTTCCTTTGAAAGTACGTGCTCCAGCTGCGTAAGTTTTTGACGGCAGTCTTCGGAAAGATCGGCGAATGCCTCCTCCTTAGCAAGTTCGGCAGCCATTTTCTCAGCAGCAGCTTTACAGGAACAGGGAAGACTTGTGACAGTTGAGTTGACGTTTGCCATGATAAAATCCACCTCCTTCGGAATGTAGTATATACAGAGAGAAAGAAAATATAATCGGAAAGAACATGAAACGTGACGGTATAAGTTTTCTCCATGTGTAAATAATAAAAGTGAGGTGATGGAATACGATGATGAGAAAAGAGCAAGAAGAGTTGAGTCGTAAAAAGAGCGAGGAAACATTTAACAGTGTAACGCAAAAGAAAAAACCGGAAAATCAAAATCAGACTCACAATGTGCGTTCTGAGGCGGTTGAGCCGAAAAATCGCCAGGTTTAGGCGATTTGAAAAAGGAATGGAATAGCTTTTCCTGATGGCATGGCGTTGGCTGTGCCGTTTTTCTTGTTGATTAGAATAGAGTAAAATGAAAAATATGTTATAGGATGTCACACTTTTCTGTGATAAAATAAAAGTACTTTCATAATACTTTGGAAAAGTAGGAGGTGGAAAAGCGTACAGAAGAGAAAGCGGAGATTCTGTATGATAAACAAGAAGATGAGAGTGAAAAACTAGCAGGCGCATATGGGTTTCCGAAAATAGCGAGAAATTTGCAGATCATTTCTGAATCTGCTATATATACAAAAGATGGAAGAATTTACCAGTAAATGGTGACTGTATAATATGGTATAATTTACCAGAGACAAGAAAATTTATGAAAATTTCTGCTGTTTTGCGGCAGAGGAAATGTCAATAACGGAGGATGAGAGAAGAAAATGGCGAAAGCGGGGAAAAAATGGGTAAGGCCGGAACATTTGAGATGGAAATTATATGATTCAGACCTGGCGATTATGGAGGAGTTTTGGAAAGGAAATATATCAAGCGCCAAGGAAGCGGTAGAAATATTTCAGGAGCGCAAAGGCTGGAAGCCGAAGGTAATTAAATTCATTGTAAAAAAGCGGCTTTATAAGATGAAAAAGTATTTAAAAAAGCAGCCTTTCCATGATCACTATACGGTATTGATTGACAGAAAAGAGGGACTGGCAAAGCAGATCTATGCCTGGGAGACCATCCGAAAAGAGGCGGAGAACTGGGAGATGCGGGTAACAGCGGATGAAAAGCTAGAGTGGCTCTATCAGCTGGCTGAAGAAGATGAGTAGGGTCAGACACCGGGAAGGAGTAAACATCGAGGCAAGTTTTGACAAGAAGGATTTTGATATGGTAGAATGGTCGAAACGAATGTCTCAGTGCGAGGTGGGTATTCTGAAAGGTGGAAGGAGCTTACGAAAGTATGAAAGGGATTATCTTTGATGTGGATGGCACGCTGTGGGATTCCAGGGAAACGGTGGCACGGTCCTGGAACTTGGCAATCCGGGAGAACAGCGACTGGAAGATTACGCTGGAGCCGGAAAGGCTGGGGGCGCTTTTTGGCAGACCTATGGAGGAAATTTTTGACCATGTGTTTCCAGAGTGTGACCCCAAAGACCGAAAACGGCTGGAGGCATGCTGCGGGGAATATGAGATTCGGATGCTTAAGACTGAGCCGGGAAGGGTATATGAAGGGGTTGAGCAGACCCTGAAAATACTTCAGAAGGTATATCCTTTGTTTCTTGTCAGCAACTGCCAGGCAGGATATATACCGGTCTTTTGCGAGTCCACAGGACTTGGCAAATATTTTAAGGATGGGCTTTGCCCGGACGATACTGGCGTTTTAAAAGCGGAAAACATCCGGCTGATAATGGATAAGCATGGTATTTCAGAGGCGATCTATGTGGGGGATACACAAGGGGATGCAGATGCATGCCGCAGGGCCAAAGTCCCCATGATCTATGCCGCCTACGGGTTGGGAGAGACCGATGAATATGCAGGGAAGATTACCTCTTTTGGTCAGCTCCCAAAGGAATTGGAACGGCAGGGCTTTTTGCTGTGAACGAACCAGATGGAAAAGAGGTTCCTTTTTCCAGAGAGAAGAAAGAAGATGGCTTGCAGTCATCTTCTTTTTTCGCTATAATAGAAGTGACTTGTAAAGACAACCGTACAACCGGGACGGCTGTCAGGAGGTATTTATATATGGAGGAAAAAGGTAAAACAAAATATGCGGCCCTGATGGAAAATTTAAAGGGGGATATTCTATCAGGGAAAATTAAACCGGGGGAGAAGCTTCCCTCGGAAAATGAGCTTTCAGCCAAGTATGAGATCAGCAGACATACGGTGCGCAAAGCGCTGGGCATCTTGGCAAACGAAGGGTATATCACGGCAGAACACGGCAGAGGAACCTTTTGTTCCGAGCGAATGCGGCATACAAAAAATTCCAGAAACATTGCAGTGATTACCACCTATATGTCAGACTATATTTTTCCCAGACTCCTGCAGGGGATTGACCGGGTCCTGACTGAAAACGGATACAGTATCATGTTGAAAAATACGGGAAACAGCAGGGCCAGAGAGGTGCAATGCCTGGAGGATATTCTGACCAAGGACATCGACGGGCTGATTATTGAGCCCAGCAAGAGCCAGATGTATTGTAAGCATCAGCACCTGTACGAGCGTTTGGATGAGTATGGGATTCCTTATGTTTTTATCCAGGGCATTTTTCCTCAGATGGGAGAAAAGCCCTATGTGCTCATGGATGACTGCCAGGGAGGATACGTTTTGACAAGGTATCTGATTGAGCAGGGACATAGCCAGATTGCGGGGATTTTCAAGGCAGATGATATTCAGGGCCAAGAACGGCACAAGGGCTATGTAAAAGCCTTGCAGGAGTTTGGGATGCCCTATAATCCGGACATGGTGGTGTGGTTTCATACAGAGGATCGCACCATTAAACCCATCTCCGAGGTGGATAGGATGGTAAAGAGCGGGATTCCCATGGATGCTGTGGTATGCTATAACGACCAGATTGCCATGGAGGCCATCCGGATTCTGAAAATGGCGGGACGGCGGGTGCCGGAGGAAATTTCAGTCACCGGATATGACAACTCGGCGATTGGCCAGTCCGGACATGTGAAACTGACTACCATTGCTCATCCTCAGGAGCAGATGGGAAAAATGGCTGCGGAGCTTTTGCTTTCCTGTATACGGGGGGAGGAGCTTTCAGAGACCCAGCGTCACCTTCGTATTGCTCCGGAGCTGATTGTGAGGGAATCCTGTCGAGAAAGAAAAACAACTTGTAAAGACGAGCGTACAAGTCCTAAAATGAAATTATCAACCGATATGGAATGAATTTAAATAGGAGGTTTTACAAAATGAAGACAGGAAAAGCGTACAAGTTTTGGTTTGCAACCGGTTCACAGGATTTATACGGCGACGAATGCCTGCGCAAGGTAGCAGAGCATTCTAAGATCATCGTGGAGGAACTGAATAAGTCCGGCAACCTTCCTTTTGAAGTGGTATGGAAACCGACATTGATTACCAACGAGCTGATCCGCAAGACGTTTAACGAGGCAAACGCAGATGAAGAGTGTGCCGGCGTGATTACCTGGATGCACACATTTTCTCCGGCTAAATCCTGGATTCTGGGACTTCAGGAGTATAGAAAGCCGCTGCTGCATTTACATACCCAGTTTAACCAGGAAATTCCTTATGATACCATTGACATGGATTTCATGAACGAGAATCAGTCCGCACATGGCGACAGAGAATACGGTCATATCGTTACCCGCATGGGGATCGAAAGAAAAGTGATTATGGGATACTGGGCAGATGAGAAAGTTCAGAAGAGAATTGCTGACTGGATGAGAACCGCTGTCGGCGTGATGGAGAGCAGTCATATCCGCGTGGTTCGTGTGGCCGACAATATGAGAAATGTGGCCGTTACCGAGGGAGACAAGGTAGAGGCTCAGATCAAGTTTGGCTGGGAGATTGACGCTTATCCGGTGAACGAAATTGCAGAGTATGTGCAGGACGTATCCAAGGGCGACATTGACGCACTGGTGGAAGAGTATTACAGCAAATATGATATCATTCTGGAGGGAAGAGATCCGGAAGAGTTTAAGCGCCATGTGGCAGTACAGGCCGGTATTGAGATCGGTTTTGAGAAATTCCTGGAGGAGAAGAACTATCAGGCGATCGTTACCCACTTTGGCGATCTGGGCAGCTTAAAGCAGCTTCCGGGACTGGCAATCCAGCGTCTGATGGAAAAAGGATACGGTTTCGGCGGAGAGGGAGACTGGAAAACCGCGGCTATGGTTCGTCTGATGAAGATTATGAGTGCGGGTGTGAAGGATGCGAAGGGAACCTCTTTCATGGAGGATTATACCTATAATCTGGTACCTGGTAAGGAGGGAATCCTTCAGGCACATATGCTGGAGGTTTGCCCAAGTATCTCTGACGGCCCCATCGGCATCAAGGTAAACCCGCTGTCCATGGGCGACAGGGAAGATCCGGCTCGTCTTGTATTTACTTCCAAGACCGGAAAAGCGGTAGCTACCTCTCTGATCGATCTGGGGAACCGTTTCCGTCTGATTATCAATACGGTAAACTGTAAGAAGGTGGAGAAGCCTATGCCGAAGCTTCCGGTAGCCACTGCGTTCTGGACTCCGGAACCCAGCCTGGAGGTTGGAGCAGAGGCATGGATTTATGCCGGCGGAGCACACCACACAGCGTTCTCCTACGATCTGACTGCTGAGCAGATGGGCGATTGGGCGGCTGCTATGGGAATTGAGGCTGTATTTATCGATGAGAATACCAATATCCGTGACTTTAGAAATGAACTGAAGTGGAATTCTGTATATTACAGATAAGCAGATAGAATGAAAAGTCTTGTTTAAGGCAGGAGCGCGAAGCAAAGTGCCGGGGATGTAAAAATCCGAAAGGATTTTACATCTCCGGCGTTTTTCTGCTTAGGCTTTGCGGGGACTGGGGAAATCGGTTCTTTACATCTTCTCAGGATTTATTATAATGGGTAGTGGGAAAGGGATGGTTTGAAAAGGCGGTGTCTTAGATTAAAAAGGAAAGAGGGATACATATGATAAAAGATATGACATCAGGGAAACCGGGAAAACTTCTTTGGGCATTTTCGATTCCCATGCTGATTAGCGCTATGTTTCAGCAGATTTATAACATTGCAGACAGTATGATCGCCGGAAGATTTGCCGGGGAGGACGCATTGGCTGCGGTGGGAGCGTCCTATCCAATTACGATGATTTTTATGGCTGTGGCTATGGGGTGTAACATTGGCTGTGCCGTGCTGATTTCTCAGTTGTTTGGAGGAAAAAAGCTCAGGGAGATGAAGACGGCGGTCACCACTACGTTTTTGTCTTCCCTGGTGTTGAGCCTGGTTTTGACTGTTGTGGGACTTGCATGTACCAATCCGCTGATGAGAATGATTGACACGCCGGAAAATGTATTTGCAGACGCGGCTCTGTATCTGAGAATCTATGTGGGGGGACTTACCTTCTTGTTCTTATACAATGTATGTACAGGAATTTTTAACGCCCTTGGGGATTCCAAAACACCCTTATATTTTCTGATCGGTTCCTCTGTAGGGAATATTATATTGGATTTGGTGTTTGTGATTTCCTTTGGCTGGGGCGTGGCCGGCGTGGCCTGGGCTACCTTTTTGGCTCAGGGAGTTTCCTGTATCTTGTCTTTGATTACGCTGCAAAGGAGACTGCGGCAGATCAAGACAGAAGAAAAACCAGAGCTTTTTTCCACAGTCATGCTATGGAAGGTCAGTCGCGTGGCTGTTCCCAGTATCCTGCAACAAAGTTTTGTATCCATTGGGAATATCTTTATTCAGGCTTTGGTAAACGGCTATGGTTCTTCTGCCATTGCCGGATACTCTGCGGCGGTAAAGCTCAATACCTTTGCCATCACTTCCTTTACCACGTTGGGAAACGGGATTTCCAGCTTTACGGCTCAGAATATCGGCGCAGGGAAGGCAGAGAGGGTAAAGAAAGGATACCGGGCCGGGGCAGCTATGATGCTGTGTATTGTGTTGCCGTTCTTTGTGGCATTTTTCTTTTTTAAAGGTTCTATGGTGTCACTCTTTATGGAAGAGTCCAGCGTGAAGGCGCTACAGATCGGCCAAAGCTTCTTGAAAATCGTATCGCCCTTTTATTTTATCATTTCCCTGAAGTTGTTGGCAGACGGAATCCTAAGAGGGGCAGGGGCTATGAAATGCTTTATGGCATCCACTTTTTCGGATCTGTTGTTCCGGGTGGTGCTGGCGTATGTGTTTGCAGGTCCCATGAAGCTGGGAACTGAGGGAATCTGGCTTTCCTGGCCGGTAGGCTGGACTTTGGCTACCATTTTGTCCACGTTCTTTTATCAAAAGGGATTCTGGAAGCGGGCTGCCCTTAGCTGACAGGGATGTAAGTCCATCAAAGCCTTATTATGCGGACAGCCGCAGGAGAGGAAAATTTTATAAAAAGGAGGAAAACAATGAGAGAAACCTCGCAGGAACAGATGAGTCAATTGGTTCGGGAAATTTTGGATAGCTATGAAAAGCATCCGGCCATCCGAAATGTGGATTCCACCAATCGGATCAACCGGGACGTAATCTTACATATTATGGAACAGATGCGAAAAATCGTATTTCCGGGTTATTTTGAAATGCGAAATTTAAAAAGCAGTTCCATTGAATACCATGTGGGAGAACTGCTGGAGGATGTGCAGTATCAACTGACCAAACAGGTAATCCGCGCCCTGCAGCATGACCCGAAATACCATGTGGCAGAGGAAGCGGAGATGTATGCCCAGGCAGGCTGCATCGTGAACCGGTTTTTAAAGAGGATTCCTGCCATTCGGGAGCTTTTAGCCACGGATGTGCAGGCAGCCTATGACGGGGATCCGGCTGCCTTTAATACCGATGAGATCATCTTTTCTTATCCCGGTCTGTATGCGATTACCACGAATCGAATTGCCCATGAACTTCATGTGATGGGAGTGCCTTTGATTCCCAGAATGATGACAGAGCATGCCCACAGTCTGACCGGGATTGACATTCATCCGGGAGCGAAGATTGGACGCTATTTCTTTATAGACCACGGCACCGGAGTGGTGGTGGGAGAAACCACGGAAATTGGAGATAATGTCAAAATTTATCAGGGTGTTACGCTGGGGGCATTATCCACCAGAGGAGGCCAGAGCCTGAGAGGGGCAAAGCGTCACCCAACTCTGGAAAACAGCGTTACGGTCTATTCCGGCGCGTCCATACTGGGGGGAATGACCGTGATTGGGGAGGGAGCTGTAATCGGAAGTAACGCCTTTGTCACGTCCTCCGTGCCTGCCCACACCAGAGTCAGCATCAAAAATCCCCAGTTGCAGTTTAAGGGAGGAATACGGACGGCAGAGCTTGGTCAGGAGGGATTCTTTGGACGAAAGGAGCAGGATTAAGGGCCAGGCTCCTTAATCCTTAAAGAGGTATCAAGTTCCTTTTTTGATCCAGAAGGTATCTGACAGAAGAAGCCAGTTAGCCAAATACCAGTCCATAATTTGCCAGTAGCCTGCGCCCAGTAGGCCAAATTCACGGATCAACTCAAATTTCGCACGGAGACTTCTTACGTCCTCAAACCAGACCTCATGGGCTGTTTGGGCCTGTGTATAGCGAAAGAAGGGGGACATGGCGATCTCGTCAAACTGAATTTCAGCTCTGTTGGCTACGGCAATTTGCACAGCTTCCACGTTTCCGATGGTGACGGCCTCCGTCGCATTGCGAATATAGGGCAAAGGCCAGTCGTACCCGTAGTTTGGAACGCCAAGCTGGATTTTTTCAGGAGGAATCTGCGTCACCGCATACTCTACCACCTGGCGTACTTTGTTTAGGGGGGCAACCGGGAGATTTGGCCCGTATTTATAACCCCATTCATAGGTCATAAGAAGCACTTGGTCTGCTGCCTGGCCCAGGCTCTGGTAATCCAGTCCGATCGTGAGGATGCTGATGTCAGAGATGCCTGATTTGGGCGCAAGGGCTACGCTGAGGCGATTCCCCTGGGCGTGTACCGCATCGGCTGCCTGGCGGATAAAAGCAGAATAGGCATTCCGGTCCTCTTCCAGGATATATTCAAAGTCGACGTCCAGCCCGCCAAAATCCTTCTGTTTCATAAGGTCAGTCAGCTGAGTTAATAGGTTTGAGACGGCGGCCGGGTTCTGGAGCAGGGCATGGATCAGATTATTGTCGAAGTTGCCGTCAGACCCCAGGGGGGCAAGAGTCAGTATGGGGGTGACGCCAAAATTTCTGGCAGCAGAGATCATAAACCCGTCATCCAGCGGCGGAGATAAAAGGTCCCCTCTTTCAGTAAATCCGTAGGCGAAAATAGACAATTCCGTTAAATAAGGAAGCGTCTGCTCCAGGACCCAGGGACTGATATAGGGATAGGCATATCCGTTGCTTTTTATGGGCAGGCGCTGTCCCGTGTTGGGCCCTGTGTTTAGAAGAAGGGCCTGCCCCACAGCCAGCGTATAAGGGTAGGGAATCTGATTGGTATAGAGAATAGAGTCTGTTGAGATACCAAAGGAAGCGGCGATGGAGGTGACCGTATCCTGAGGTTTTACCACATAAATCTGCATGACATACGCTCCGGCAGGATTTAGAATAATATATGACAGAAGTCTTTACCATATCCGTTATTTTCTGTATTTTAGGCGAATAGGCTTGCAACCCTGCCGGATTGTGCTATACTTCCCCTAAAGAAAAGTAAGGGAGGAGATTTTCATGCTGGAAATTACACATTTTTCTAAGACATATAAAAATGGAAAGCGGGCGGTGGACGACTTAAATCTTTCTGTAAAGGCCGGAGACATTTATGGCTTTATCGGTCATAACGGAGCTGGGAAGAGCACGACCATACGGTCCGTGGCAGGGGTTTTGGACTTTGAAGAAGGCACCATATTGGTGGACGGAAAAGACATCCGAAAGGAACCAGTGGCCTGCAAGCGGCAGATGGCCTATATCCCGGACAATCCGGATCTCTACGAATATCTGACCGGGATTCAGTATTTGAATTTTATCGGGGATATCTTTGAAGTCCCCTCCGGAAAGAGAAAAGAGAGGATCAAAGCCTACGGGGATATGCTGGAAATCACAGATGCTCTGGGAGATCTGATCTCTTCTTATTCTCACGGAATGAAGCAAAAGACGGCGCTGATTTCAGCTTTGATTCATCAGCCCAAGCTGTTGATTTTGGATGAGCCCTTTGTAGGTCTGGACCCCAAGGCATCTTTGATGCTGAAAAACGTGATGAGGCAAATGTGTGAGCAGGGGAGCGCCATCTTTTTTTCCACCCATGTTTTGGATGTGGCAGAAAAACTGTGCAATAAGGTGGCAATTATCAAAGGCGGTAAACTGGTGGCAGCCGGTGCCACGGAGGAACTGACCAAGGGGGAATCTCTGGAGGAAGTTTTCATGCTCAGTCTTCAGGAGGATGCAAAAGAGGAGGAGGAACGTCATGGCAGGTAAGTGTCTTTTGCTTTTGAAAGTTCAGATGACAGGGCAGTTAAAATCCAAGGGAAAAGGCTGGTCCATGGCGACCATGGCCATTTTGGGAGTCGTATTGATTTTTTACAGCTATCTGATTGCTTTGGGATTGGGAATGGCAGGTATGGCAAGGGTGATTCCAAGCTACGCCATTGTACTGACCAGTCTGGCAACCCTGTTCTTTACGGCTTTAAAAACCAATGGTATTTTATTTGCCTACGGGGATTACGATCTTTTGATGTCCCTTCCGGTGCCAACCAGCGTGGTAATCACCAGCAGATTTTTGACTATGTATCTGATGAACCTGTTGATTACCCTGGCTGTTATGGTTCCCATGGGAGTGGGATACGCAGGAGTTGTACGGCCGGGATTTTTCTTTTATCCCGTGTGGGCGCTGGGCATGATCCTAGCCCCCTTGATCCCCACCACCATAGCAACCATGATCGGTGCCTTGATTATTTGGATATCCTCCAGATTCCGTTTTGCAGGTTTGGTTGCCACGGTTATCTCCTTTGGCCTGCTGTTGGCAATAATGCTCGGTTCGTTGTTGTTGGGAAATGTGGGAGAAGGGCAGATCAGCCTGATTCAGGTACAGGATATCGGAGAAATGATTCTTCAACAGATGCACAAAATTTATCCTCCCGCGGCGCTGTTTCACCAGGCTGTGGAGGGAAGCGGGACCGCATTTAGCCTCTTCGTATTGATATCTGTGGCATGGTATACCGTGTTTGTGTTTCTGGTGGCCAGAAGGTATAAAAGCATGAATACAGGGCTTATGACCTACCACAGCAAGGCGCGCTTCCGGATGGGACAGATCAAGACGGCTTCTCCTGTTATGGCTATCGTAAAAAAAGAGTGGAAACGGTTTTACAGCTGTCACATTTATATCTTAAACATGGGAATGGGGATTGTGATGGCGGCAGCAGTCTGCATCGGATGCGCTTTTCTCGGAGTGGAGCGTCTAGAAACCATGATACAGCTTCCGGGATTTGCAGGAGTATTTGGGCGAATTATGCCTTTTATCCCCACGATAATGCTGTGTCTGACTGCCACGTCGGCAGTCTCCCTCTCACTGGAGGGGAAGAATCTGTGGATTTTAAAGAGCCTTCCGGTGGAGCAGGGAACGGTTTATAAGGGAAAGATTTTATTTAACCTGTTTTTAACCTGCCCTGTCGCGCTGGTTTGCGGCGTATTGCTCTGCATAGCCAAGATGCCGAGTATGCCCATGTTGCCGTTGGTGTTTTTGACACCTTTAGCCTATGCTTGTTTTACCTCAGTTTTCGGTATGTGGCTGAATCTGAAATTTCCAAACTATTCCTGGACTTCGGAGATAACCGTGGTAAAACAAAGCGCTGCGTCCTTTATCGGTATTTTTTTTGGTATGATGAACGGAGCAATTCCGATTATCGTATTAATCTTTTGCCCTCAGTGGAATGAGGCGGTGGTAACTTTGGCGTTTACGCTTGTGGAAGGAATTGGCGCGGGCTTGCTGTGGGCCTGTGTCAGACGGATGTCTTTTTGACTTTCGACTGTGAACTCTGGTTTTTGTCTAGAGGCTTCTGGTCAGGAAAGGTGGGCTATGGTATCCTTCGAGGAATTTGAGGAAATCGTATATGAGATTGTTGAAACGCTGCCGGAGGTGTTTTTTCGGGAACTGGACGGCGGTGTGATGGTCCGGGAACAGAAAAAAGTTCATCCGGAAAGCGTGAGGGATGACTTAAGTATTTTAGGAGAATATCACAGGAACCGGTATCTGGGCAGATATGTGGTCATTTATTATGGTTCCTTTATGGCAGTTTTTGGCTATTTGGAGCGTGAAGATTTAAAAAAACGGGTTCGTAAGACCGTGCTGCATGAGTTTCGGCACCATCTGGAATCCCTGGCAGGGGAAAGAGATCTGGAAATAGAGGATCAAAGGCAACTTGCAGCGTACAAAAAATCTAAAAAAATACTTGACGAATCAGATTCCTCATACTAAAATATCAGTTGGCAGATTTGTATATTTCAGTGACGAACAGATGTATTTCGCACAAAGACAGATGAACGAGGAGGACGATTATGCCGGCATATAAGGATATGAGCAAGGAAGAACTCTTGCAGGAAAAGGCCTGTCTGGAGGCACGTTTTGAGGAAGTGAAAGCAAAGGGACTGAAATTAGACATGTCCAGAGGAAAACCATCCACCGCGCAGCTGGATCTGGCTATGGGGATGATGGATGTACTCAACAGCTCTTCTGATCTGAAATGTGAGGAAGGTGTGGATTGCAGAAACTATGGGGTGTTGGATGGAATCAGAGAAGCCAAAGAACTTTTGGCAGATATGACTGAGGTGTCCCCGGATAATATTATTATCTACGGCAATTCCAGCCTGAATATTATGTACGATACTGTATCTCGCTCTATGACCCACGGCGTAATGGGAAGTACCCCCTGGTGCAAATTAGATGGCAAGGTGAAGTTTTTATGTCCGGTACCCGGATATGACAGACACTTTCTGATTACCGAGCATTTTGGCATTGAGATGATCAATATCCCCATGACCATGGAAGGGCCGGATATGGATCTGGTGGAGCAGTACGTAAACAACGATCCCATGGTAAAGGGAATCTGGTGCGTACCCAAGTACTCCAATCCTCAGGGAATTACCTACTCGGATGAGACAGTCCTTCGTTTTGCCAGGTTAAAGCCAGCCGCTGAGGATTTCCGTATTTACTGGGATAACGCCTATGGAATTCATCATCTGTATGAAGATAAACAGGATAACCTGATTGAAATTTTGATGGAGTGTAAGAAGGAAGGACACCCGGATATGGTGTATAAATTCTGCTCCACCTCCAAGGTAAGCTTTCCAGGGTCCGGAGTGGCAGCCATCGGAGCTTCCAAGGCCAACCTGGAGTATATTAAAAAACAGATGTCCATTCAGACCATCGGTCATGATAAGTTAAATCAGCTTCGACATGTACGTTACTATAAGAATATCCATGGTATGGTACAGCACATGAAAAAGCATGCGGCGATCATGAGGCCCAAGTTTGAGACCGTGTTAACCGGATTGAAGAGAGAGCTTGGAGGCTTGGAAATCGGTTCCTGGATTGAACCCAGAGGAGGATATTTCATCTCCTTTGACGCGCTTCCCGGATGTGCGAAAGCCATTGTCGCAAAGGCAAAAGAGGCGGGTCTGGTTATGACAGGAGCGGGAGCTACCTTCCCCTACGGAAAGGATCCTCAGGACAGCAATATCCGTATCGCACCGTCCTATCCGACGCCGGAAGAGTTGGAGATCGCCACAGATATCTTCGTACTCAGCGTAAAACTGGTGAGCATCGATAAAATTTTAAGCGAAAAGTAATATATTAAAACCGGAGCAGGCAATTGCTCCGGTTTTTGCTTATGGAACCTTTTGGCAGGATAAACATTAAATTTTTCAAAAGACAGCAGGGTCTGTATTTACATTTTATAAAGACGTGATAAAATAAGAGGGACTATAAAAAGCAAAGGATGAAGCGATGAAGAAAAACTCAAAGATTTTTATAATAGCATTTGCAGGATTCATTTTCGTTCTTCTGGGGATTTATCTGGGTGTGGGAATGTATTTTAAGACCAGATTTTTTCCAGGATCGGAGATCAACGGCATCGATGTCTCTGCGAAAACCGTGGAGGAAGTGGAGCAGCTGATCGCCAATCAGGTACAAGATTACACCCTGACCTTAGTGGAGAGAGAGGGAAAGAAAGAAGAGATTGCAGGCGCTGAGATCCAGTTTGAGTATGTCTCTGAGGGTGTGGTACAGGATCTTTTGGAGGTACAGAATTCTTTTTTGTGGATTACCGCATATTTTAACCGGGATACCTATACCATGACGGCAAAGACCACATATAATAAGGATATGCTTCGGGAAGTTATGAAACAACTGGAGTGTTTCGATGATGAGAAGGTTCAGAAACCGGAGGACGCATACATAGAAGAAACGGCAGATGGCTATGAGCTGGTTGCTGAGGTGGAAGGAAACCAGCTGGATGAGGATAAAACCTATGAGCTGTTGGTAAAGGCTGTGGACCAGGGCTTGGATGAGGTGAATCTGGAAGAAGAGGGATGTTACATAGAGCCTCAGATTACAGCAGACGATCCGGAGCTGAAAGCCAAATATGAAACATTGAAAAAGTATTCTACTATGACTGTTACCTACAATATGGGAGCGGGACGTCAGGAGGTCTTAGACAGTGCCACCATTCGCAAGTGGATGAGCGTTTCGGAACAAGGTGACGTCAGCTTTAACTGGAATATGGCAGCGGACTGGATGTCAGACCTGTCCGATAAGTATGATACCTTTGGCAAGGATATGGAATTTGAAACCACGTTAGGAGAGACGGTCACCGTCACCCATGAGACCTACGGATGGAAAATCGATGAGGCCACAGAGGTAGATGTGCTTTTGGATCTTCTGGAAAAGGGAGAGCCGGCCCAAAGGGATCCGGTATATCTGGAGGGGGCCATGGCAGAGGGGGAGAATGACATTGGCGATACCTATATTGAAGTGGACTATGTCAACCAGCGCATGTGGTTTTACAAGGATGGCAAACTTCTGGTGGACACCAGGGTGGTAACCGGAAACTCCAGCAAAAAAATGGATTCTCCGGTGGGCATTTACTGTATTTATAATAAAGAAACGAATGCGATTTTAAAGGGAGAGGATTATAAAACCCCCGTGGACTTTTGGCTGCCATACTGTGAGGGAGTTGGTATTCATGACGCAAAATGGAGATCTGCTTTTGGCGGAAAGATCTATAAAACCGACGGCTCCCATGGATGTGTGAATACGCCCTGGTCTGACGCAAAAACGATTTTTGAGAATGTGGAAATCGGAACACCGGTTATCTGCTATAATACATCCACGGACCGCAATGAACCTACCAAGAGCTATGAGCAGCCTGTGGAGACCCGAAATGTGGAAGAGGAGCTTAAGGAAAAACAGCAGAGTTGACGAGTAGCCAGAGAAAAGACATAGAAAAAGGAAGGCGAAAACAGGAGGTTATGATGAATATTGTTGTGTTGGCAGGCGGAATCAGTACGGAGAGGGAAATCTCTATTGTATCCGGAACCCAGGTGTGCAGGGCACTTCGCTCCAAAGGCCACAGGGCGATCTTGTTGGACGTGTATTTTGGCGATGCAGAGGCAAATCTGCAGGATGCATTTCCGGCTGCATATGATGAGGAGCAGGCGGCTGCTTATATGCGAAGCTTCGACGGAGAAGCTTCCGGAGTGAAACAGGGGAAAAGCTTTTTCGGACCTAAGGTGCTGGAACTTTGCAGAGCCGCAGATGTGGTCTTTATGGCTCTGCATGGGGAAAACGGGGAAAACGGGGAAAACGGTAAGGTGCAGGCTGTCTTTGACTTGTTTGGAATTCGCTATACCGGAAGCGGTTATCTGGGGAGCGCTCTGGCCATGGACAAGGGCTTATCCAAACAACTTTTTCTGGAAAATGCGATTCCGACTCCGGCGGGCAGAATTTTGCGAAAAGAGGAGGAACGAAAGACGGCGGCGCAGTACGGACTGAGTCTGCCCTGTGTGGTAAAGCCCTGCTGCGGAGGCTCCAGCGTGGGTGTTTCAATTCCGGATACGGAAGAAGCGTTTTCCGTAGCTTTGGAGGAGGCATTTTTCTACGAGGATGAGATTTTAGTAGAAGCTTATGTGAACGGACGGGAGTTTTCAGTGGGAGTGGTGGATGGAGAGGCCTATCCGATTATTGAGATTGCGCCCATTCATGGTTTTTACGACTATAAAAACAAATACCAGGCCGGGAGCACAATTGAGACCTGCCCCGCAGCGCTGACAGAGGAACAGACAAAGCAGATGCAGGATTATGCCAGGCAGGCTTACCGCGTTTTACGGCTGGAAAAATACGGAAGAATTGACTTTATGATGGATCAGGAGGGCAAGATGTATTGCCTGGAAGCGAATACACTGCCCGGAATGACGCCGACCAGTCTGCTTCCCCAGGAGGCTGCTGCCACAGGTATGTCCTATGCGGATCTTTGTGAGAAATTAATTCGGGTATCCCTATCATAAAACAGAAAAAGCAGAAGCTGAGGTAAAAAAGTTATGAAGAATATGACGTTGAGAAATATAGCGGAAGCCTGCAACGGCATTTATTGCGGAGCAAAAGAGGATTTGGACCGGGAAATCACAGAGGTGGTCACTGACAGCAGGCAAGCGAAGGAAGGCTGCCTTTTTGTGGCCATTAAAGGGGAGCGGGTGGATGCCCATCGTTTTATTCCTCAGGTCTTTGAACAGAAAGCAGCTTGCGTGTTGTCAGAGCAGGAGCAGGATGCCCCCAAAGGCCCGTACATTTTGGTGGATTCTACCCTTCAGGCAGTAAAGGATTTGGCAGAGTTTTACCGACAGCAGCTGAATGTTAAGGTGATAGGTATCACGGGAAGCGTGGGAAAGACCAGCACCAAAGAGATGATCGCCTCCGTGCTGTCAGAGAAATATCGGGTATTGAAAACCCTTGGAAACTTTAACAATGAACTGGGGCTTCCGCTCACAATTTTTCGCCTGAGGGAGGAGCATCAGGTGGCGGTGCTGGAGATGGGAATCAGCGATTTTGGAGAGATGCGTCGACTCAGCAAGATTGCCCGCCCCGATATTTGTGTTATAACCAACATTGGCCAGTGTCACCTGGAGTTTTTAAAGGACAGAGACGGTGTTCTGCAGGCTAAATCAGAGATCTTTGATTTTATGGCGGAAGATGGCCGGGTAGTCTTAAACGGGGACGATGATAAATTGGCAACGATTCAGGAGGTAAAAGGAAAAACACCGATATTTTTTGGAGTCGGTAATCGGGGACAGATCTACGCGGATCAGATTGAGACAAAGGGATTAAAGGGGATTTCCTGTCAGATTCACATGGGGAAAGAGACCTTCAGTGTGCAGATCCCTATTCCCGGCAGACATATGGTATGGAATGCCTTGGCGGGAGCAGCGGTAGGGCAGCTTTTAGGGATGACAGCCGGAGAGATTGCAGCAGGTATTAAAAAGCTGGAAGCTCTAAACGGGCGGTTTCATATCATAGAGCGCAAAGATCTGTTGATAATTGACGATTGCTATAATGCCAATCCAGTATCCATGAAGGCTTCTCTGGATGTTCTTAAAGAGGCGGAGCACCGAAAGGTAGCAATCCTTGGGGATATGTTTGAATTAGGAGAGGATACAGCAGCTTTACACGCAGGAGTGGGCAGCCATGCTGCGGCGAATGAGATTGATCTGCTGATCTGTGTGGGGGAGGCCAGCAAACATATGGCAGAGGCTGCTTTTGAGACTGGAGGATGCCAGGAAGTGCTGCAGGTGCCTACCTTAGAAGCTTTGCTGGAGGTGTTGCCGAAACTAATCCAAAAGGACGATACGGTATTAGTAAAGGCTTCTCATGGAATGCATTTTGATCAGGTAGTAGAACGTCTTATCGGAATGCAAGTCAAGTAATCTTCCAGATTTGTGTTATATATCTGAAACTTCAAAAAGTTTCAATTTGTGCATAAAACTATAATAGTAGTTGAAAATCTCTGTACGATCCACTATAGTAGATATATACGAAAGAGAAACGAGCGGTTGATCCGTTGGAAAAGGAGTGAATCTAAGATGTGGGAGTACAGCGATGAGTGTTACAGCCATTGGATACTGCATGGAGAAACGGGAAAATATGTATTTGCGGACGAAATTTGGAAGAGAGGGCTGTTAAGTTCTGTAGCAGAGGTACAAAAGACCTGCCCCATGGTCATTTACGCATTCTGTGTACTGGACGGGGAAGCACATTTTATTGTCCGGCTGCAAAAAGAGCAGACCAGATGGGCCGCAGATCAGGTGATAGAGAAGTTTGGGGAGTACATGAGGCGGGCACTTGGTATTCGAAATGTGCATATCAAGATTGCCATAGTTTTTCCGGAGAAGATGGAGGAGGAAAAGCTGGTCGCTGTGTGTGTTTGGATTCATTTACTACCCCAGAGGAAACGCTGCGTGCGCAGATATTCGGATTATTATTGGAGCAGCTACCGGGAGTATTTTCACAGTCAGGATTTGGGGCTGACTCATACCGGGGCGATTTTGGGGCTGCTGGATGGAAATAACGGGAAAGCCAGAAAAAAGTTTGCCGCCCTTCACAGGCAGATGCTGGAATAATGGGCATACCAACTAAGTAAGGCGGAATTTCCCCGGAAAAACCATAACATGCAAGAAAAAGAAGAAAATCCTCAAAAAAATGCTTGACAAATCCTGGAGGCGTATAGTATACTAGCAGAGCGGTTCGGGGCGAGGCTTTGAAACCGCAGGATATGGGGTCTTAGCTCAGCTGGGAGAGCATCTGCCTTACAAGCAGAGGGTCATAGGTTCGAGCCCTATAGGCCCCATAT
>CABSEG010000051.1 GCA_902476645.1 uncultured Lachnospiraceae bacterium | reverse complement strand
ATGAAAAGCTGGGAATCTCCATGGGGACGGCTATGATGATTGCATTTTTTTTGAATGCGGCCTGGTGGTTACTGGTAAGTCTGCCGTTACTGAAACAATATGAACAGAAGCACTACGTGGACAGGCAAAAGAATCCTTTTCGCAGCAGCTTTCGAAGGCTTTGGGAGACATTAAAGGATATGAAAGGGCAGAAGGGCATCTTTTTGTATTTGCTTTCCTTCTTTTTCTTTATCGATGGGGTCTATACGATTATTGAAATGGCCACGGCCTATGGAAGTGCGCTGGGGCTGGACTCTCAGGGACTTCTGCTGGCTCTTTTGGTGACCCAGATTGTGGCTTTTCCCTGCGCGCTGGTTTTTTCCAGACTATCTCATAAATATGCAACTGAGCGATTAATCCAAATATGCATTTTAGCGTATACAGCCATTGCCCTGTTTGCTATCCAACTGGACAAGCAGTGGGAATTTTGGTTTCTGGCTGTTTTGGTAGGAATGTTCCAGGGGGCCATTCAGGCCCTGTCCCGCTCTTACTTTGCAAAGATCATACCGCCGGGAAAATCGGGAGAATACTTTGGAATTTATGATATCTGCGGAAAGGGAGCTTCCTTTATGGGAACCACGCTGGTGGGTGTGATTGCCCAGATCACCAATATAGCGAATGCGGGGGTGGCGGTGATCGCCGTTTTATTTGTTATCGGTTTTCTGCTCTTTGGAAAAGCAATTCGATGGAATCATTAGGAGGGGAGAACGATGAAATTTCTCCATTTATCCGATCTCCATATTGGAAAGCGGGTGTATGAGTTTTCCATGCTGGAGGATCAAAAATATATCTTAGAACAGATTGTGGCCATTGCAGAGGCAGAATGTCCGGATGGCGTGATACTGGCAGGTGATCTCTATGACAAGCCTGTTCCTCCGGCAGAGGCTGTAATGGTACTAGATACTTTTTTGACTAGGCTGGCAAAGATGAATATTCCTGTGCTCATCATCAGCGGAAATCATGATTCGGCTCAAAGGCTGGCATTCGGAGCCAGTCTGATGAGCAGCAGGGGCATTTATATTTCTCCGGTATACGACGGTGAGGTTAAAAAAATCTGTCTGAGGGATTCCTGGGGGGAAGTATGGGTTTACCTGTTACCCTTTTTGAAACCGGCCCTGGTACGGCATGCTTTTGAACAGGAGGAAGTGGAGTCATACCAGGATGCCCTGGCCTTAGCGATAGGGCGTATGGACGTGGATACGAAAAAGAGAAATGTGTTGGTGGCGCATCAATTTGTAACAGGGGCTTCCAGATGTGAATCTGAGGAAGTGACCGTGGGAGGCCTGGATCAAGTGGGAGTTTCCCTGTTTGATATTTTTGATTATGTGGCCCTGGGGCATCTTCACAGCCCGCAGCAGATTGGAAGGGAGACTGTGCGCTATTGCGGAACACCCTTAAAGTACTCCTTCTCTGAGGTAAATCAAGAAAAATCCATAACCGTGACAGAGCTTTTGGAAAAAGGAACCGTTCATGTCCGCCAGATCCCCTTAAAGCCTCTAAGGGATATGAGAAAAATCAGGGGCTCTTATCTGGAGGTGACCGCAAAGTCTTTTTATGATGGGACGAATACGGAAGATTACGTGCAGATCACGCTGACGGACGAGGAAGATATACTGGACGGCTTGCAAAAACTTCGGGTGATCTACCCCAATCTGATGCGGCTGGAATACGATAATCGCAGGACAAAGGAAAGCAAGGACATTACCGGAACCAGTCAGGTGGAGCAAAAGACACAGCTGGAGCTGTTTGAAGAGTTTTACAGACTTCAAAATAACCAGTCCATGAGCCGGCAGCAATCGGAGTTTATCAAAAGATTGTTTGAGCAAGTCAGACAGGAGGAAGAAACTTAGCCTGCAAATAAAAAGTCAAGCTAAATTTTAAAGAACTTTGAAAATTTTATACAGGTTGAAAAATGGAAAACACAATAAGGCCGCCAGTTTATGCCGACCTTGAAAACGGATGTATAGACATAATACGGTTTACCTTCTCGTGTTCATAAAATGTCACTCCTTATATGAGATTGCAATTGGTCGGTACCAGTTTTACTCATTGCTCATTCTATCTACTGTAGTGTGGCACGGACGCACCCGGAAGGCGGTTCAACCTGCATAAAACGAACGCTGCGAATGAAGAGCTGGTTAGCAGACTAATTTACGGGCGAGAGGCCTAAGGAAGGAGCCGCTATACCGATTGCTCTTTTCATTCTAACAGTTTACGCAACAAGATGGCTAATTCCTTACTGGCTGTAAGGAATATTAACCATAAATATATTGTAGTAGGAAGGAGGGCGTATCATGAGACCGGAAAAGCTGATCGTCAGCGCCTTCGGGCCTTATGCCGGAAAGACGGAGATTGATTTTAGAAAATTAAATGGGGCAGGACTGTATCTGATCACAGGAGATACGGGAGCGGGAAAGACCACGATCTTTGATGCCATTACCTTTGCCCTCTATGGGGAGGCCAGCGGAACCGTGCGGGAGGCCAACATGTTCCGCAGCAAGTATGCCAAAGATGAGACGCCCACCTTTGTGGAACTGGCTTTTTCTTTTCGGGGCAAGTCCTATCGGGTGAAGAGAAGTCCGGAATATCAAAGGCCCAAGGAGAGGGGATCGGGCTATACCGTAAAGAAGGCAGAGGCCTGTCTGGAGTTTCCGGATGGACGGGAACCAGTCACAAAAAGCAGAGAGGTCACCAATGAGATGAAGGCGCTTTTAGGACTGGATTACCTGCAGTTTACCCAGATCGCCATGATAGCTCAGGGAGATTTTCAAAAGCTGCTGTTGGCCTCCACCGGAGAGCGCAGTAAAATTTTTCGGCAGATTTTTCACACAGGACTCTATCAGAAAGTGCAAGAACAGTTAAAGGAAGCGGCAGCAGCGAAAAAAAGAGAATATGAGGAACTTCGAAAGAGCATCGATCAGGATCTGCAAACGGCGGTCTGCCTGGGGGAGGGGGCGCTGGATGCAGAGTTTTTGCGTTTAAAAGCGGAAAATTTTGAAGGCAAGGCTGTCAGAGGAATCGAGATTTTAAAGCATCTGCTAAAGCAGGGAGAGCAGAGTCTTTGGCAGATGGAGGAAGAAATCCGGAAATTGGAGGAAAAGATCCAAAAAGACAACCAGCTTTTAGGGAGAGTCAGACAGAGCGAAAATCTGAAAAGAGAGCTTCAGGACAGAAAACGTCAATTGGCAGAAAGCTTGCCGAAGCTGGAAATCCTGGAAAGAGCCTGGCTGGAAGCGAAAGAAAAGGCAAAAGAAACAGAATCTCTGGAGGAGCAGATTCGTGCAGGCAAAGAGAAGCTGCAAATGTTGGAACGACTGGAGGAAGATCAAAAGCAGCTAAGAGAGAAGCTGGCGGCTGCATTGAAGAACGAGAGGCTTCAAAAAGAAAAAGCAGGAGAACGAGAAGCACTTGCCAGGACGCTGCAAATGGAGAGCGAACAGCTTAAGGCTCTGCAGAGCCAAGAGGCGCTTTTGGTGACGCTGACGGAACAGGAGCGGCAGGTGAATAGCCAAAAGGAGGCTTTGACAGATGCGTGGAAGGAGTGGAAGGCCGCAGGGGAAACGATGGACAGCCTTGCCAAAGAGCGGGAGCAGATCCGGAAGAAAGAGGAAAATCTGCAAAAGCGGGTAACAGAGGAACAGGAAAGACTGGAGGTGCTGAGTCAGACGGAGCTAAAGCTGGCCAGGCTGGAACAGGAGATGGAGCGAAAGGATCGTGAGAGCCAGGAGCTGGGGGAGCTTTTATCGGAAAGACAGAAATTAAAAATTTTGGAAGAAGAAAGAGAAAGCAGCCAAAGGTCTTATGAGAAGTCCTTTACAGACTGCAAAATGTTAAGGGAGGCTTATTACAAGCAAGAAAAGTTGTTTCTGGATGCACAGGCAGGAATATTGGCCAGCGGGCTACAAGAGGGACAGATGTGTCCCGTTTGCGGTTCCACCCATCACCCAAGGCTGGCAAGCCTGAAAGAGGAGCCCCCCCGAAAAGAAGAGCTGGAGGAGAAAAAGAAAGCGCTGTCTCAGGCAGAGGCAAAGACGGAACATCTAAGCGCCCAAGCCGGATATCTGAAGGAGCAGATAAAAGAGGGCAAGGAGAAGCTTATTCAAAAGGGAGAAACTCTGTTGGGCCTGTCTGATCCGGAAGAGATCGCTGGCAGGGGGCGCTCCAGACTGGTGAAGCTGCAGGAAGAAAGAAAGCAATGCCTTTTGGACCGGGAGCACCTGAAAGAAGAACAGAGACAAAAGGAAGAGCTAAAGCGAAAACAAGAGGAAGATCAGGAAGAATTGGCCAGGCTTCAGCTGCTCATACAGGAGTTAGATAACGGACTGGCCTTGGCAGAAGGCGAGAGAAAGAGCCAGGAAAATCAGATGAGGAAAGCCTCCTTGCAGATCGTGCAGGAGGGAACCGTAGAGGCGGCGCTGATGGCTCTTGAAAAAGCCTTGGAAAAGATTTCAGAGGAGAAAAAGGAAAATGAGGAGAAGCTTTGGCAGAAAAGAAAATTAGAGAAGGAAATTCCTAAAAAGGAGTCCAGGATTCAGGAGCTTGAGAGGGAGATGCATCAGGCGGCCCTTTCGCTGGAGCGGATGAAAACGGAAGCAGAAAGCCTGCAAAAGCAAATTCAGCAGGCATCCGGAATGCTAAAAGGCAGTACCAAAGAAGAAGTGACAGAGAGCATCCGGCTTTGGCAGGAGCAAAACCGTTGCCTGAAGGAAAGGCAGGAAAAGGCTCAGAAAGCGTATCAGGATGGGCAGACCCAGACGGCAGGGACGCAAGAAGCCATAGCTTCCCTGCAAAGGCAGCTTAATCAGACAGGAGAATGGAAAGAAGAGGAGATCACGGAGCGAAAGAAGCAACGCCAGGAGCGAAAGGAGATTCTGGCGGGACAGAGGGATGAGCAGTACGCGGCTAATAAGACGAATCAGGAAATCTGCCGCCGCGTGCAGGGACGGCAGGATAAGCTTGTAAGTCTGGAGAAAGCCTGCGTTTGGCTGAAAGCTCTGTCCGATACTGCAAATGGGACCTTGGTGGGAAAGCGGAAAATTGAACTGGAGACTTATATTCAGATGGCCTACTTTGACAGGATCTTAAGGAGGGCCAATCTGCGTCTTTTGACGATGAGTACGGGCCAGTATGAGCTAAAGAGGCAGGAGGACGGAGAAAGCAAAAGAGAGAAGGCAGGACTGGAATTAAATGTGGTGGATCACTACAACGGGACGGAGCGAAGCGTCAAAACTTTGTCTGGAGGAGAGTCCTTTCAGGCCTCCTTGGCGCTGGCGCTGGGGCTTTCGGATGAAATTCAGTTCCACGCAGGGGGAATCCGTCTGGATGCCATGTTTGTGGACGAAGGATTCGGTTCTCTGGACGAAGAAGCTTTAAATCAGGCAGTAAAAGCTTTGAGCAGCCTTACGGAAGGAAACCGGATGGTAGGCATCATTTCCCATGTGGCAGAGCTAAAAGAGAAGATCGAAACCAAAATCGTGGTCACAAAGAACAGGGGAAAAGAAGGAATCGGAAGCAGAATAGAGATTGAAAATGGGATGTGAGAGAAAGAAGCTTGGGAGGTATAGAAGGTGGAGATCCGGGTATTAAGAAACTTTTTAATGATGGCAAGAGAGGAAAATATCACGAAGGCAGCAAAGCTTCTGCATATCACGGAAACAGGGTTTGTAGAAGAAACAAAAAAGATTTATGGGACGAAACATAGAGAGATGATGATGGGAAGGGGCGAAGTTTTGTCACCAAATTGGATGATGAAGCTCCACCCTTTGCTGTGTCCTCTACTCCATACAAACAGAAGGAATGAAATTTTTGGATGCTCTTTTACAGCCGAAGTCCCTTGATATCCTTGATTCTGGATAATATGACATTGCAGGTATATTCCAGCACGCCGGGAAGTTTGTCGATGGTGCCATAAATCAGTGTTTCGAGCTCTTCATTGGAAGAAGCGACTGCATGGACATGGAGCTTGCACTTTCCCGTGACGCGATAGATTTGCGTAATGACATCATTTTGACGAAGCAGGTTGGCAACCTCCATGAGCGCGTCCGGCGTAGTTTCAATTTCAAAATAACAGGAAATGGCTCCGCTGATTTTTTGAGGATTGATGATTGTGGTATACTCTTCGATTATGCCTTTTTTCTCAAGGGCCTGTACGCGCATCTTCACGGCAACCCGTGAGATTCCCACCTGCTGTCCAATGTCAGAATAGGATATTCTGGCATTCTGTATGAGAAGCCGGACGATTTTCTGATCCAATTCGTCAAGACCATTTAAAAACATAAGATCACATCTCCTTTCCATTCCTATACCATTTGCCGCCATTATACAACCTTTTTTTGAAAAGAGTCAAGTGAAACGTAATATTAAACTTGACACCATATTGATTTCAAAATATAATAAATTACAAATGTTAATCAAAAAATTTCGTAATGAAATCGGTGGTGAACGAAATGGAAAACGAATTAACACAGGGACCTGTCATGAAAACGATGCTGCGTTTTGCTCTGCCAATGATTTTGGGGGATCTTTTGCAGCAATGCTATAATATTGCGGATACGTTGATTGTGGGAAGATTTCTTGGTGCAGACGCACTGGCAGCGGTAGGTTCCGCATTTTCACTGATGACCTTCCTTACCTCCATTCTGCTGGGATTAGCTATGGGAAGCGGAACTGTTTTTTCGATTCGCTTCGGAAAAAAAGACGTGCATGGACTCAAAGAAGGAATTTTGGCTTCTTTTACGCTTCTTGGCATCATCACCATAATCTTAAATGTGGCGATTTTCATCGGGATTGATTGGATCATATGGATGTTGCGTACACCCTCTGAGCTGGTAGGACTGATGAGAGAATATCTGATTGTAATATTTGCTGGTCTGATCGGCATTTTTCTCTATAACTTTTTTGCCTCTTTGCTGCGTTCCCTGGGAAATTCCATGGTCCCGCTTATCTTTTTGGCGGTCTCAGCCTGTCTGAATATTGGGCTGGACCTGCTTTTTGTGGCGGGTTTAAACCGTGGCGTAGCCGGTGCCGCAGAGGCCACCGTGATTTCCCAATATGTTTCCGGAGTCGGGATTGCCATTTACACAAAGATCAAATTTCCGGAACTGCTGAAAAAGGACAGACAGGTTCGGCTTCGCATGGAGCGCGTTCGGGAAATCACCAGTTTTTCTGCCCTAACTTGTCTGCAGCAGTCGATTATGAATCTGGGCATTTTGGCCGTGCAGGGCCTGGTCAACAGCTTCGGAACCACGATCATGGCAGCGTTTGCCGCCGCCGTGAAAATCGATGCTTTTGCGTACCTTCCCGTTCAGGATTTTGGAAATGCCTTTTCCATTTTTGTGGCTCAAAATTATGGCGCAGAGAAAATGGGCCGCATCAAAAAAGGCATCCGGGTGGCAGTTTTAACCTCTATGTCCTTTGGCTTGTTTATCTCTCTCTGCGTTTTTGCGTTTGCAAAGCCGCTGATGACGTTGTTCATCGATGCGAAGGAAGCGGCCGTCATCGCAGAAGGCGTCCGATATCTGCGCATTGAGGGTTCCTTCTATTGTCTGATCGGAGGACTGTTTTTGCTCTACGGACTCTACCGGGCTCTTGGAAAGCCCGGCATGTCTGTGGTGCTCACCGTAGTATCCCTGGGAATCCGAGTGGGATTATCCTATTCCCTGTCTGCAATTCCATTCTTTGGCGTAGTGGGAATCTGGTGGTCCATACCCATCGGCTGGCTTCTGGCGGATGCGTTGGGCGTGGGATATTATCTCCTAAAGCAGAGGAATAAGAAAACCTAATCTGTCAAGCAGCGCATTGTATTTTAGCGTTGAAAAACTTAAGAGCGCGTTATTTTTATGGAAAGAGGGTATCGCGCCATCATCTAATTTGATGATTTTGCGACACCCTCATTTTTCTGTCTTCATAGTCAGAAAGCCTGCTGCCAGGCCTTATCCATCAGAGTTTGGAATCAGACCTTTATCCAATACCATCAGGCAAAAAAGCAACGATGGAGGTTGGGAAAATTTTAGTTTTAATAGAGCGTTTTGCAAATGGCGAAGCATCTGTTCGTCTATCTATCCGCAGCTTTGCTGCTCTGTTCGACAATAACCAAGTGCAACGTGATTCCTATTGTGGAACGAATCGTGCAGGCGGTGCCATAAAAATGCACTGATCACCGTTAAATACGCCTTCTTCGCCTCGCCTAAAGTCACCAGGTTCCTCCACAACATATTTTGTCATAATACTGAGAAACTGCTTTAAGTTCTCGATACTATATGGATCTGGTTCGGAAAATCGTTCATAAGCAGCATAAGCATTTTTTACTTCCTGGTTCTAAAGAAGGCTGACTGCAGAGCATCACTCAGTGGCGTCAGCCTCCAAATGAAAAAGAGTTCGTTTGGAATAGATCGTTGATATGTGTTATAATGAAGCCAATGAGAGGAGCGAAAGAGGATGGATAAGATACAAAGGGAAGAAACCAACAACTATGAGAAATGGTGTGAGCAGTGGCGAAACAAATTTTTGAGCATGGATCAAACAGAGTTGCGAAAAAGGCTGCCGGAATTGAAAGAAGAGGGAGAGTGGCTTACCATCCGACATTTTGGAAGAAAGCTGGGCATCCACAGGGAAAACGGTAAAATTATCGCCATGGAAGATCAGGAGCCGGTAACCTGCAATGAGCAGCTGAATGTCTATACCCTGTTCGGATACGTGTCCCCCAACGCTCATTTTGAAGACAACTGGGTAAGATTCGACCAGTTGAAAGGTACGTCTCCTTTTTCAAAGGCGTTTCAGCAGGGAGTCATCGAGCCCTTTTCCAGGATGTTTAACGGTCATGTAAAGGAACTTCGGGAATCCTGTGAAAAGCTAAACGGCAGAAAGCTGCCCTGGTCGGATGCAGGGTATGAGCTGGATGCCTTTGCATGCATTCCAGTACGCTTTCTCTTCTGGGAGGGGGATGAAGAATTTCCGGCGCAGGGAAACATCCTGTTTGATGCCAGCGCCACCGATTTTATCCACGGGGAAAGCGTGGTGACCATTGCATCCATCGGATTGAATCGTCTTGTGAAGCTGGCGGGGGTTCCCATGGATCGAAGTGTGTTTCCTGTTTTTTAAGAGACATTGCGAACAAAAAGAAGTCTGACTTACCGGCATTTTCAGATTTATGAAAAAAATGCTTGACAATAAATGAATGAACATTTATTATAGAATTACGAGGTGTCGATATGCGCAGGAAAGATGATGAGAAGGAACAACGTATTAAGGAAGCCGTGATAAAGATCATGTTGCAGGAAGGATTTCACGGCACGTCTATTTCTAAAATCGCAAAGATGGCGGAGGTTTCCCCTGCAACCGTTTATATCTACTTTGAAAACAAAGAGGATATGCTAAAGGACATTTATCAGGAATATTCTGAGAAAGTGTTTTGCTATCTGCTTAACTGTCTGCAGCCGGAGATGGATAGTGCCAATATCATTGAAACCTTAATGCGGGGCTATTACGCTTATATGCGGGAAAACCCGGAGGCCTTTAGTTTCGTGGAGCAGTTTTCCAACTGTCCTGCCATGGCCAGTAAATGTTCAGGGAAAAAGGGCTTATGCCATATTTTCAGTCTGATATCAGAGATGAAAAAGGAAAGGCTCATCAAACCCTACAGCGATGAGTGCCTGGCAGCTCTCATCTTTTACCCGGTAAAGGCGATTGCAGTCGATACCCATAGGGACTGCGCAAAACAGGAGAAATTACTGGAGGAGTTGATACAAATCGTACAGAATGCGGTTTTAATGCCTTAACAGGCAGGAAAGCGGGATGTTGCATCCCGCTGTCTTTTGTCACAATATTAAACGAACATTCATTTAAATAGGAGGGGTATCTATGGAAGTAGGAAATAAATACGAGACTGGAATGGTATTACCGGTTATCAATACCGTTTTGCTTCCCGGAGTTACCACATGGATTCGGGTAAACGAGACAAATCCGCAGGTGGTTGAAAGACTGGAAAACAGCACAGATGCCGTTGCGGCATTGCCGCTTTTGCATAGCAACCTCCACGGGGAGTTGGATGAACAGGATTTTCATAAGCTGGGTGTTACTTTTACGGTCAGTCAGGTGAAGTCTGATGAAAAAGGTATGTTTTTGCATGCGGTCATTCAGGAGCGGGTTCAGATTCAGCGTTTGTTTCATGAGGGGGACCTGTTGTTTGCCGATTATGAGGCCTATCCTGAGACGGATGATCTGGATGAGAAAAGCCGGATTCAGATACTGGGGTATTTAAGACAGCTGGTCCATGATATCAGTCAAAACTTTCAAAATGGAGAGGCCTATGAAAAGGCCGTGGCTGATATTGACGATATCAATACGATGATTACTTATCTAAGTCAGTTCCTGACGATTTCCGGGGAGGAAAAATACCAATTGCTCAAGACTGATTCGCTAAAGGAACGGAGCCTGCGGTTTATGGACTTGCTGCTTAAGCAAAAAGAGTCTTTTGAGCTAAATATCCGGTTAAATGAAAAAATGTCAAAGAAATACAATCATTTCTACCGGGAGCAGGTGTTAAAAGAGCAGTTAAAGGCCATTCAGGAGGAGTTGAATGAAGGAAAAGAACATGCGCCCAAAAAAGGCGCGGATTATCAAGAGCGGATGGAAGAGGCAGGACTGCCGGAGGAAGTAAAAGAGGCCGCGCTGGCAGAGCTGGATAAGCTGAAGATGCAGGGACTGTCTGGCTCTGAGGAGAGCATCATCCGGAACTATCTGGATTTTCTGCTTCAGCTTCCATGGAAAAAGGCCGAAGCGGAGCCTGTGAATTTGGGGAGAGCCAGAGAGATCTTAGATGCGAGACATTACGGGCTTGAAAAGGTAAAGGAACGCATCCTGCAGCACTTGGCTGTTATGCAGTTGAAACAGAATATGAAAGGGTCTATTCTGCTGCTGGTGGGACCGCCCGGAACCGGAAAGACAAGCCTGGGAAAGAGCATTGCAGATGCCCTGAACCGGAAATACGTCAGATTAAGCCTGGGCGGAATCCGGGATGAAGCAGAGATCCGGGGGCACAGGCGCACCTATATCGGCGCGCTGCCTGGCAGCATCCTAAAGAGCATGAAAAAGGCGGGAACCACCAATCCGGTAATGGTCTTAGACGAAATTGACAAGGTGATGCAGGGCGGCTTCAGCGGAGATCCGGCCAGCGCCATGCTGGAGGTGCTGGACCCGGAGCAAAACAACAGCTTTACGGATCACTATCTGGATTTGCCTTATGACCTTTCGGACGTGTTCTTCATTGCCACCGCTAATTCTACGGACTCCATTCCAGAACCGCTGTTGGACCGGATGGAGGTCATTGAAATCTCCGGGTATACGGCAGACGAAAAGTTCCACATCGGAAGGGATCATTTGGTGCCTGCCGTCTTTGAAGAACATGGACTGTCCTACGGCCAGGTGATCATCCAGGATTCCGTACTGAGAAGGATGATCAGCGATTATACCAGAGAAGCCGGAGTGCGTGGGCTAAAGAAGCAGTTGGCCGCCATTGCCAGGGCTGTCTCAGAAAAGATTGTGATGGGTGAAATCGAACTTCCCTACAGCGTCAGGGAGGAGGAACTGGAGGATATGCTGGGACGCCAGGTGGCCAGACACGATATGGCTCAGCAGGACAATCCGCCCGGAGTTGTGACAGGACTTGCCTGGACTCCTGTGGGAGGCGAGATCCTGTTTATTGAAGCTACGGATATGCCGGGGGCCGGGAATCTGGTGCTGACCGGAAAGCTGGGAGATGTGATGAAGGAGTCGGCTATGATTTCCCTGAGTCTGCTTAAATCCAGGCTGCCCTTAAATTCCATCAATTTCAAGGAGCGGGATCTTCACATCCATGTGCCCTCCGGAGCCGTACCCAAGGACGGTCCCTCTGCGGGAATCACGCTCTTTACGGCGCTGGCATCCCTGTTTACCGGGATCAAGGTAGACCCGAAGCTGGCCATGACCGGGGAAGTCACCCTCAGAGGAGCGGTGCTGCCCATCGGCGGGCTGAAGGAAAAGCTGCTGGCGGCCCAGAGAGCGGGCATTGTCAAAGCGCTGATCCCCAAGGACAATGTGCCCGATTTAAAGGATCTGCCGGAGGAGCTGAAGATGCAGATGGAAATTATTCCAGTGGAAACGGTGGAGGACGTGCTGCAAGAGACCATTGGGATCTCCCTGCCACGCATCAATCACATGCTTTTAAAGCAGGGGGCGAATGCTCTTTTGAATGGATAATGAAATACGAATATATTACCAAAATACCGAAGAAATTCCATATGGTTTTCTTCGGTATTTTTTTATAATGAAAAAGAACTGGCTCTTTTGTCTCCAAAGGGCCGTTGCAACAGGTGGTTTATTTACGAAAGGAAGGAAAAGAAGGTGTGGATTGGAAATAAGGTGCAGCAGGTTTTCAGGCGGCAGTCGTGGCTTTTAGCAGTGTGCCCGCCATGCAGTCATCTGCCAGGGTTGAAGAAGAGAAGAATGTTTTTGTACTTTATGACGGAATCGAAACAGCCCCGATCAAGAGGAAGGCTTACGTGAAACTGATGCAGAAAAAAGGGCAGAAAAAGACAGTAAGGATTAAATAAGAGCGAAGGAGGAAGACAGGATGAAATGGAAAAGAGGATTATCCATGGCTTTGGCCGTTGTGCTGACATGGAGCAGTGTGCCCCAAGACGCTTTGCTGCGGGCCAGAGCCCA
Source organism: uncultured Lachnospiraceae bacterium (assembly GCA_902476645.1). Lineage (GTDB taxonomy): Bacteria > Bacillota > Clostridia > Lachnospirales > Lachnospiraceae > CABSEG01. The sequence goes on along the minus strand of CABSEG010000051.1, from coordinate 7,614 downwards.
GGAAGACCCGGCTATTGTCACAGAAAGTGGGCAGTCCCGCACCATGGACTTTAATGAGGATTGGCGATTTGAGGTATGGCCGAATGCCGGGGAGAATAAGCGTACATATGCGGAAAATGATCTGGAGATAGCATCTGGGGAGTACGATGATTCTGCCTGGAGAACGCTGAATCTGCCTCATGACTGGAGCATTGAAGAGGACTTTACCAGTGAGGTGAGCGTGGAATACGGCGCTTTACCAACAGGAATCGGCTGGTATCGCAAGAAATTTACACTGCCGGAAAGCTGCCAGGGGAAACGCATCAATCTGGACTTTGGAGGGGTATTTGCAAACGCTCAGATCTATGTCAATGGAACCAGAGTGGGAGAGTACTACTATGGATATAATTCCTTCTCTTTTGACATCACAGACTATGTGATCTGCGATGGGGAAACGGAAAACCTGGTAGCCGTGAAGGTGGACAGTCCTAAAAACGGCAGCCGTTGGTATACCGGAAGCGGCATTTACCGGGATGTCAGTCTGACCATCACCGATGTGGTTCACGTGGCAGGCAATGGAACCGTTGTCTATGCGCCGGATCTGGAAAGAGAATACGGGACGGGGAGCGTGACCACAAAAATTCAGACCACGATGGAAAATGAGGGGACGGATGATGTGACTGTTCAGGTGCGGAATACAATCCTGGAGTATGAGAGCAAAGAGGCATTCTCGGGAGCAGAAGTATGCACAAGTGAAGAGGTGTTTCTTGCAGCCGGGGAAAAAAGGGAGATTGAGCAGCAGATTCAGACGATGAATCCCAGGCTCTGGTCTGTGGATGCGCCGAATCTCTACTGGATGAAAACAGAAATCCTTTGCGGCGGTCAGGTAGTGGATGTCTATGAGACGCGATTTGGCTATAAATGGTGCGAATTTGATGCTGATGAGGGATTTTCCCTAAATGGCCAGTGGATGAAGCTGAGGGGCGTGTGCATGCACCATGATCAAGGGGCGTTGGGAGCGGCGGCTTATGACGCAGCCATTTACCGACAGATGCGGATTATGAAAGAAATGGGAGCGAATGCTGTTCGCGTAACCCATAACCCCGCTGATGAGGCATTGATTCAGGCCTGTGATGAGCTGGGGCTGATGGTGGTGGAGGAAGGATTTGACGGCTGGTGGAGCGCAAAGGATTCCAGCGGCTATGCAGACATGTTCCGCAGAGTGTGTACGCATCCGGACGCGGAAGCAGGGGTCACTTGGGGAGAATATGACTTCCAGCAGATGATCCGAAGGGATCGCAACGCCCCATCCATCATCATGTGGAGTCTGGGCAATGAAGTCTATGAAAATAATGAGGAAGCTGTGGAGTGGATTCGAAAGGCGGCAGAGGAGCTGGTGCCTCAGGCAGACCCTGCAGGTCATCTGCTGACTGCAGGGGACAATCAGTTTAAACGCATTACTTCCTACAATGGCAATGGAAGCCGCGCCCGCATGAATGCGAATCTGGATGTAGTGGGTCTAAACTACTCAGAGGAGCAGTATGACAATTTTCATAATAACTGGGAGCCGGACTGGATTCTCTATGGCTCTGAGACGGCCTCGGCAGTATCCGGATAAGACGACGGGAGCGTCTGCCATTGAGGAATATAATCTGTCCTCCTATGATAACAGCAGCGTATCCTGGGGAAGGACGGCTACGGATTCCCTGATTCCGGACCGTGACCGCAAGTATATTGCAGGGCAGTTTGTCTGGACGGGATTTGATTATATTGGAGAGCCTTCTCCCTTCGGCTCCAAAGGAGGAAGTTCTCAGAGCGGCCCCAAAAGTTCTTTCTTCGGGGCAGTGGATACGGCAGGATTTGCCAAAGACAACTATTATCTCTACCAGAGTCAATGGCTGGATAGAAAGTCAGACCCCATGGTACATATTCTGCCTCACTGGAACTGGGAGGATGAGGATTTACGTGAGTTGGTCACTGTGGACGGAAAGATTCCCGTAAGGGTGTATTCCAATGCCTCTGCGGTGGAGCTGTTTGTGAATGGAGTATCGCAGGGGAAAAAGGAATTTGCCAGAATGGAGACGGACTATGGAGTCTCCTACCAGCAGCAGTCAGAAGACAGTGATCGTTTATATCTGGAGTGGCCCCTGACCTGGAACTATGCAGTGGGCACCTCCATAGAGGCTGTAGCTTATGATGAAAGCGGAGCGGAGATTGCCAGAGATCAGATGGTTACGGCAGGGGAGCCGGCGGGATTATCGGCAGAATCTGATCGATCTGTGATTTCGGCTGATGGATATGATTTGGCTTACATTACGATAGATGTACAGGATGCAAATGGTAATTTTATGCCAACGGCCGACAATGAAATCTATTTCCATATCAGTGGTGATGGAGAGATTGTAGGCGTAGATAATGGAGATGCCGCGTCATGGGAGCGTTATCAGGATTATGACGGCGTGTGGAAACGCAAAGCTTATAGCGGGAAGGCCCTGGTCATTGTAAAATCCACCAAAGAGGAGGGCAGCTTTACAGTGACTGCCAGCAGCCCTGGGTTGAATCAGGATTCCGTAACCGTATATACAAAGGATTCTCAGTCTTCACAGGAGGGGATTTTGGGATATGAAACGCCCTCCATTGCTGTGGACGTAGGAACAAAACCGGAAGACGTAATCCTCCCGGAGAAGGTCAACGCCATCAGGGCAGACGGTTCCGAGATGGAAGTTCAGGTGATTTGGAATCCTCTTTCAGAAGAATCCCTATTATCCGCGGGAGAATTTGAGATTGAGGGGAAAACTCAGGATGGGGCTGCGGTAAAAGCGGTGGTCAGCGTGCGGGGACCCGTGGGCATCAGGGAAATTACCGTGGGCGTAGTGAAAGAAAATTTACCTGTAATGCCAGGGGAAGCAGAACTTGTCTGGTCCGATGGAAAAACGCAGAGCGTGGACGTAGACTGGGAGGAGATCACGCCGGAGCAGACGGTGAAGGCAGGAACCTTTGAGGTAAAAGGCAAAGTTGCAGGCTATGAAGAATTTGAGGCAATTGCCCATATCGTGGTTGTGGACTCTGCCACGGAGCAGAATGTGGCCCTGGCGAATGCGGGTTCCTCTGTCAGCGTCTCCTATGAAGAGGGATCTCATAAAGCCTCCCATTTGATTGATGGGATTACGGACAATGAGGACAACGGTTGGGGGAATTGGCAGAAAGAGGGACGCTTTGAGGACTGGGCCACAGTAAATTTCCCTCAGGAATACACCGTTTCTAAGGCTGTGCTTAGGCTTAGCGATACGAATACCTGGCAACTCCCGGACCGGGTTCTGATTTCCTACCTGGATGAAGAGACAGGGGAATATCAGACGGTAAAAAATCAAAGTCTTATCACAGGATTTGTGGGAGGAATAAATGCCAATACCATCACCTTTGATCCTGTGACGACAGATAAGCTTCGTTTCACGTTTTATATAGACGGGAATGCCTATGACAGTGGAAAAGATATGATTAAGGTCAATGAAATTGAGGTATACGCAGATATCTTGCCATTGGAAAAAGAGGCAGAGCTTGCAGAGTTAAGCGTGAATGGAGAAAGCATCCAGGAATTCGAACCAGGGCGCTATCATTACGTTTACAGCCTTGGATACAGTGAGAAGGTTCCTGAAATCAGCGCAAAGGCTGGGGACGGAGCGACTGTGTTTATTCGACAGGCCATGTCTGGAAGCGGAAGCGCCTTTGTGGAAGTCACCTCTCAAGACGGGCAAACTACCAATACGTATACTGTGCAGTTTAGCAGAAAGAGTCCGGCGCTGATCCAGGTACTGTTTGAGAATTTGCCTGAGACGGTTACCGAGGATGATATAACGGAACTGTTCGTAAAGGGCATGATGGAAGATGGAAAAACCATAGACGGCAGTAGCGCATCCGTGACCTATGAAGTAGCAGATGGAGAGGACGGAGGACATGCGCAGATCCGGGATGGAAAACTCTATGCCTATGACAGCGGTACCGTAACGATTACGGCAACCATGACCTATAAAGGGACATCCTGTAAGGCAGAACCTGTGAGCGTGGAGATCTTGGAAAATACGGCACAAAAGGAAGTACAGTCCTTTGAGAAAGTGCATGTGCGGGCAAAGAAAGGGATTATTCCGGATTTGCCTGCAAAGATCACCGTTTATTATAACACCGGACTTCCAAGAAGTTTAGACGTGACCTGGGATCCGGTGGGAGAAGAGATCTATGCTTCTGAGGGAAGATTTCAGGTGAGCGGTACCGTGGAGGGAATCACCCAGCGTCCTGTAGCCGTGATCGATATGGTTGATATCGTAGCTGCGCAAAATCTGAGCATGGCAGTGGCAGAAGGGTATGAGCCGGAGCTTCCTGACGCGACAACTGTCTACTATAGCGATGGCGTTACGGAAGAAGCACAGGTGGAGTGGGAGAAAGTACCCGTGAATGGAGTATATACCGGTTATGTGAAGGATACGGATGTACCCGTTGCCTGCCGGGTGCGCATCGCAGAGGATACGGAAAAAAGCGTAAACTATGTGATTAAATATAATGGCTGGGGTTTGCCGGATGGTCTGGCTTCTTATACGAATGATCAGGTGGTGAACGACAAGTCCAGCGACAGTGCCACCCACATCAACGACGGTTATGTGGAATTTTCCAATGGTTCGGAAAAACGCATCTGGTGCAATTACGTACCCAGTACTCTGGACCCGGATAAAGTGCAAAGAAGCGAGGACTGGGTGGCGGCGCCCATTGCCGTCAGCGGAAAAATTCAGGAGAAAACCGTGGACCAGGTAAGCTTCGCAGTGATCGATGAGGAGAGCGGTTCCACAAAAACCATCAAAGTGCCAAAAGCCTATTACGTGGAATATTATGTTGGGCCGGATTACAGTCAGATGTTGATGGAGCATTACACGACTGCGGGCATCACGTATGGGGGCCATATGGAGAATGAAACCTATTGGCCGGATAATCCACTGATGAATGAGGAGAATTGGAAAGAGGTAACCTATGTCAGCAAGGCAGAGCTGCCAAGCGGCAAGAATGGAGATTGGAAAAAGATGCTGAATGTGACCTTCCAGCCTGTAAAAACCAGCCTGGTGCGCATTCGCATGGAAGCCTATGAAGATTACTGTCTCGGCGTGGATGAGCTGGAGGTGTATGGAACCGAGGCTAAGGAAGAGAGCGGGATCGAAGGGGCAGACGTCTTTGTGGACGGTGAAAGCTGTATATCGGAGTTTGCGAATCATAGCTTGACAATTTCCACAGTTCCCGGGGAAGATTTTCCGAAGATTACAGCCTCGGCAAAAAACAACGCAGCGGTGACGGTGATCCCGGCTACGGACTTTAACCCAACGGCAACTGTTTTGTTTGTACCGGAGGATGGTAATGAGGTTCATACGGAGCGTTATACCATTACTTTTGTGCAAGATGCTCTTTCTTATGAAGAATTACAGGAAAAGTTGCAGGCAGCTCTGGAACAGATCGGGCAGTTGGAGCAACGGTTGAGCGCAAAGGAAAAGGAACTGGAAGCGGCTCTGATGGAACAGAATCGCCTGACAGAGGAACTGAACAGAGAGCATGACAATGTGACCAGCCTGACCGAACGTCTGGAGACGATGCAAAGCCAACTGGCTGCTCTGCAGCTAAGCGGCAGTGCCAATGAGGAAGAAATTCGGAATCTTACCAGTCAGATTACGCAGCTTCAGACGCAGCTTGCCGATGCAAAGACAAAAGAGGCAGATCTGACTCAGAGGCTGACAGAGATGGAGGGAGAGATTCTACTCTTGCAGGAAGAAAGAGACTTGCTAAAAGAAAACGTTTCCAGAGCCGAGCAGGCGGCATCCTCTGCGAAGGAGGCTTTAGAAAAGGCCCAGCAAGAAGCAGAGAGCGCAAAGCAGGAGGCAGATAAGCTCAGAGAGGAAGCGGATCAGGCCAAAACGGAGAAAGAGCAGGCCGACAAGGAGACTGCCGCTGCGCAGGCAGCACTCAAAAATGCCCAGGAAGAACTGCAAAAGTTAAGCGAAGAGCTGCAAAGCTTAAAAGCAGAACAAAAGAATGGACAGCTGCCAAAAGAGGGAGATATTTTTACGGTGAAAGGCGTAAAATATCGGATCACGGATGAAACAAAAAAACAGGCAGAGGCCTATAAAGCGGCTGATAAGAATGCAAAAACAGTTCGAGTGCCTGCCACTGTGAAGATTGAAGGGAATGCTTATAAGGTCACGGCGGTGGCAGACAGCGCCTTCGCAAAAATGAAAAATCTACGGAAAATAGTCATTGGAAATCAGGTGACGAAGATTGGAAGAAAAGCATTCTTTGGAGACCGGAAATTAAAGAGTATTCAAATCAAAAGCAGGAAGCTAAAGCGCGTGGGAGCCCAGGCACTTAAAAACATTTTTTCCAAGGCAGTAGTGAAAGTGCCAAAAGGGAAGAAAAAGGCATATACAAAGCTGGTAAAGGGAAAAGGACAGAGAAAGACTGTTTTGATAAAATAAAAAAGATTCCCATTTGACTTTTGGCAGAGGGACGGTTCCAAGGATGGAACGGTCCCTCTGACTGTTGAAGAAATCAAGAAAAATTTGAATATTCCTGTGGTTTGTGATAGAGTAAAAGAAACGCTTGCGTGTATCTTAGGGGGAGGAAATAGTGAAAAATTGGAAAAGGTATATGCTGGTTTTTATTGGGATTATGCTGCTTTTTGGATGCGGATATCCAAAGCGAAAGCTGCAAAAAGAGAATAAAAAGAAGACAGTTTCGGACTATACGGAGCTGACCATGTTTTCTGATGTCAGTTACTGGGAGCTGCCAGAGTGGTCTTTGGATGAAGGAAGCGTCACAGGGGAAATTACCAAACGGACTGGGGTAATAATTGATGACATTGTTCCCCCGAAGGATGCAGACAGACAGCTGAGTCTTTTGCTTTTGAAGGATGAGCTGCCGGATCTTATCTCCATAACGGATGAGACCATGATCAGCCAGCTCATTGACTCTGGAAAAGTGTGGAGAATGGATGAGCTATTGGAGACCTATTGTCCGAAATCTCATCTGCTGACATCTTTTCCTGAGGATATCAAGAATCGGCTGATTGACTTTTACGGCGGATGGTATTCCTACCCATCGAATATGAACTCTGCAGATGCCAGGGAAATATGGAAAGAAAAGACGGATTATTATGAAAATCTGTTTTACAGTCGGGAAAATACGGCAGTAATGTGGAATCTGGAAATCATGGAAATGGCCGGGCTGACGCAGGAAGATCTGCAGACGAAAAGCCAGGTTCTTGCAGCATTTGAGAAGATTAAAAATATGGAGCTTACTGTCCACGGTCAAAAGGTGGTTCCTCTGTTGCTGGATGGAAATAATTATGACAGCTTCTCTTTACTGTATTTAAACAATTCTTTTGGAGCGGAACAGATTGACGAAGAGGGAAATTATATGGATCGCTGGCGTCAGCCGCAGGGCAAAGAGACGCTGAAATTTGTCAACACGGCATTGCGCGAGGGCTATGCTTATACCCAGCATCTGTCTTATGACAACGCGCAAATCCGGACCCTGATTGATAAGGATTGCGTGTTTTGTTTTATTGGAAATACGGCGAATACGGGAATGGATGCCAGAGAATGGATA
>CABSEG010000050.1 GCA_902476645.1 uncultured Lachnospiraceae bacterium | reverse complement strand
ATTATCCAGATTATTGAAAGCCCCCTTCTGGCTCTTGGCATCCGACCAGCTTTTGCGGACACGGTATAAGACCGAAGCCGCAGATCCGGAAGAAGAACCTCCCAGTGCTACCGTTACCTTGGAGGCCAGATCTGCAAGTCTCCCGGACAGGATTTGTTCGCAAACCAGCGATGGACAGTCAGTACCATCTCATCGGACTTCGGGAATAGTTCAGCGTCTTATTCTTATCTCCCAGCCAGAGAATTTTCTTTTTTCCATTCCGCCTGCAGATGTCCGTACACAATTTCACGAGGGAATTGTAAACGGAAGTAGTCATTACGTAGGGATGATTCAAATCACTGGTGCACTCAATGGTGACAGCCCGCTGGTCATTGTCACTGCTGGAAGCATACCAGGAGCAGTTCTTCTCCTCCATAGTGGTAGAATATAAATAGTGCAAGTTAGACGTGAATAATTCTAAAAATGGAATATAATAAAAATAAGTATGGAGAAATGGTTCATGGATAATCAGTACACAGAAGATTTTAAGAAAGATGCAGTAAGATATTGGAAGGAACACCCGGATCTAGGGATTGCTCAGTGTGCAAAAAATCTGGGAATAGACAAAAGTACTCTTTCTTACTGAGGCTCTCTTTTTTCCGAACATGAAGGAAATGTACCCACTAGAGGCAGAGGAAACTTTGAAAGCGATAATGCTAAGGAAATGGCCCGTTTACGTAAACAGCTCAAGGATGCACAGGACGCTTTGGAAATCCTAAAAAAAGCCATCGGCATACTGAGAAAATGACTCAGGCTATCTTCCTGGAGACAACCGTCGGAAACAGGAACTTCAGAAAAAAGGGGAACGCCGGCTGAACGTCAGCGGTGTGCTTAGGATCTTAGGTATTTCCAGAAGTGGCTATTGTTCCTGGAAAAAGCGGCTTCCAGGCCGACAGGAGCAACGCAGGCAATTGATCAAGGAGCGGATCAGGGAAATCCACAAGGATTCCTATCAGAATTATGGTGCTCCCAACATCACAGAAATATTAAACAAAGAAGACGAAAAAATTTCAGAAAAGACAGTGGGTAATTATATGAGGCAGATGGGGATCAAAGTTCAATATATCAAACCCTATACCGTGACCACGATCGATCCGAATTTCAGTAGTGGCGAAGAAAAATGTATTAAATGAACAGTTTAATCCGGATAGTCCGGATGAGGTTCGGTGTACGGATATAACCTGTATATGGACGATGGAGGGATCTGTTAATTTAATCAGTATCATGGATCTATATTCCCGAAGAATCATAGGCTGGGTTTTAAGTGAAACATTAGCCCAGTGGGTAGTGCAGGCCATAGAAAAATCAAAAGCAGAGAGAAAAGTGTCGATGCCCAGGGTGGTGCACAGTGCTCGAGGGATACAGTATGTACGCTGTGCATATGTCCAGGCAACAAAGGGTATGCAGCGAAGTTATTCCAGAAAAGCATACCAATGGGATAATGCGTGCATAGAATCCTTCCATGCATTAACCAAAAGGGAGTGGCTGAACCGATACAAGATACACAATTATAGAGAAGCATATAGTTTAGTATTTGAATACATAGAAACCTTTTATAATACCGTGCGGATACATAGTCATTGTGGATATGTATCCCCCAAAAAATATGAGAAGGAGTATGAACGACAAATAAAAAAATGAGAAAAGAGAGTAGGATAAACATTGCCATTATAAAAAAGTTCTATTTAACTTGTACTCTTTCTTGACATAGTACCAAGCTTAACTTAGCATAGTTTGGAAACAATTTGATGTTAAATTGATCTGTCTACATCATGCGTTATACAAACAAATGCCTATAGGAATATTTTACATCACGGGTTAAGGATATATGATAAAACTCATTTGCTTCCTTTCGGCAGCTTTCGTTTTGCTTATTTTTTCTGGTTCTGTTCAAGATTGAGTACGCCCCTGCCATATTGCGTAAAGATCCGTCTCAAGAACTTCATATAGATGATAATCATACATGGAAGAACATGGCTATTACAGTGACTACCATATACACAGACAGCGCAAAATATACAATTTGTATCTCCATAGAAAATTTCTAATTTCATACTCTTTTTACAATACTGAGATGGAACTTATAAGTCCGTTACCGATGACATTGTGCTGAATATGAAGTCTATCCCTGCTGGAAATCTACAGAGCCATGCTCAGCATAGGCAATAGAAAAATAAACTATGTTTCTTAATTTCTATGGTATATAATAAAGATAGAATAAGTGGAAAGGAGGACTGCTCTATGGGTATCTTCGTTACATTTTAATAGCAAGGTGTGTCTTTGTTACTTCGCCTTGCTAATCGGCAAAAAAGAAATGATTAGGAGGCAAAAATATGTCATATTTTAACTATCAATCGAAAAGAATATTTTACAAAGAAATTGGGGTTGGAAAACCTCTTGTCATGTTGCATGGTGATACGGCTTCATCTGTTATGTTTGAATTTTTATTGCCTTTGTATCAGGAAAACTTTCGAGTTATCTTGATGGACTTTTTAGGAAACGGACAATCAGACAGAATTTTAAAATTTCCAGAAAATCTTTGGATAACACAGGCGGAACAAGTGATTGCACTTATTGAACATTTGAAAATTGAAAAGGTTAATCTCTTAGGGACAAGCGGTGGAGCTTGGGTTGCTATCAATACAGCATTAAAACGTCCAGACCTTATTGGTAAAGTTATTGCTGATAGTTTTGACGGCAGAACCTTGCAAGAAAATTTTGCGGAAAATCTACTACAAGAAAGAGAATTTGCTAAACATGATATTCATGCCAAACAATTCTATGAGTGGTGTCAAGGTGATGATTGGGAAACTGTCGTAGATCTTAATACACAGGCACTTTTAAAATGTGCCGTAAATCAAATACCTTTATTCTGCAAGTCTTTAGAAACTTTAAGCGTTCCTATTCTTTTTACGGGAAGTTTAGAGGACGAAATGTGCCGTAAGAATATGATAGAGGAATACACAGAAATGAGTCACCTCATACAAAATGGCACGATACATCTTTTCAAGACAGGCGGACACCCATCTATTATGACGAATGCTGAACTTTCCGCCAAAGTAATTACTCAATACCTCAACAGTTAACCTAAGATTTAACGTAGAGGCAGTCCCAGCAAAGCCAAAATATATTGTTACGTTCTAGGGCATAGGCTATAAATTTACCGAAGAAATAATTTATTATTTCTATATTGATAAGCGGTTTATCTACACGATTGACCGCTTTTTCCATATCCAGAATAGGAGATTATGAACCTATACAAATGATATAATGACCTTATGTGATGTAATTTATCAACATTCGCAACTAAACTGATTGTAAACTGTTCGGAGAGTAGACTAAACTGGCAGTCGGTTGAATAGATAAGGAAGAATATGTTATCATGCAGTCATGAAAGCAAAGGAGTGGACTCAATGAAAGAACAAACATTTGGAAGTATGATAGCAGAACTACGTAAAAAGAATGCTATGACCCAAGTTGAACTTGCCAAGAAAATGGGCGTTACAGATAAAGCAGTATCAAAATGGGAAAGAGATTTATCCTTTCCGGATGTAAATACACTACCTAAATTGGCTGAAATTTTTAATGTAACCGTTGATGAACTTATGCAAGTAAAAACGGGTATGAAAGAAAACACAGCAAATGAAAGTGCCTCTGAGATTGTTTCTATTGCTTTAAAAGGTATCTCCTTGGCGATGGGTATTAAGGAAAACTGATAATAAGTCATAAAAAACAAAGGGATTGCCCGCCGGACTTCTATTTTTCTGGAGTGTATCCACTCTTCGGGACACTGTCTACAAGGACAGGTTCTTTCATATAGCATGCAAGAAAGGTTGTGTGCCAAAAGGGACAAGATGATTATGGGATTTTGTATGATACATATTCTGGACAGGTGGTGCTTATAGCTTCTGTCGCCTTAATCCTAATTACATGTTATTCTATTCCAGACAGGTGTTCAAGAAGTTAGCATATTAGTTTTTAGAAACACTTCGAAAAATAGAAAAAACGAATCACAAAATTTCATTCTGTTATATCTAAATCGATGCACAGATTTCAAAAATCATGTAAGCTCTTTTTTACCTGAAATTTAAAATCTGTGCATGTCCATGATGGGATCGTCTGCTTATCCCCTATGATTGCTATTTGACCGTTTATCGACAAAATATGAAGATCCTAGCAAAGAAAGTTCTCGATGATTACTGCCTCTGCCTCCTCTTCATTCAGGCCAAAAGTCCGAAGCTTGGTAATCTGCTCATCGTTGATACGGCCGATAGCAGCCTCATGAATAATTTGAGCATCCACATGTCTGGCGTCAATTTCCGGTATGGAGCAAACATTGGCCTTATCCATAATGATGGAATCACACTGAATATGCGCATGGCAGGCATTCTCCCCGATAGCCTTTGGATGGAAGGTCTGCCGAGAGGTTTCTTTTGCCACGGATCGGGAGATAATCCTGGCTGAACTTCCCTGTCCCTTAAGCAAAACATCCATATTGGAGACGGCCGTCTGATTCTTATGAGTCATTAGCTTTTCCGTCACATTCAGCTTCGCATCTTCTTCCAACTCAATATGCGTTTCCCGAATCGTAGAATCCACACCGCGAACCTGGGAGGTTTCCAGATAGAATACGGAATGCTTCCCCACAAAAATATTTGTGACCGGATTTAGAATTTTTCCACCTGTCCCCTCTCCTTCTCCATAGTGATCCTCCACATAAGTTACTGTGGCGTTTTCTCCAATATGAAATGAATGAATGCCGTCATGCCGACTGTCCACGCATCCATCGTTGTGAATGCCACAACCTGCCACGATGGTCACTTCCGCCCCGTCAGCCACATAGAAATCATTATATACCACTTCTGATAAGCCGCTTTGGGACAATACCACCGGAATGTGCACCTGCTCCCCGCGGGTGTCTCCGTCAATGAAAACATCAATTCCGCTTTTATCTTCTTTTTTCACAATGCGGATATGCTCGCTGTCCCCGTGGCACAGAGTCTGTCCATTCGCACGCAGATGAAACGCTCCCTTTTGGATAAATCCCCGGCTGTCGATTACTTTTAGTACTTTTTTTGTCACCTGATCCAGCTTCATAGCAATTCGCCCCCCTTCACCTGTCTGCAACTGCAGGAATCCTGCTCTCCCGCAAACAATCTGGGATAAATTTCTTCCTTTGTGCCCATATGCTCCACTTCTCCGTCCCGAATCACCAGAATACGATCTGCCATCTGGATAATGCGCTCCTGATGGGAGATCAAGAGCAATGCCTGCCTTTTTTCTCTGTGAATCTTTTCAAACTGCTTTACCAGCATCGAAAAACTCCATAAGTCAATCCCAGCCTCCGGCTCGTCAAAGATACACACCTTATGCTCTCCGGCCAAAACGGTGGCGATCTCTACCCGCTTCATCTCTCCTCCTGAGAGCGTGGCATCTACTTCCCGGTTAATATAATCCTTGGCGCAAAGGCCCACGCTGCTTAACAGACCACAGCAATCTGCCTCGGAGATTTCTTTTCCTGCCGCCAAGGTCAAAAGTCGTTTTACAGTCATACCTTTAAATCTGGGAGGCTGCTGGAATGCAAATCCAAGACCGGCCTTTGCCCTCTCATCTATCGATAAACAGCTGATGTCCTCGCCATCCAGAATGATGCTGCCCGCCGTCTGTCTTTCAATTCCCATCAATAACTTGGCAATCGTGGATTTCCCACCGCCGTTTGGCCCAGTGATGACCAGCATTTCCCCATCCTCTACCTGGAAACTGACGTCTCTGACAATCTCCTGCTGTTTACCGGATTCCTGGACATCAAAAGATAAATGTTCTACTTTCAGCATTGTCCTACCACTTTCTTTCCTCTGTACTATGAAACATCTATATGTTAACTTGTCTGACATTACACTGTCATCATGTTCCAACTGTCTCATTATACTACACTCTGTTAAATTTTCAAGGTCTTTCCTGCAAGGTGACAAAGGGAGCCCATAAGATAATTCTTATGAACTCCCCACGATTTTCCTTTATGATGCTAAAACTTTCCCCATTTCCTTTAATTTCTCTGCGGCTTCATCATCCGGCTCGTTATTCGCGATCACAGGTTCATTGCCTAATATTGCTCCTGCCTCCAGACAAGTCTGCTTCCAGGATTCCATCCAGTCCCCTTGACCCCAGTCATAGGATCCAAACAGAGCAATCCTTTTCCCGGAAAGGCTGTCCTTCACAGTGTCGAACATCGGGGCAAATACCGTCTCCTCCAGTTCCTCATCTCCCATAGCAGGGCAACCAAATGCAATGGCATCGTAATCTTTTACCATCTCCTTGGTAAAGTCTTCGGGATCATATTTTACAACCTCTGCCCCTACAGCTTTGGCCCCTTCTTCCACAAACCCGGCCATAGCCTCCGTATTTCCGGTTCCGCTCCAAAATACAACTGCAATCTTACTCATCTTGATTATCCTCCTGTTTGTTTTAAGCTCTCGCGCCAATTAGCTGAACCACAGAAACGCCCTCCTGAAACATCTGTTGGTATAGCATACGGCACCTGGTATACTGCCTAAAGGTTTTCTTGGCCTGATATTCATCACAGTACACCTTCCAATAACCGCACATGCAGCAGTTCTTCCCCTGATTCTCTATAAACCCAATGACGTCGGCAAGGGGATATCCCAGAAACAGACCTATTTCGTGAGGAAAGCATCCAGAACCGGTCATGCGCAATTTTAGTTGTTCCAAAACGTTACCTGTTTCCAGCTGCTCATATCCACAGTCCATTAATATCCTGCGTACCTGTTCTTTCTGCATCAGACATTCCAGCTTCTGTTCCCAGTACACATAGACCAGTGCCTTCTTCGGATTTTCTCTTAGAATATCCAGATGCAAACCGTATGCCTTCAGCTGAGCCTTCCAAAAAGAAAGTACCTGCTGAAGCTGTTCTTTTCCGCCGTGCTCATAATTAAACAGACTGGCCATCTTAAGCCCTGCAAGCGTCGGCGCACAATGGGTTACCAGCAATTGTTCAAATGTCTGCCGTGCTTTCATACATCATCCTTTCCAGTTAGTTTTAGCTAACTATCTTTTCAAAAAGAAGTGCAGACAGGCTGCACTAGGAAAAGCTTATATTGTTAGTTATAGCTAACTTCCTATATTATCATAATCGACCCTGTCAGATTTGTCAATTCCTTTACATGTCGTTTATTGATAATATTTCCCTCTTTCCACATAGTATGTGATAACTGGTACAGATTTTATATACAATTTTTCCGTAAAATGGCATAAAAAATGCATAAGCAGAACGATAAGCCGGGTTATGTCGTGAATGATCATCTATCTAGGCACAGCGTTACCGCTGTACTCAAGCGACCTACCTAAAGCTGACGGGCCGCCATATGCTTTTATTCGGTCTTGCTTCGGATGGGGTTTACATATGCCCTCCCTGTTACCAGGGAGACGGTAGTCTCTTACACTGCCCTTCCACCCTTACCCTTCGAAAAAGGGCGGTACATTTCTGTTGCACTATCCTTAGAGTCGCCTCCACCGGACGTTATCCGGCATCCTGCCCTGTGAAGCCCGGACTTTCCTCGTACGGCACCTTTCGGCTTGCCATCCGCGATCATTTATTCTACTTATGCATGTTTGGCATTGTATCACAAAATCTTTCTAACTGTCAAGCTGCTTATACATCAAAGCAGCTTCCTCCCACAAACTCTCTGAGAATGGAATTTACTGGTATATTGTCATCCGGAATCCCTACAAAGTAATCCAGAAATTTCAACAGCCGTTTCGCCTCCTGGTATTCCGGTTCCCCGCGGCCGATGCCAAATAACAATGGTTCCGCATAAATTTTCAATGCGGCAAACTCATAAATCAAAGCGGAATTAAACATCACGTCCGCCTCCTCCTGAAATGGAAAAATATAAGATTCCTCGCCCCTGCGCACGGAATCCCACATTGCTATGGTCTTTCTGGCTTCCGTTCCCCTGGTTCTGGCATCCCGCACAATCCTCCGAAGCAACCGCCCATCCGTGGTGGGAATTCGGTTGTGCTCATCAATGTTTAGCTGTGTCAGAGCACTGATATAAATTTTAAACTTTTTCTCTTTTGGCAGGGCATAGGACATTTTTTCGTTCAGACAGTGAATCCCCTCAATGACCAGGATGTCATCCTTTCCCAGCCTTTTATATTTTCCTCTGTATTCCCGCATGCCTGTTTTAAAGTTGTAGGTAGGCAATTCCACTTCTCTGCCGGCCAACAGCGCAGCCATATCCCGGTTAAACAATTCCACATCCAGGGCTTCCAGACATTCAAAATTGTGCTTTCCAAACTCATCCAGTGGCGTGTCATTGCGATTAATAAAATAATCGTCCACCGGTATGGGGTGGGGCTTTAACCCCCTTGCTGCCAGCTGGATGGAAAGGCGATGGGAAAAGGTTGTTTTCCCTGAGGATGAGGGGCCGGAAATCATCACAATCCCTACCTGTGGGTTCGAAGCAATCTGCTCTGCAATCTTGGCGATCTTCTGCTCCTGAAGCGCCTCCTGGATTAAGATTAAATCGTGAATATCCTGATGCACAATATAGTCGTTTAGCGCACCCACTGTGGAAACTTCTAGGCGTTTCCCCCATTCCAGAGACTCCTTTTGAACCTCAAAAATTTTTCTGGATGGCGCAAATACCGGGAGCTCCCGGGGATTCTTCCGGTTTGGCATCAGCAGCACAAAGCCTTCGTCATACAGCATCAGGTCAAAGCATTTCAGGTAAGAGGTATCCGGCACCATGTAGCCGTAATTATAGTCCTCAAAATCTCCGATGGAATATAAATTCACTCTGGATACTCTCCGGTAATGAAACAGCTTCTCCTTATCTCTCATCCCATAGGAGCCAAATAAAGCGATAGCCTCATCTGTGTGGATATTCTTTTTCTCAATGGGAACCTTTTCCTCTACCAATCGTCTCATATAGGCTTTCACTCTGTCTAAAAAATCCTGTGTCAGGGGAAAACTTGCCTCCAGGGTACAGTAAAACCCATTTCCAACCGCATAGTGAGCACACGCCTCTTTCACATGTTTATGTCCGCCTTCATGATAAATGGCTTTCATTAAAAGCAGCACCAAACTCCTTCTGTATGCGCCAAATCCCATTTTATCTGCCGTTGTCACAAATGAAAGCTTACAGGGACGTTCTAATTTCTGATACAACTCTCTAAGTCGGTTGTTTTCCCAAACCAGCACAATATCCCATGGCTTTTCCGTTTGATATTCCTTTGCAATCTCCAGATAAGTGATCCCCTTGGGATAGTTTTTCTCTTTTCCCTCCACTTGAACTGTGATCTCTGTCTCCATCATGCCGCGCTCCCTCCTGTCAGATAATCTGAAATGGATTTTTGATCTCCTCCTGAATAATCTCCAACCCAGGACATTGCTCTCTTAAAAACCCCGCCATGTGGTCTATAAAAATATGTTCCAGTCCATAATGTCCGGCGTCAACAATCGCCAGCCCTTCTGCTCTGGCATCGATTCCCTCGTGATGTCCGATATCTCCAGTGATCAAAACCTCCGCTCCCGCCTGAATGGCAGGGGCAATCATGCTCTTACCCGACCCTGGTGAAATGGCGGCTTTTGTGACCATACTTTTTAAATCCCCAAAAATCTTTACATGTTCCAGCCCGAAAATCTTTTTTACTAACTCCCCGCATCCCTCCAGACTCATAGGTTGCGGCAATGATCCTATCCTTCCAAATCCCTCTTCTACTCCGGTTTTCTCATCCCGCCGTGTAACCTCCAATACATTTTGATTCAAAAGTCCAAGCATCTGTCCGCTTAAAGGAGCCATGGTTACAACATCGTAATTCGTGTGCATGGCATAATAAGTAAGATCTGCCTGTATCATGCGAATCAGTCTTCTTCCCACCATGGTATCCGTACTCACCTGCTTGACAGGACTAAACAGTAGAGGGTGGTGGGTCAGCAAAAAGTCGGCCCCAACCCCAATCGCCTTTTCTATCACCTCATCTGTGGCATCCAGCGCCAGAAATATTTTATGTACTTCTTTCTCCCTTCTGCCTGCCAGCAACCCTGGATTATCCCAACTTTCGGCAAGCTGCCTGGGGTAAGACCTCTCCAGCAATTCTATCAATGTGTCTGCTTTCATCTCATCCTCTCCTTTGCTCTTTGAATCTGCGCAAGCTGATCTGTAACGTCCCCGATCCTCTGTTCAGCCCGCTCCGTATGTTGCTCCTTCAGCTTTTGTAACACGCCCAGCCACTTCTCTTCCTCCTGTTTTAGATATCTAACAAGACATGGATGCTTTTTCTTTAGCAGACAGGGCCCATACCTATATTCTATTATATCCAAAAGATTCATAGAACCATGGATAACACGCATCATGGGATAGTATTGGCCATCCTCCCAAACCATATCCTCTTCCTGGATACAGTACCCTTCTTCCTGCAAACATTTTCGTACCAGCTCAATTTCAGACTGTGGCTGCAGGATGCACTCCTCTGTCTGGAAGAGAATTTCTCTTCCTTCTCTTAAAATCTTTTGGATCAGATTGCCTCCCATGCCCGCAATTACCACAGTCTGCACTTCTCCGGGCTGAAGGGCCATCACTCCGTCGCTTAATCTTGTCTCTATCCGATCTTCCAATTTTTTTTGCCGGATATGCTCCCTGGCCCTTTCAAGAGGACCCTTGTTAATATCCATGGCAATAGCCCTGGATATTTTCCCCGCCTCTGTTAAATAAATAGGTATGTATCCGTGATCGGTACCCACGTCTGCCAAACAGCCCGTACAAGTCACCAGATTGGAAACTGCAAGTAAACGCTTTGATAACTGCATAAAATTTTTCTCCGTCTCTTCTTTTTTCTCCTGTTGCCCTGCCGCCGCCTGATTCTGTCTTTTTTATAAAACCAGACGGCGGCATCTTCTTAAAGAAATTCTTTTTTATTGTAAATAGTCTCTCAGTTTTCTACTCCTGCTGGGATGTCTGAGCTTCCTTAATGCTTTGGCCTCAATCTGACGGATTCTCTCCCTTGTCACCTGAAAGCTTCTCCCAACTTCCTCCAAAGTTCTGGCCTGACCATCTTCCAGGCCAAAGCGGAGCCGCAGCACCTGCCTTTCCCGTTCGGTCAAAGTCCTCATCACTTCCTGAATTTGTTCCTGTAGCAACGTATGGGCCGCCGCCTCCCCGGGAACAGTCACCTGTTCATCCTTGATAAAATCTCCCAGGAGGCTATCCTCTTCCTCCCCCACTGGAGTTTCCAGAGAAACCGGATCCTGGGCAGTCTTTAGAATTTCCCGAATACGCCAGGCTGGAAGCTTCATGGCCCTTCCAATCTCTTCCGGAGTCGGCTCCCTGTTCAATTCCTGAGCCAGTTGCCTGGAAGTACGGATGGTCCGGTTGATGGTCTCTACCATGTGAACCGGAATTCGTATGGTTCTCCCCTGATCCGCAATCGCTCTGGAGATTGCCTGTCGTATCCACCAGGTAGCATAGGTACTAAACTTAAAGCCTTTCTGATACTCAAATTTTTCCACAGCCTTAATCAGTCCCAGGTTTCCCTCCTGTATCAAATCCAAAAACTGCATTCCCCTTCCCATATAGCGTTTAGCTATGCTCACTACCAGCCTCAGATTCGCCTCTGCCAGTCTGCGCTTGGCAAACTCATCTCCCTGCGCGGCCCTCTTGGCAAGTTCCGTCTCTTCTTCCTGGCTTAGCAGAGGAATTGCCCCGATCTCTTTTAAATAGATCCGAACGGGATCATGAGAGCCCACCCCTTCCGGAATGGTCACTTCCTCTCCATCTAATTCTTCCTGTGGAAGTTCCTCTTCCTCTGTTTTTAATACGTCAATCCCATTTCGCTCTAAATACTCATATATCCTGTCGCATTCCGCTTCCGTCAGCGCTTCCTTCGAAAAAAATTCTTCTATTTCCTGCTCTTCCAGTACATTTTTTCTTTTTCGGGCGTAAGACTGCAATTTTTGTAGCTTTCCCTCTAACTCCGTATCCTGCTGTTCCATTGTGCTTCCACCCTTTCTCGCAATCATGTACTAGTAGTCTGTCCTTAATCAATGGAAATATGCAGTTTCCTCACCTCTTCCAGCTTTCGCCTTCCCTCCACAATTTTTTGAAGTCCCTCAATATCAGACGGCTCCAGATGTTCCGACTGATATTCCAAACTATGCTCCATAATTCTGTGTAGCGTATCATTGAAAGCTTTCTTCAATTCCTGTTCCGTCTCCACTTTTACCGTAGAGTTAAACAGGCCCGCCACTTCTCTCTGTTGCATGGTGTCCTCAAAACAATTGATGATCTTCGCAGGATTGACCTCTCCCTTTTTTAACTGTTCAAAAAGCAAATGAGCCACATTCCGGTATGGCTCCTGAGTAAAATCCTCCGGTCCGATATAGGTCCTGATCTTTTCATACAAGCCTTTTTGCTCGATCAGCCAGGTCAGCATCAGTTTTTGTGCCTTCTGGATGCCGTCTTCCTTCTCCTTTGACTTTTCTCCTCGTGAAACCTCCCTTGTTCTCGCTGGTTTCATTCCCTTGACAGCCATACGGTTTACTAACTTCCTCAAATTTTCAAATCCCATGTGATACCGGTCTGCCACGGCCTCAATGTAATTTTCCCTTTCAAGTTCCACTTCAAAATTTAAAATTTTCTCTGCAATTGCCTCGTAAAAGGCTGTCTTACTCTCGGGATCTTTCATGTTATACTCCCGTTCCAAAACAGATATCTCAAACATAAAGCTGTTCTCTGCCTGCCTGATTCGTTCTTCAAAGGCCTCACTCCCCAGCGCTTTGATAAACTCATCCGGGTCCTTATAAGGGTCCATATGAAGAACTCTTGTGGAAATGCCTGCCTCTTTTAAAATAGGAATGGCTCTTAGAGCCGCACGTACACCTGCCTCGTCACTGTCATAGGTAAGAATTACTTCCTTGGTATAGCGCTTTAGAAGGCTGGCATGCTGGAGCGTCAGGGCCGTCCCCAGGGATGCCACCGCGTTCTGAAATCCTGCCTGATGTAAGGAGATCACATCCATATACCCTTCACATACCAAAAGATACTTCTTTCTGGATGTTCTGGCCACGTTCAGTCCATAGAGGTTTCTGCTCTTATCAAATACTTTCGTTTCCGGGGAATTTAGGTATTTTGGCTTTCCATCCCCCATCACCCGGCCTCCGAAACCGATCACCTTTCCATTAACGTCAAAGATTGGAAACATTACCCTGTTCCAAAACTTATCGTGCATCCCATGCCGTTCATCCACGCTCATCAGACCGGAATCCTTTAAAAGATCATCCGATACCCCTTTTCCTTTCAGATACCGGTACAGGTCATCGCTGTATTTATTGGCATAGCCCAATCCAAAGCTTTTCATAGTCTCATCTGTCAGCTGTCGTCCCTTTAAATACTTCATGCCCGCTTCTCCGGAGGGACTTCGCAACTGGTAGTAAAAAGATTGGCCCGCCATCTTATTTACTTCCAAAATGGCCGTCTTTTCATCCTGCTGCCTGCGCATCTCTGAAGTATACTCCTGTTCCGGCAAAGAAATCCCGGCTCTCTCTGCCAGCATTTTCACGGCTTCCGGAAACGTCAGGTTTTCATATTCCATCAGAAAGGTAAAAACATTCCCTCCAGCACCGCATCCAAAACAATAATACATCTGTTTTGCGGGACTGACTGAAAAGGACGGCGATTTTTCGTTATGAAACGGACACAGGCCAAAATAAGAGCTTCCCTTCCTCTGTAGCTTCACATAATCGGATATCACATCCACAATGTCATTGCTCTCCCGGATTTCTTCCACCAGTTCCTCTGGATAATACATGCTTCTCTCACTCCTTCTACGTCACCTCTTACGTCTGCCAAGCCTTTGGCACATAAAGTTCCTGAAATTTTCGGGTTGAATACTGATCCGTCATACCTGCGATGTAATCACACACCACCCGCTCCTGCCGCTCGCCCTTTTCTAAAAGCTGAATATATTCCTCTGGCATCTCCCCAGGCCTGGCCTGATAGTAACGGTAAAGCTCTTGGAGCATACGCTTCGCCTTTGCCTCCTCACCCTTGGCCCTTGGATTGCGATAAACATTCTCAAACATGAAGCTGCGAAGCGTCTGCATAGCCTCTTCCATCTCAGCGGACATGATGATATCTGGCTTATCATCGCTGTGCTGCACAATGTCATGGATCAAATTGTTTAAACGCTCCCGAATAGTAAACCCCAGTACTTCCCGCAGTTTTAGCGGAATTTCCTCTTCTTTTAAAATTCCGGCCCGCTCTGCATCGTCAATGTCGTGATTGATATACGCGATCTTGTCTGAAAGCCGAACCACTTTTCCCTCCAGCGTGGAGGGACTTCCCGCCGTCCTGTGATTTCGTATCCCATCTCGCACCTCCCAGGTCAGGTTTAAACCCTTGCCCTTCTTTTCCAGAATCTCCACAACCCGGATACTCTGCTCATAGTGAGCAAATCCCAGAGGGCACACCTCATTTAAAGCATCCTCCCCGGAATGTCCAAAGGGCGTATGCCCCAGATCATGACCCAGGGCAATGGCCTCCGTCAGATCTTCGTTCAAGCGGAGCGCCTTGGCAATCGTCCTGGCTATCTGGGCCACCTCCAGGGTGTGAGTCAACCTGGTTCTATAGTGATCCCCCTGAGGCTGTAGAAAAACCTGAGTCTTATGCTTTAATCTTCGGAAAGACTTGGAATGTAAAATCCGATCCCGGTCTCTCTGATAAATCGTACGAATGTCACACTGAGGTTCCTTGCGGTCTCTCCCAACAGAATTTTTGCTCAGAGCCGCATATGGACTGAAATATTCCTCTTCCCTGATCTCTGCCCTTTCCCGAATTGTTAACGCCATGGTATTCCCTCCCCTCCACAGTACCTTTCAATTCGCCTGCACATTAACAGACAAGACAACTGTTTCTATTTCACAAAAATATTCTTCTTTTTATCATGCTATTTAGTATACCACAGTGTCTCTTAGTTTTCCACCACCACTGTACCTGCATTCTGCATCCTCTTCTCTTCCTATTAAAATTTTTCAGGCTAACGAAATGTCTCTATCCGGTACCGCTCTCCATCGCTATATACGGTCACAGCTCCGTCTTTTGCTGTCTCATAAATCCTGCATCCGGCTTCTCTGAGCCTTTCTAACAGCTCCTTGTGTGGATGGCCATACCGGTTATTCTGGCCATATGATAAGATCGCCTGTTCTGGCCTGACCTGCTGCAAAAATATCTCGGATGTGGAACCTTTAGAGCCATGATGGGCCACCTTTAGTAAATCTGCATCCAGAAGTCGGCCTGACTTTAAAACCGCACGTTCACCCGCTCCCTCCAGATCCCCTGTCAACAGGGCCAAAAAGTCCCCATAGACAAGCTGTAATACTAAAGAATAGGCATTCTTATCTTCCTCTCCCACCTGACTGTCCTTCTGGGGATACAAACACTCTATCTCCAGTTCCCCATCTCTCAATACATCGCCTTTGCTTAGATAGCGAACCGCTATCCCAGCTTCTTTTGCCAAGTCGATCAACCTGGCATAGGCCTCATCCTCTGTTACAATATCCGGCAACACCAGGCACTCCACGGTAACTCCTCCCGGATTTGATGTCAACAGATATTCCGCGCCATTGATATGGTCGGCATCCATATGGGTCAAAATCAGATAATCCAGGTGGCCTACACCGCTCCACTTTAAAAAAGATTCCAGTCTGTACTTGCCCACCTGAGATACGCTGCTGCTTCCACCATCACACAGGTATGTAGTTCCCTCTTCTGACCGCCAGAAGATTCCGTCTCCCTGCCCCACATCCAGGAAGGTTATCTGAAGTTCTTGCCGCAGTTGAATGACCATCAGCCCCAGGCAAATGCCTGTTACCGTCAGCCGGATTCCAAAAGCAACCAGCTTCTCTTTCTTCCCTTTTTTCTTTCTATCCTGCTGTTTCTTTTGTCTTTCTTTTAACAGAATAAGGCCCCCGGTTCCCGCTGCCAAAGTCAAATAATAAAGAATAATTTTCCACGTCTTTGGTATCCCCCATATGCCATACCCCGCTCCGGCTCTGTCTGCAAGCAGACACAAGGCTTCATAAAAGCGAAGCACATAATGACAGGGAGCCGCAGCCATCATGCCTCCCCCTACCCAGACATATCCCATCGCTCCTCCGAAAAATCCGGACACCATAACAAGTCCCGCAAGGGGAAGTACTGCCAGATTCAGAAGAGGGCCGAACAGCGATGTCTGACCAAACCAGTATAAAGTGCAGGGCAGAGTAATCAGCTGTATGGACAGACTCAGACACAAGCCATCCAGCCATCTGGGCAGACTTTTATCCATTGGCTTCATGGCCGGATACACCAGACCAATTCCCAAGATAGACAAAAAAGACAGTTGGAAACCGACCTGAAACAGGTATCTTGGCTCCTGCAAAAGAATCAAAGTACCCGCCAAAGATAGGGCGGACAACAGGTCATAGGTTCTGCCAAGGATCTGCGCTCCTAGGTAAACGAAGAACATCAGAATCGCCCGCATAGCTGATACCGGCATTCCAATCAGCAATCCGTATAGGAGCAGGCATAAGCCGCTTATCGCCCCCGGGAGTAAAAATCCACCAAAAATTCTGCGAAGCAATCGATATAGTCCCATTCCAATCAGAGAAATGTGCAGACCGGATATGGCCAGGATATGGGAAATCCCTCCCGCCTGATACAGAGTCTTTACTTCCTCTTCCAGGCCGCTTTTCTCACCCAGAAGCATAGCGCTAAGCAGTCCTCCGTCCCGCTCTCCCATCACCCGGTACAAACTTTCCCGAAAGCTTTCCCGAAGATCGTTTAGAGCCTGTCTCAAGCGCCATGTTCCTTCTTCCAAAACCTGTATTTCGCCCTCCATAAGCTGTATACCGATTCCCTGGTTCCCATAATAAGAGGCCATGTCAAACTCTCCCGGATTAGTTGGCTTCTGGGGAATCTGACAGATACCTCTGGCTAATACCAGACTTCCCACAGAGGGACGTTCTTCACTTTTAAGCATAACCGCCACATTGGATTGATATTGAGAATATTCAAATGATTTGCTGGATATGTGATTTAGATAAATCCAAAGACTTGCTTTCTTTTGTTCTACCCGGTAAACCTGACCGGTAACGCCGATGGTTCTCCCTTCCAGTTGCAAAGGAGCCTCTGGCAAAGGCAGCTTACCGCTGCCTGCCAGAATCAATACCCATAGAATTGTAATCAGGCTTGCCAGGCACATAGGTCTAGCTCTCACCTTTTCCCTCCGCTTTTTTGTCAGTTTTTTGCGTATCATCCGTACTACTGTTGAGCAGGGATTCTACTCCCACCGCAGGATCTACGACCTCTTCATCCTTTCCCGTTTGGAGTTCCGGCTCAGACTCAGTCACAGGCTCAATCAACTCCGCTCTCCGCCGGAATTGCTGATCCAGTCCCACCTCGTCCCGATAAACTTCCCTGGTAGATCCCTCGATCTGAATTTCCACCCTGGACACCTCACAAACATCGCAGATGGAATTTACCAGCGCGTAAATGGAGGTCTGGGGCGTAGCCGCAGAATTGGCAGGTGCCTGGTTAAATGCCTTGTCGAAATTCAAAATACAGGTGTTTCCCTCAATGGAAGTCTCCAGAATTTTTGCATTTTCATTCAGTACCGGAGAAAGTTTTGTATTTACAGGTCCGCTTAAGAGCTGTTCCACTACTACCTTTTCCAGAGAGTTGTTGCTGGAATAATGTACATTTCTCATCTCACGCACCAATTTTTCTCCACTGGTATCCGAGAAATATAAAGTCAGCGCCGCATATTGATAGGAGTTGATTCCCTCTCCCTTCGCGTCAATAAAGGTGTTTTCATCCATAGCTCCCATTTCCGCTCCTGAAATATCATACAAGGCTTCTTCCTCTGAGGTAAACCGAATATCCTCCACCTCAGGAACCTGAATTAAAGTCTGCACCACCGCAGCTCGAAGCAGTACCTCCGTTACATTGTCCAACCCACGGTACGCGGCATTAAAATCCAGTGTCAGGTGCCCCTCTTGCAACTGAAGTCTGGTCACCTCAATCTGGGTAGGGATTGCAGACTTTAACGTGGCGTCATCTGGATGCTTCATGCAATCCAAAAGTTCCCGAATCAAGTCCTCCCCGCCAGTCTTTTGTGGTGCGTATTCCTGTTCTACCAGCTGGTCCTCTGTCTCGTTGATAAAATAAATCCGAAAACCTCCGCTCTCTTCGGTCTCCTGGATACAGGATGTCATTCCCAGGCAGACGAAGCAAAGTGCCAGGATTCCTATTATCAGTTTTTTCATGCATTCGCCTCCTGCTATGCCGTGTAATGAAGTGGGATGCGGACGGTAAAGGTCGTCCCTTCTCCCTCCTTGCTGTATACTTTAATGGCTCCGCGGTGCATCAGGACAGCGCTTCTGGTAATGGCGAGTCCCAGCCCCGTCCCGCCGATTTCTCTTGAGTGGGACTTATCCACGCGATAAAACCGCTCAAAGATATGCTCCTGGGCTTCCTCCGGAATTCCGATACCGGAATCCTCCACCCGTACATAGAAATACTTATGGTCAGAGTTAATGGATAAGTGAACCCAGCCGTCCTCCTTATTATATTTAATGGCATTCTCCACCAGATTGGAAATGGCCAAAGTCAGCTTTGTCTCGTCCACCTCCGCTGTCACCGGCTTAAAGCTTTCCACCAAAAGCTCAATATTCTTTCTGGCCGCTATAGGACGCAGACGTTTTACAATCAACTCTAACAGTTCATTAATATTTGTCTCTTGAATGTTTACATCCGATGCCTTTTTGTCCATCTTCACCAGGGAAAGTAAGTCGTTGATGATCTTGTTCTCACGGTCGATTTCCTCTGCAATATCCTGCATAAATTCCTGATAAAGCTCGGCTGGCACATTCTCCTGCATCAAAAGAGAGTCAGCCAGGACTTTCATAGAGGTAATGGGCGTTTTCAGCTCATGTGAAACGTTGGATACAAACTCCTGCCTGGAGTCATCCAATACCTTCATTCTCTTTAACATCCGGTTGTAGGCCTCTGAGAGCATCTGTGTCTCCGTATAATCTAAAATCGAAATGTCCTCTTCCAGGAACCCTCCGCTTACTTCCTCCAGGGATCTGGTAACCTTCCCAAAAGGGCGCACCAAAATCCTGGCCGCATAAAAACCGATACCTATAACCACCACAGCCATGGCAACCTGAAGCCAAAAAACCGTTTTTCCAAGCTCCTCTCTGCTCTCTTCAATATCCTGAGTCGGCGTGCTGACGATCATAACTCCAATGATTTCCTGGGTCACGGAGTCCTTTACCGGAACGGTGGTTTCGATAAATTGGCTCTCCGGATCATAATGAAGCGTGTTTTCTCCCCGGAAGCACTTTAACACTTCCTGAGAGACAATCACTTTGTTCTCATCCAGTCCGTAAGTATCCTTGATGATCCGAAACTGACTATTGGCCACCACAATCCTGCCACTGTAGAGATTGGCCAACTGTGCCAGTTCTCGCTCCACCACATCCGATGGGGTCCCTTTTATGTATTGGGAATCGCTTAGCTCACTGGCGATGAGATCACACTGGCTTTGCACCTTCTCTCCTCTCTGGACTATGGCCTGTTTCTCATAGCTTCTCAAAATCCCGGACTTGATCAGTATAATCGGTGTTAAGCCAACCAGCACAAAGATAGCAAACATCCGAAACTGCAGACTCTTAAAATATTTTTTCAAAAATGTATGGTTTAACAGCTTTTTCAACTCACATCACCTTAATACTGGAAATAGTATCCAACCCCCCACTTGGTATGTACATACTTGGGTTCACTGGGATTTTCCTCAATCTTTTCCCTCAGCCTTCTGATATGTACATCCACCGTGCGCACATCTCCGGGATATTCATACCCCCAGACTAAATTTAACAGGTTTTCCCGGCTGAATACTTTATTGGGATTAAAAATCAAAAGCTCTAAAACGTCAAACTCCTTGGCTGTCAGGTTAATTTCCTTTCCGCTTATGCTGACTCTACGTCCTTCACAGTCCAAAACCAGATCACCCACCTGGACAACCTTGCTTTTGTCCTCCACCGGCTCTTTTCTGCCGGTTCTTCTCATAATTGCCTTTAGCCTTGCTTTCACTTCCAGAATATTAAAAGGCTTTGTGATATAATCATCCGCTCCGTATTCCAGCCCCAGAATCTTATCCATGTCATCTCCCTTTGCCGTCAGCATCACCACCGGAACTGAAGAAAATTCCCGAATCTGCTGGCACACCTCAAACCCGGTCAGCTTTGGAAGCATGACATCCAGCAA